>CBFGUT010000146.1:0-8157 GCA_965652265.1 uncultured Cellvibrionaceae bacterium | reverse complement strand
CAGAACGCAGAACGCAGAACGCAGAACGCAGAACGCAGAACGCAGAATTGGATAGGAATGAGTTAAAAAGTTCCCCGATAGTTGAAAGAACTTCTATCCTATCGCTTTCCGTTGATCGTTAAAGAATAGCTCCCTCTCCCGCTTGCGGGGGCACGATTGCAAGGATGCAGGAGGTACGCCTACAGGAAGTAGGTGGTAGAGCCGAGTCGGGAACGGAAGCCGAGAATGACGCAGGAGCCAAAATCGAGGGTTGGGGGGGATTTATGAAAGCCATTGTCTGTACAGCCTATGGCGGTACCGAGGTCATGCAGCGACGGGAGGTCGCCACGCCCGAACCGGGACCGCAGGAGATTCGTGTGCGGGTCCATGCCGCGACGGTGACCCTGGGCGACTGTGAACTCAGGACTTTCAAGTTTCCGCTGCTCCTTTGGTTGCCGTTACGACTCTATATGGGGGTGCTGCGACCGCGCATTAATATTCTGGGCCAGGAATTTGCCGGCGTGGTGGAGGCCGTGGGCGAGCAGGTGACAAGATTCAAGCCGGGTGATGAAGTCTTTGGCCCCACCACTATGAAGATGGGCGCTTATGGAGAGTATCTGTGCCTGCCTGAGCAACATGCCATTCATCACAAACCGCCAGGCCTGAGTTTTGCTGAGGTGGTGACTCTGCCTGTGGGGGGTATTAATGCCCTGCACTTTCTCACCAAGGCACAGGTAAAGCCGGGCGACCGGGTATTGATTAACGGCGCCGGTGGCAGCATCGGTACCTATGCGATACAAATTGCGCATATGCTGGGTGCTGAGGTGAGCGCGGTAGATCACACCGACAAGCGGGATTTGCTCAGTGCGCTGGGCGCCAAAGAAACAATCGACTATACCCGCGAGGATTTTACCCGTCGTGGTCAGCGCTATGATGTCATTATCGACGTAGTGGGAGGTAGCCACTTTGGCCGCTGCATCGACTGTCTTAACCCCGGAGGCCGCTATGTGCTGGGCAATCCCAGAGCCACGGGCATGTTACGCGGGGTGTGGATCGGTAAAACCACCGACAAAACCGTATTGTTCGAACTGGCCGCACATCGACCCGAGGACTTTCAAAAACTGTTGGGCTGGATGCAAGACGGCAAAATCAAAGCCGTAATCGACAGGGAATATTCAGTGGACAACCTGCCCGAAGCCCATGACTACGTGGAAGCGGGACACAAGCAGGGCAATGTGGTTATCAATATGGCGAGTCATTGAATCGGCGATCATTGATTCAACGATCGTCAGACGCCGTTGCGTTCTGCATTCCGCGTTCAGCGTTCCGCTACCCTTAACCAATCCCCACACTTCCTCTCTTATCGTCAATGTGAAATATTGGCATCCTCTGCTAGTATCAGACCATTGTTGAACACTAGGGGGCAGTATGAATCGGTGGTGGAAATCTCTTGGCGGGATTGTGTTAGGGGCCTGGCTGGTGGGCTGTGCGACAGGTCAGGATCCTGTCGCCTCAGAGAATATTGGCGCAGAAGAGGCACAGGCGCGCACCTGGCAGATGCGGGAAATCGTGCTGCACGCCCAAAAGCCCTACGATAACCCCTATATGGAGGTGGACACCTGGCTGGAACTGCGCGGCCCCGGCATTCAAAAACGTATCTACGGCTATTGGGATGGTGGCAATCGCTTCGTCTATCGCATTGTAGCCACGACGCCGGGCCAGTGGTCCTGGCGCAGTGCGTCCAACCATGCGGACGACGTGGGCCTCAATGGCCACTCGGGTGAATTTGTGGCCCGCGAGTGGACGGAGGCCGAGAAACAACAAAATCCGAACCGGCGGGGCTTTGTGGGGGTGTCGGCCAATGGCCATGCGCTGGAGTATGCCGATGGCACGCCCTTTTTTATGCTGGGCGATACCTGGCTGGCGGGCAGCACCTGGCGCCTGCCGTACCGTGATGCTGTCACCCGTGACGACTATGTGCCCGGCCCCGGTATCGGCTTCGAGGACGCTGTCAACTACCGCAAGAACCAGGGGTTCAACTCGGTCAGTATGATTGCCGCCTTTCCCAACTGGGAGGCGGATTTGAATCCCAGTACCTACGCCGATGACAACGGCATCTTTGTACGCAACGCCTGGGAAAAATTCGGCTACGATGTGGCCGAGGGCATGGGTACCGACGCCTCCGGCGGGCTCAGCTACTGGGGCACCTTTACCGCTAAAAATATGCGCGACGAGTACGGCAACCTGCCCTTTGCCATGTCTGAAGAGCACCCGGGTGTATCGGATTTTACCCGTATCAACCCCGCCTATTTCCAGAGCCTGGATAAGAAAATGGTGCACCTGTCGGAAGTGGGCTTTGTGCCCTTGCTGGAAACCGTGCGCCGCGATGTGGGGCCTTCCTGGCATGCGTATTACGATTTTAACGAAACCTTCTCACGCTACGCCCAGTATCTGATTTCCCGTTACGGCGGCTGGAATTTTGTCTTCAGCGGTATTCACCTGGATTGGGTGCCGGAAGATTTCAGTTTAACGGCCGATCAATTTAATGAGGCACTGACTTACCATTTGCACAAATACGGTCCGCCTCCCTTTGGGCAAATACATACGGTATTGATCGACCGGGCCACCCACACCACACTGGGCCACGGCGATCAGGTGCCCTGGCTGGATATGCACAGCGTGGGTAACAAGCCGCGCGACCACCGGGTCGGTGAGAATATTGAGGCGCAGTTCTTTCTGGAAAATCCCCCCAAACCCACCATCAACTTTGAGCCCTATTACACGGGCTGGCTGCACGAGATCAACAAACCGGGTGGCGAGGAGCCGCCCGCCAACTCCGCGCGCGACAACTATTTTGCCCGCGCGCAAATGTATGGGTCGGTGCTTTCCGGCGGCCTAGCCGGCCATGTGCACGGCACCGCCGCCTACGACATCACCACCACTGGGGAGCCAGCCGGCGCGCGCCCCCATATTTGGGAAGCATTGCGATATAAATCCGCTGAATATATGCGGCATTTGCAGGCATTTGTGCTCTCGGAGGGCGATCGCTATCAGCAATTGATTCCTGTGACTGACGATATTATTCCACGCAAGG
Source organism: uncultured Cellvibrionaceae bacterium (assembly GCA_965652265.1). Lineage (GTDB taxonomy): Bacteria > Pseudomonadota > Gammaproteobacteria > Pseudomonadales > Cellvibrionaceae > Gilvimarinus. The sequence goes on along the minus strand of CBFGUT010000146.1, from coordinate 5,084 downwards.
CGCCCGGCGCGCCGGAAGACGGCCTGGACGGCTGGTCCTATATGCTGCGCACCGCCGATAGAGGTTTTGCCCTGCTCTATTTTGAAAATATGGCAGTCACGCCCAAACTGCAAGGCTTTGCGCCACAGCGCCGCTACCAGCTCAGCTGGTACAATCCGCAAACCGGTGAATGGTACAGCCCCCAGGCCATAGCCGCTAACAGCGAGGGTGAGATTCTTATCAATGCCTTCCCCGGTGTCGGAAAAGTCGCGAATCGCGATTGGGCACTAAAAATCATACAACAGGAAAAGTAGGGAAAAAGGGGCGATGAACTCACGGAATCTGTGCCTGATGGTGGTAATCGTCTTAAGCTCGCTGCCATTGACAGCCACCACCGTAAAGCAACCGGTGGTGGTGTTGCTCCACGGTTTGGCGCGCACAGATGCATCCATGGAGAAAATGCAGCAGGCGCTGCAAGCAAAAGGCTTCCAAACCTGTAATATCGGCTACCCTTCCACAGATTTTAACATCGAGACATTGGTTGCTGAAAAAGTACTGCCTGAAATTGAAAAATGTGCGGAGAAATCGAAAATGCCCTTGCATTTTGTGACACATTCGCTGGGCGGCATTCTGGTCAGGAAAATAGATCGCGACCACCCGGAAATCTCAATCGGTAGGGTGGTGATGTAAGGGAACCTCCTAACAAGTCTAGGCGGTGTCTGCGCGAGTCCAAAACGTTCAGCCCGCAAGGCGTTCTTCGCAGGGAATGCTGGTTGCCCTTGTCAAGAAGAACAACGCAGCGGATGGACGTTTTGGCCGCGCCCTTCAGCGCTTTCCGATCTCTGCGTTAATGTTTTTGACAGACCACCAGTATGCCTGCAAAACATTGCTTTGACCTCGAAAAGCGCTGAAGGCCAGACGCCACCTATACTTGTTAGGAGGTTCCCCAGACCACCCAACGGCAGCAGTGAAGTGGTCGATAAATTAGGGGACTGGGCGCCCTTTCAATGGATTAACGGTCCGGCGGGACAACAACTGGATACCACGCCCACCTCGGTGCCCAACACCCTGGGCCCTGTAGATTTTGATCTGGGTATTATAGCCGGCAAGCATTCCATCAACTGGATTTTGTCTCTGCTGATACCGGGGCCGGATGATGGCAAGGTGGCCATTGACCACACAAAAGTGGATGGCATGAAGGATCACCCGGTGTTGCCTGTCACCCACTCCCTGATGATGCGGGCCCAAACGGTAATTGAACAGACAATATTTTTTTGAAAACGGGAAATTTTCAGCATAAGGAAAAAAATAAATAGCGCCTTGGCTAGTACTTTTTTGCCCGGTCATGCCTGTGTATTTAGCTTATTCATTGCCTTCGACGACTTAACGATCAGGGACTAACAGGTTTTATCCCCGGATCGAGGAATCAGAATTTAGAAGGAAGTCAATTGCCAGGTCTTGTCCCTGTTGGAAAACAGTCAATAAGCTGTGCGGGGCAGTATCCGGTACTTGCCTGAAAGCATTCATCGCATTTCCCAGTTTCCCGGTTATTCCCAGAGATCGATTAAGCAGGATGGGATGTAGCGCCGTATTTTCCAGCTCTCGGTTAACCAAAGTAATAGCGACGCGCCCATTTCCATCCTGGAAAGGATGTATGTCACCTATAGCCATAAGTACCAGTAGAGCTTTTGTCAGCCCATCGTCCGCTGTAGGGTAGATTTCGTGAAAAAAGGTTCTGAGGGTGTTAACTACGTGAATGGGTTGGGAGCGGTTAATAATGTTGGAGGTGCTGATTTTATTTTGAACAAATTTGAAATGGCCTGGATAAAAACCAGCAAGATTCTGTGTTGCCAGCGCATGAACTTCCCTCAGTACTATCTCAGCATTCTCAGGCCAGGTCGTGTTGCTGATTTGTGTGCGAGCGTGTTCAATGGCCTGAATCATGTTCACCGTTTCAAGGTAGTCGCTACGACTTTCTTTCTTTTCCATCACCTCGTGCCAAGTTGAATGAAACTCCTGCGGTGAATTGCCGAGTGGAATCATAAAGAAAGCTTCGTATTGAGGCCAGACATCTGGTAGCTTCATTAGGGGTTTCAGGCTAAGGTCGAGCGATTGTAGAGATTCTAGGTATTGACTAAGACGGTCCAGCGTATGCCAGTCATTGTCAAGCGAGTTGGTATGGGTATGGTGGACGGTATTTATCAGGTTATCGCGCTGAGAGTTTTTAAGAAAAACATCGATTGCGGGCTGAAACCTGATATATTCTTCAGCCATTGCCTTGATGGATTTCGCCTCCAAGCTTTCATCTTGGTTGGCTACTTTATCTGGAAATTCATTCAAGGCGGCTAGCGCGTCCTGCGGTTTGTATAGCATCAGCCTAATCGCGGCCAGAAGGGAGTGTGCTGGCGCGAGGTTAGTATCCATGGCAATTGCCTCTGTTACTCGCTTTTCGGCCTCTTGATGATTGCCGAGGTGAGACAGGCATCTTGCTATTCTGTAAAGACTGCCAGCGTTGACATCCAGCGCCAGTGCTCGCTTAAAGTAAGGCAATGCCTCCAGCGCCTTACCACTTTCCAGAAGAGCATCTCCCAGTATTTGATAGGCTTGGGGGAGCCGTTCGTTGATTGATAGCGCCTTCCTGGAAAATTCAATCGCCTCAGTATGTCTCTTGAGCTGATTTGTGGTTTCGGCCAAATTAACCCATCCTTCGAATCTTTCGGGGTTAATTTTTGTGGCGTTGGTAAAATAATTAAACGCTGTTTTAAGGCGGCGCTCCTGGAATGCGCTCACACCTTTTTGCATTAGCTTTAACCAGTTCTGTGGTGTTTGTGGATTCATGAAGGGACCGTGAGCGATACTGAGCGACGGAAGCATTGCGCCGCATACTCGAGCCCTTTGGGATGGTTGTCCAGCCAGGTGGCGGCGATAATCATAAAGTCCGTTGAACCCACATCGGTAATGTATTGAGCGAGTTCGTCTGGCACTTTTCCACCTTGAATAATAGGTAGCATTTCCCGGGCATGCCCGAGGGGGTTGCGGCAAGCACCAATGAAGTCGGTATTGGCTTTGACATTCTGGAATGGGGTGGCGATTGGTCCGGGGGCCACCGTGAGGTCGGCACCGGCGATCCTGTGCAGTTTGGCCATTACAGCATCGGTGGCGCCCCAGTGTAGTGACCGGGTTATCACGTCGCCGCAGGTGTTGTGGGCCAGAATCATAAGGTCTGACCGGCGTCTGACTTCCGGTATGAACGATAAGCCTTGGGCGTAGGAGCTGAGCAAAACTCCGTCTACGCCGGCCGCCTCCGCCTGGTCCAGCATGGTAAGGGCCGCGTCAAGATCGTCAATAATATTGGCGAAATACAGTTTTCTTTCGCCCGTTGCGTCTTCAACACTTTTCTTCATAGCCACCATTCGCTTCACCCGATCCGCGAATGGTGAGCGGGGGCTGTCGTAGGTCAATTCGTCGTCTTTGATGACATCGAAACCACCGGTTAATACCTGTTTATTGATTTCCAGCATGCTGTCGGTGCTTAGGCCGTTTGCGGGACGCATGGAGCGGCAGAAAATGGGCCTGTCGGCAAACTCCAGTCGCGCCTGGATACCCTGGATACCATAGCGCGGCCCCGGAAACTGTGCGATGAGGCTTGTGGGTAGTTGAATATCCACCAGCGTGGCGCTGCTTAGAAATCCCAAGCGATGAACTTCGCCCAGAATGTTGTTCCAGATTCGCGTAAGCCGGGCACCGAATACATGAGTCGGATAAGCAATAACAATCCGATAAACGCTGCATTGCTTTTCACCTCGAGAGTCGCCATAGACGCTGGTATTCAGGAAGTAGAGAGGGCTGACTGCGAGAGCTTTATCTAATAAAGGCTCGACCTCAATCACCTTAGCGCAAAAATCTCGAACGTCTTGAGAGATATCTACGGTGGCGAGAGCGGTGGCACATACACTCTGCTCCTTGGCAATACCAAAGGCCGCTTGTTCACCAGACAAGGGGGTGGTTACATGGTAGGTGGCCAGAAGGTAGTCATCGGTATTATCGTTATTCCAGGTAAATAACGGGTTGTCCGAGGTGCTGAGGTTTTCTGAACTCATAAATGCTAACGTCCTAGTTTAGGAGCAATAATTTTTTCTGCGATTTCCCAGTCCAGTGGGGAAGTGATTTTAATATTTTCCGCCTCCCCCGGTACAGCGTAGACGGACTGATGTGTACTGATAACAAGCTGCATTGTAGACTGGAAAACGTTGGCGTCGGGATGTTGCATAGCCTTGGCAAGAATGTCGTGGGAAAAAGCCTGAGGCGCTTGGAATATACCTACTTCGGATCTATGCCAATAATGCGTGATCTTGTTGTCGTCAATTCGCCCGACAGGTACCACTGGGTCCAGAAATGCTCCAGCCGCGCCGTGAGATTCCGCCGCTAGTAAAACCTTCTCGCAAAGGGCGCGAGACGCAAAGGGGCGTGCGGCATCTTGAATGAGAATGGTGTCAGCCTGACTGTGATCAAAAAGTTTGAGAAGACTTTCATGGCGAGTAGCGCCGCCGCTTATTATTGAGCAGTTGGGGAGTTGCTTTTTGGCCCAGGTTTCGGACCCTTCGGGCACCGCAATCACGATACGATCGACAATCGGGCTTAGCGTGTGAGCCACCCATTCAATCAGTGTATGATTTCCCAGCTTAAGCAGCCCTTTTGGACCTTTGTTCAAGCGCGTACCAAGTCCGGCAGCTGGAATTATGGCGGTACGACGGACGAATGGGGCCATGAGCCGGCTCTGTTAACAGACTGGGAGAATAGCGCTAAAACCACTATTGATAAGAATATCGCACCTTATCCGTGCCGACAATACCTTTGTTTTGCCCATTTTTATCGGGTGATTGATTTAGAAAAGGAAATGGCTGATCCTGGATCTACAGTTCAAATGTACCCCACAGAGACGTGCGCTTTGGGGATGAACGTGCTACACAAGTATATTAAGACCTTTCCTGAAGTTCCTGGATTTTTCGCTCTAGCTCTGGCTTTTCCCGTTCCCACTGACGAGAGTAATTAGGTGTATAGCCGAGGTCTGTGTGATTTGTGCAGTTGAGCTTATCCATTAGGTT
>CBFGUT010000145.1:0-8199 GCA_965652265.1 uncultured Cellvibrionaceae bacterium | reverse complement strand
AGCGAGGGGCTGTTGGACTGTCCGCACTACACCCGCCCGGAGGTGCTGAACGGGAGGCGGGTGCCGGCGGTGTTGCTGTCGGGCGATCACGCGAAAATTCAGCGCTGGCGTCAACAACAGGCGCTGGGGCGGACCTGGCTGAGAAGGCCGGATTTATTGCAACAAAAGACCTTAACTGAGGAGCAGCGGGCGCTGCTGACGGATTTTCGTCGGGACCTTGAAACAACTGACTCTAGCTGTGAAGCTACAGACTCCGAGGAGAAGTGACATGACTAACAAAATCATTCAAGAGCTGGAAAACGAGCAGCTCAAGCAAGACGTACCGGACTTTTCACCCGGTGACACCGTGGTGGTTCAGGTCAAGGTGACCGAGGGCAACCGCGAGCGTCTGCAGGCCTATGAAGGTGTGGTGATTGCCAAGCGCAACCGCGGCCTCAACTCCGCCTTTACCGTGCGCAAGATCTCTCACGGCGTCGGCGTTGAGCGTACCTTTCAGACTCACAGCCGTCAGGTGGACAGCATCACCGTCAAGCGTCGCGGTGACGTGCGTCAGGCCAAGCTCTACTATCTGCGCGATCTGACTGGTCGCGCGGCGCGCATCAAGGAAAAGCTGAACGCCTGATTACAGGTTCTTCAGCGAATCCCAAAAGCCGATACCTTCCGGGGTGTCGGCTTTTTTGTGCCCCCGCGGCGGGGGTGTCGGACGTCTGATGTCTGATGTCTGACGCGGTGGTTTTTATGGGTTTGAATGCAAGCGATTGACAGAGCCAAAATACAACGACGGGAGTGGAACTGGCTGGACGGGGGCGTTGATTAACCCCGGGGTGTATTTGGTGGCGCAAAGCTGGCGAAAATACGGCACACTGACGACATGAGCAAAATCGACTTGAATCCCGCCGCCATGCGAGTGATTGATCAGTATCTGGATGCCTTGTGGCTGGAAAAGGGGTTGGCTGACAATACCCGCAGCAGTTACCGGCGCGATCTGGCGGCCTTTGCCGGCTATCTGCAGGCGGCGGGCCGCGACCTGGCGGATGCCGATGAACAGGCCGTACTCGGCTATCTGGCCGGGCGGCACCGGCATGGCTTTTCCAGCCGCTCCACGGCGCGCATGCTGTCCTGCCTGCGGGGCTTTTATCGCCACCTGCTGCAGATGGGCAAGATCACCGCTGACCCGGTGGCCAATGTGCAAAACCCGCGGCTGTCTCCCGGCCTGCCCAAACTGTTGAGTGAGGGCGAGGTGGAATCTCTGTTGGCGGCGCCGGATCTCGGTAATCCCATCGGTCTGCGGGATCGCGCCATGCTGGAATTGCTTTACGCCTCCGGCCTGCGGGTCTCGGAACTGGTGGGGTTAACCCTGCCCTGGATCAACCTGCGCCAGCAGGTGGTGCGAGTGATGGGCAAGGGCGGCAAGGAGCGGTTGGTGCCCATGGGGGACGAAGCCGCCCACTGGCTACAGCGCTATCTGCGAGAGGCGCGCGGCGCGCTCCTGGGTGCAGGGATGAGCGAGGTGGTGTTTCCCAGCAGTCGTGGTCAGGCCATGACCCGACAGACCTTCTGGCACCGCATCAAGCACTGGGCAAAAGTGGCGGGTATTGAAAAACCGCTCTCTCCCCACACTCTGCGCCATGCCTTTGCCACCCACCTGCTCAATCACGGCGCCGATCTGCGGGTGGTGCAACTGCTGTTGGGGCACAGTGACCTGTCCACCACCCAGATATACACTCATGTGGCCAAGGCGCGTATGCAGGCGCTACATGCCGAACATCACCCCCGGGGTTAAATCTGTTGCTGATTGCGGGTGACAATAGTCGGGTTGCAGTGCCTGTTGATTCCAGGGAGCAAAACCCACTGCGCGCGGTCGAAGGAGGGGTAATATGTTATGATTATCCCCAGTAACACCACAGAGAAGACATTTATGAAGTATTTTCGCCCAGTTTTAGCGGCCCTATTGGCGGCGCCTGTCTTTTGCTTTCAGGTCTTGGCTCAGGAGCCGGTTGAAGACGATGCCGAGACGCAGACGCCGGAAGCGATTATCGAGCAAAAATTGAAAGCCCTCACCAATGGCGCCGCATTGGGTCCCATCAATCCCTCTGTGGTGGATGGCCTGTACCGGGTGCAGGTGATTGGCGGTCCGGCGGTATTGATTACCGGTGATGGTGAGCATGTGGTCATGGGGGATTTGTATCAGGTGACTGATGCCGGGCTGGTACCGGTACAGGACCCCTATTTGATGGAAGCGCGACAGGAGTTTGTCGCTTCACTGGATCCTTCCGAGACCATTAATTTTGCGCCTGAGGGTGAAACCCGCGGCGTGGTCTATGTGTTTACTGACGTGGATTGCGGCTTTTGCCGCCGCCTGCACAGCCATATCGACAGCTACGATGAAATGGGCGCACAGAAGCCCGGCTACAATGACCTGGGTATTGAAATTCGCTATCTCGCCTATCCCCGGGCCGGTATCGACAGCCCTTCTGCCAGCAAACTGGAAAGCGCCTGGTGTGCCAAGGACCCGCAAAAAGCCCTGGACGACCTGAAGAACTTGCGCAATATCAAACCTGCCAAGTGCGACAATCCTATAGCCGAGCAATTTCGCAAAGGCGGTGAGCTGGGTGTCAATGCCACCCCGGCACTTCTGTTCCCGGATGGACGTTTGATGCTGGGTTACATGCCTCCGGAAAAGTTACTGCAGGCCGTGGAGCAGGGCACCGAATAAGGGCTTTTTGCCAAACCCGATAGCAATTGACAGCAACCCTTGCCCTGCGTAAGGTGGCTGTCTTTTTTCGTTTTCATCGGCGTCATTTTACTGATTTTCAGACATTGCAAGGGGAGTTGAGCTTGAAACCGGTCAGAATTGGTCTCTGCGGTCTGGGTACCGTGGGCAGTGGCACAGTCAATGTTCTCGCACGCAACCAGCGGGTTATCAATGCCCGCGCCGGTTGTGACATTGTGCTCGCACAGGTGGGTGCCCGCCGCGATAATCCTCACTGCGACATGGGTTCGCTCAATGTGACCCGCAACCTGATGGACGTGGTCAACAACCCCGACATTGATATTGTCGTGGAACTGATTGGCGGCATCACCGATGCCCGCGAGCTGATCCTCAAAGCCATCGACAACGGCAAGCATGTGGTGACGGCCAACAAGGCGTTGATTGCTGAACACGGCAACGAGATTTTTGCCGCTGCCAACGAGCGCGGTGTCACCGTGGCCTTCGAGGCGGCGGTGGCCGGGGGTATTCCCATTATCAAGTCTATTCGCGAAGGTCTGGCCGCCAACCGAATCGAGTGGCTGGCGGGCATTATTAATGGCACCGGTAATTTTATTCTCACGGAAATGCGCGATAAGGGTCGCGAGTTTGCCGATGTCCTCGCCGAGGCTCAGGCACTGGGTTACGCCGAGGCCGATCCCACCTTTGACGTGGAGGGTATAGACGCAGCCCACAAGCTGGTGATTCTGGCCTCCATGTCTTTCGGCATTCCCCTGCAGTTCGACAAGGTATTCACCGAGGGCATTAGCAAGATTGAACCCATTGACGTGGTCTATGCCGACGAGTTGGGCTATCGCATCAAGCATTTGGGGATTGCCCGCAAGGTGGCCGACGGTATTGAATTGCGTGTGCATCCCACACTGATTCCCGCCAAGCGCCAATTGGCCAATGTGGATGGCGTGATGAACGCCATTATGGTCAAGGGCGATGCCGTGGGTCCCACCATGTACTACGGTGCCGGTGCCGGTGCCGAGCCCACCGCCTCGGCGGTGATCGCCGATATCGTGGATGTGGCGCGCACACTCACCGCCGATCCGGAGCACCGGGTACCCTATTTGGGCTTCCAGCAGGACAGTCTCAGCGACCGCGCGATTCTGCCCATTGAAGATGTGCAGACCGCCTATTATCTGCGCATGTCGGCACTGGATAAGCCCGGGGTCCTCTCACAGGTGGCCACCATCCTAAGCGATTCTGGAATCAGTATCGAGGCACTGATTCAGAAAGAGGCCGACGATGACGAGGAAATTGTGCCTTTGATTCTGCTCACCAACCGAGCGGTGGAAAAAGACCTGGCGGCGGCCATTGGTAAAATTGAGGCGCTCAGCTCCATCACCGGCCCCATTACCCGGATTCGTTTGGAACCGTTAAAATAACCGGCGGCAATCCCGCCTTGAGTTTGAACTGACTGATCAGGTTAGCGACGTGAAATATATCAGCACCCGCGGGCAAGCGCCGGCACTGGCTTTTGAAGATGTAGTTTTAACGGGCCTGGCTCCCGATGGCGGTCTCTACGTGCCCGAGACATTGCCCCAGTTTAGCCGGGAGGAAATTGCCTCCTGGGTGGGCCTGTCCTATGAAGAGCTGGCTTTCAATATTATGGCGCCTTTTGTGGCGGGCGAGGTGCCCGACGATGAACTCAAGCGCATTATTGCCGAGGCCTATAAAAGCTTCCGCCACCGTGCCATCGCACCCCTGGTGCAGACGGGACATAACGAGTGGATACTGGAGTTGTTCCAGGGGCCGACGCTGGCTTTCAAGGATTTTGCGCTGCAGTTCCTCGGCCATCTGCTGGACTACATTCTGAAAAAACGCGATCAAAAAGTCGTGATCATGGGAGCCACTTCCGGCGATACCGGCTCTGCTGCCATCGAGGGTTGTCGACGCTCGGAGAATGTGGATATTTTTATCCTGCATCCGCACAACCGTGTTTCCAATGTTCAGCGTCGGCAAATGACCACGGTGCTGGAGAGCAACGTGCACAATATCGCCCTCGACGGCAACTTCGACGATTGCCAGAATATGGTGAAGGCCAGTTTTGCCAATCAGTCCTTCCTGCCCGAGGGGCGTCAGCTGGTAGCGGTCAACTCTATCAACTGGGCGCGCATCATGGCGCAGATTGTCTACTATTTCTATGCCGCCCTGGCACTGGGGGCGCCGGCGCGCCCCGTTTCCTTTTCGGTGCCCACGGGCAATTTTGGGGATATTTTTGCGGGTTACCTGGCCAAGCGCATGGGCCTGCCCATTGATCAATTGGTCATTGCCACCAACTGTAACGATATTTTACACCGCTGTATCAGCCGTAATGATCACAGCAAGCAGCCCCTGGAGCATACGCTTTCGCCGAGTATGGATATTATGGTGTCCAGCAATTTTGAGCGCATGCTGTTTGATCTCTACGACCGCGACGGCGATGCTATTCGTCAGTTAATGGATGACTTTAAGTCCGGTGCCATGTGCCTGAGCGATACCGCGCTGGAGCGCGCCCGGAATTTGTTTGCCAGCCATCGGGTAGACGACACACGCATGATTGAAGTGATTCGCGAGGTGTTCGAACAGACGGAATACCTGCTCGATCCACATACCGCCATCGGTGTAGAAGCGGCCCGCGTTACCCGTCGCGATCGCGAGACACCCATGGTTTGCCTCGCCACTGCGCATCCAGCCAAATTTCCGGAAGCGGTCAGAGAGGCGGGACAGACTGATGATCCCGTGTTGCCGCACCATATGCGCGATTTGTTCGAGCGCGAGGAACGCTATGAAGTATTGCCCAACAATCTGGATGATGTGCACGCGTTTATGGGCAAGGCGCTCGGCCACTAATACCATTGAAAGGGCCAGTGATGCCGGCAGGGAAGGGTTAGGTATCACTGGCCGCTGAGATTTATCGGCCATGCACAAAACCATAAAACGCCGTTCTGCCACCCCCCTCTCAGCTCCTGAGCTCGCCCCCCTGTTACAGCGTGTCTATGGCGCACGCGGTGTTACCTCGCCGCAACAACTGGACCACTCCCTGACATCACTGGCCCGTCCCGATCTTCTGGGCTTGGAAGCGGCTGTGGGTTTGCTGGCCGATGCTGTGGTGGCCAATGCCCGGGTGTTGATTGTGGGTGACTTTGATGCCGACGGCGCCACCAGTTCGGCACTGGCTGTGCTCGCTCTACGTGCCATGGGGTTGCAGCATGTGGATTTTCTGGTGCCCAATCGCTTTGAATACGGTTACGGTTTGACGCCGGAAATTGTGCAGGTGGCCGCCGAGTTTCAGCCCGATCTGATTGTCACTGTGGATAACGGTATTTCCAGCCTGGAGGGTGTTGCAGCGGCTCAGGCGCTGGGTATTGCCGTACTGGTGACGGATCACCATCTGCCGGCTTCGGAGCTTCCTGCCGCCGATGCCATTGTCAATCCCAATCAATCCCGCTGTCCTTTCCCCAGCAAACATCTGGCCGGTGTGGGAGTCATTTTTTATGTGATGAATGCCCTGCGCCGCGAATTGAGTGAAACAGGTTGGTTCGTCGAGGCCGGCATTGCCGAGCCCAATATGGCGCAGTTCCTGGACCTGGTGGCGTTGGGTACCGTGGCCGATGTGGTGCCACTGGATCACAATAATCGCATCCTCGTCGCTCAGGGCCTCAAGCGCATTCGCGCGCGGGCGACCCGTCCCGGTATATTAGCTTTGCTGGAGGTGGCGGGTAGAATGCCTGAGCGTCTGGTGGCTAGCGATCTGGGTTTTATCCTCGGGCCACGCCTCAATGCCGCCGGGCGACTGGACGATATGAGTATCGGCATACGCTGTTTATTAAGTGATAACGAAGTCGAGGCGCGCACGTTGGCAATGGAGCTGGATGCATTTAACCGCGACCGCAAGGCCATTGAGAGCGGCATGCAGCGCGAGGCCCTGGCGATGCTGGAAAAGCTCGACCTGCAAGGTGAGACGGGAATGCCCTGGGGTTTATGCCTGTATGATGGTAGCTGGCATCAGGGAGTCATCGGCATACTGGCCTCGAGGATCAAAGACCGTCTGCACCGGCCAGTGATTGTCTTTGCCGACAGTGATGACAGTACCATCAAGGGTTCGGCGCGCTCCATTCCCGGCTTGCATATTCGCGATGCTCTGGATGCCGTGGCCGCCCGGCACCCCGGACTTTTGCAAAAATTTGGTGGCCACGCCATGGCGGCGGGTATGAGTTTAGCGCGGGAGCATTACCAGCCCTTTGCTGACGCTTTTGATGCTGAAGTGCGCCGCCAGTTGGGCGAAGATGATTTACAGGCGGTGATTCTCTCCGATGGCGAATTGGCGACAGAGGAGTTTACACTGACACTGGCACAAGCGCTGCGCGATGCCGGCCCCTGGGGGCAGCACTTTCCCGAACCCACCTTTGACGGTGAATTTTATGTGGTGCAACAGCGCCTGGTGGGTGAAAAGCATTTAAAACTACAGCTGGCGGACAACCCTCGTGCCCAACAGGTGCTGGATGCCATCGCCTTTAATATCGATACCACCCTATGGCCCAACACCGCCGTCGATAAAGTGCGCATCGCCTATCGGTTAGATGTGAATGAGTTTCGTGGGCAGCAAAGTGTGCAGTTAATGGTGGAGTATCTTGAGGCGATCGTTTGACGTCGGACGTCCGATGTCTGACGCAAAACCTGGCGCGTAGGTAGGTGTAGGTTGGCTAAGCTTTGCGCCACCCGACAATCCTGCAGAACGCAGAACGCAGAACGCAGAACGCAGAACGCAGCGGGTAGGTTGGGCAAGCTCCGCGCCGCCCAACGATCCCGCGCCGCCCAACACTATGTGGGAAGTCTGAGATCGGACGTGGTGCTATTCGTTATCCCTGAGTTATAAAATATAGCTCCCTCCCCCACTTGCGGGGGCAGGGTTGGGGAGGGGGTAGTCAGGATGGCACAGAACCAGCTTCAGCTTATCAATAACGACAGGCGCCGGGGTTGTCGGCGACAAAATAGGATTTATAATTTTTGGCGCCGGGGTCCATACAGCCTTTCAGGTCTAACAGGCGTACACTTCGAAATTCAATGGGTGCGCTCTCCGCCTGCAGGGCGATATAGCCTTGGCTCAGCAGGGTGCCGTCATCCAGCTGCATGCCGCTGTAGCGGATAACTTCCTCGCCTTCGACGCGGTGGATGGCCAGGTCGTTACCGTGTACTTCCACTTCCACATTCACCCATTGGTCGCCGTGGTAGGTGTCGCTGCTGGAATTGATGATATGGTCCTCGCGCAACTCGCCCTGGTAAACGGCATGAGTGCCCGGTGTCACCAGGTTGGCGGTGGTGCGTTCGTCAGTGCCATTACCGCCCAGCAGTTGCACTTCCATGCAGGCGGGGTAACCCTGCTCGATGGCCATATCAAAGGGCGACTGGGCATGGTACATCACGCCGTTGTTGCGAATAGCCCACTCGGGCGCCCCCGC
>CBFGUT010000144.1:0-8220 GCA_965652265.1 uncultured Cellvibrionaceae bacterium | reverse complement strand
AGTGGGCTGCTCATACCCGGCTCCTGTTATTGATTTTTATCCATTATGGCACCGCTTGAAAAAAATTGTCCACGGATTACGCACGACTGTGCTCTTAAGATGCTCTAAGAGGCTGTCCCTTGTCTCAGGCCAAATACCAGTCGACGCGGCCGGGTGCCGGCGGGAATATGGTTGCCCAACAGTCGGTCCCAAAGGGTGAGGGTGGTGCCGAAGTTGCGGTTGCGGTGTTCCGGAGCGGCACTATGATGCAACTGGTGTTGTGCGGGACTAATCAGCCAGCGTTCCAGGGGGCCGAAGGTGAGCCAGATATGACTGTGACGCAGATTGGCGCCGAGAAAGTTAAAGGCAAAGCCGAGTATATCCACACCCAGCACATCCAGGCCGCTCAGCTGTCGTCCGAACAGATAGACAAACACACCACTGACCAGCCCAAAGACTACCAGGCCACGTACATAGTATAGAGTCATCTCCACCGGGTGGACGCGAAACAGGGTGAGTGGCGTCAAGCGGCGGGCACTGTGGTGCAGGCGATGAAAGCGCCACAAAAAAGGCACCTTGTGCATGGCCATATGCAGGCCAAAGCGGCTCAGGTCTTCCAACAGAAAAAAGGTCAGGGTATAGAGTCCGGCGATCACTCCCCAGTGCAGTTGCCATTGGGGCGCACTGCCCAAGTGGATTTGCAGTGTACGCGCCACCCACAGGGTGGCCAGCAGGTGCGAACCCAGCAGGGGAATAATCAACAGTGCCCTCAGTGTACTGTTGCCCAGCATTAAACTTAGGTCGGTGGCGGTGGAAGCATTCAGCCAGTGGCGGCGGGAAAACAGGCTGCGGCCCGCCAGTGTAAAAAAATTACTCTGGGCACTGCGCCGGTATTGCAGATAGAGCGCCAGTAGCGCCATGACCGCGGCCGAGACCAGAAACAGCCAGTAGACCCGGCTGGCCGGGTCGAAGGGGTAACCCAGGGGCGCGGTTAACGCTTGATAGACACTGTTTAGCGAAAGCGATTCCACACCCCGTTCCTCATTCAGAAGCGATAGGTCACACCCAGATGCGCCCGGCGCGGCGCATTGGGGCGGGCACCAAAGGGACGGCGCGAGACAATTTCCTGCTCGTCGGTAAGATTCTCCACCACCAGTTTGAGCGACAACTCACTGCTGAGATACCAAGTGCCGGAAATATCCACCAGCGTGTGCGCTTGCAGCGGCTGCTCGGGCGTTCCGCGTCCGGGTTCATCGCGCATTTCTCCCACGTACTTAACAGCCACATCGATGTCCCAACTGGCACTTTGCAAGCCGGCACTCAAGCGGGCCTGATGTTCGGGGGTATAGGGCAACTCGTCGCCTGGTTGTACCGTTTCCCACTGTGAGAAGCCAGAGACAAAACCGGTTTGAAAAGCGGTTTCGGTATAGGTGTACACCAGGCTTAGGGGCATGGCGATTCCCTCAGTCAGCGCCCATTGAAAACCTCCGGTCAACTCCAGACCGGCAATTTCCACGTTACCCCCGTTAAATTCCTCGCCGGGTTCACAGCCGGCATCGGATACCCGGCAACGCCCCAGCAAATTGGAGTAGTCGCTGAAAAAACCGATGGCGTCCACAGTCAAAGCGCCCTGCTGATAACGCAGACCGTATTCGACGTTGATACTTTCTTCTGGCTCTATCTGCTCCCCGGCGCCAGGGCCGCTGGGTGAAAAGCCCTTGTTGATACCCGCGAGTAGTCCCAGGCTCGGGGTTAACTGATAGAACACCCCGGCGCCGGGCATGATGACTTCCTGAGTGTTGGTCTGGCGACTGTCACCAAGCCGGTTAATTACTTCTCCGTCGATGCGTTCGGCGCGCAGCCCCAGATTGAACTTCCAGGATCCGCGCTGGATTTCATCACTGATAAACAGTGCCAGGGCATCCGTTTCGGCGCGGTTGTCGGTTTTGGGTGCGCGGTCGGTGACGCCATCGAACACCAAATTACCGTCACGCATCCAGTAGCCGAAAATCTGATGATCGCGATCCACATAGTCGTGATGGTAACGCACACCCACAGCCAATTGATGTTGCCAGCTGCCGGTATGGAAGGCGTAGCCCATTTCCGATTCAATGCCCTGTGAACCATACTCGCGGGCATTGTTGGTAATATCCAGGGTATCGGCCAGGCGCTCACTGGAATCGACTTCTCCTCGCAGCAGTGCCATTTGCCGGGTAAAAATCTCCGGTCGCGACAGCACGGTGCTGGCACTCAGTGCACCCTGATAAGGGTTGTTCCCCTCGGCCAGGGTTTCGGGAAAAAAGCCGTCCAGTTTATGCCAGGCGCGATCGAAGCGGTTGATGTAGAGCTTGTTGCTCCACTGCCAGTTATCGTTAAAGCGGGCCGTGTGCAGCAGATGTATTTGCGAGTGTTCGGAATCGAACTGATCCAACGCACTGGCGGCATAGCGGCGCTGAGGGTTTTCGGCAAAGTCGTCGTCGGTCAGCCCCAGGTAGGTTTCGTCCGAGGTCTCATCGGCATAGCCCAGTTTCAAAGTGATGGTCTGGGGAATGGCGGCGCCGGGATGCGAACGCCAGCCCAGTTTGGCATTGAGGTCGTTGCGTTCAAAGCCGGTATCGCCGCCGCCGTCCAGTTCCTTGAAACCGTCGGCGCCATAGCGCAGGCCGTCGAGCAGAAAGCTCCACTGCGCGCCGGCGTCGCCATATACCAACCGCGCCTTGTGGTACTGGTCGCTGCCATAGGCGAGGCTGACTTCACCTTCGCGACCATCGGGCAGGGTGCGGCTGACCATATTCACCGCTCCGCCCACGGTGTGAGGGCCGTAGTGAATAGCCGCCGGACCCTTGAACACTTCCACCGCACTCATGCGGTTAACATTGGGAACATAGTAGGCCGCCGGTGCGGAATAAGGTGCCGGTGCGATCAGAATGCCGTCTTCCATCAGAGTGATTTTTTGACTGCGCTCGGTGGTGGCACCGCGAATACCAATATTGGGGCGCAGGCCATAGCCGTCTTCGGTGCGAATATACACACCGGGCACCTGGGTCAGCAGCGCATTTAAATCAATTTGATCAAAACGGGCGATAGCCGTCTCGTCGATATAACTGGCGGAACCGGCGGTGGTGCGCACTGCCTCGGTGCCGCCGGTGACCAGAATTTCCTCGAACACCAGCGGTGCCAGCTCAATATCCTGAGCCTTGACGCCAGCGCTGATAACGAGGGTTGCCAAGAGTAATTGTCTGAATCCTTGTACCTTCATAGCTTTTTCATTCCCGCTCAGTCGTTGTCGGATTGCCCGCGTTCGGGCAGGTCCAGATTCACAATGGTGACAAAGTCGGTCCGCAGCCGATCGGTAATGCGTTTGAGCCGGCCGTGCAGGCTGCAGGCTTGAACTGACTGCATCGATTCCGGATTGGCGGCGCTGTTCTGGCAGGACTGGCTATCGCCACTGGCCAAGAGGGCCTGGGTCTCCGTGTAGAGGGACTGGTCCATGTTGTCGATCTGGGTCAGGGCCTCATCCACCAGTTGGTTAAAGGTTTGTGCAATGTCGGCGAAGCCCTCGCTGGCCATAATGTCATCAAAGCCTAAACCTGTGCCGCCGTTAAAAACCTGTTTAAACGCCAGCAGGTTGTTGCGAATGTGGGACAGAGAGGTTTCGCTGTATTTGGATTCCACTGCCTCGGAGCAGGCGACGGCACTGCAGCCGTTGTGAATGCCGGTGGGTACACCCAGTTTCAGATCCTTGGTTTCCAGTTCGATGTAAAAAATCGCATCCGATAGCGCTTTCAGATTGTCTTCCTGATTGGCGGGGTTAATCCAGTGATAGCGATAGTCCTCGTCCTCCCAGGCGTGTAGCAATTCATCCGCGGCAGCGTCGATATCGCCGGCCAGCTGCAGCGCATAATCACAGCGCCATTGCTTGCGCTCGCGCTCGGAGCGCTGGTTCCAATCCTGGGTTTGGGTGATCTGGGCGGGGCAGGTGTGTGTCAATGTTTCGTTAAAGAGCAGATACTCCATGGCCGCCAGTCCGCGGGAATTGACCGAGCGGCTGCTGAGATCAAACGCGGCATCCTGAGCCAGTACCACGCCCTGGTCCACGGCGCAGCTGCTGAAAGGCGCCGTACTGCCATAGGCGTAAATACGGTTGCGCAGGGCGTCGCCATTGGCGGCGAGTGGCCCCACGCGCATGAGTTCGGCCTGTTGCCAACTGGCCATGGTTTCATGCCAGGCCGCTTGTGCGGCGTTTAGACTTGCGGTTTCAGTGGCGGTATCGATGGACTCACAGTAATCCGCCAGTGGACCGTCACTGTCGGCCAGTTGTTCGGCCTGTCCGGCAAAATCCCGATACTGGGGGAGTAGCACGTTGTCGGCATAGTTGGCCATCATGCCGGTGTAGTCAAACTCGCGGGCCGTGTCCACCGATAAGCCTGGGCTTTGGTCATCGCCCACACAGGCGGTCAGGCTCGCCACGACCAGCGCCGACAGGCACAACAGTTCTCGTCTCACTGTTTATCTCCTCATTAAACGCAAAGGGGTGGGGAACCTCGCGGCTCCCCACCCTGATGTCATACCAAGTTGGAAAAGACTTACCAGTTTTCCACGTTCTCGCTGTCGAACTCGTAGGCTATTTCCATCAGGTCACGGGCCTGCAGCAGTTCATCTCGGTAGGCGGCAACACCGCCCGGGTAGACTTCTCCGCCCTGGGTGCCGTCGGCCAACACGGGCGCGTCACCCATGCGGCTGAGAATCAGTTTAAGGCTATCCAGGGTCTCGCTATTAGCGCGGAAGGGCGAGTGCGGGCTGAATTGTAATCCCAGCGCAAAACCTTTCATTTCACCCCAGTGCTTGGCCAGATTCTTGAAGTGAGCCAGGTCCTGGAATTGCCCGTCTTCATAGGCATCCATGTCTGCCACTACGTCGTTGATGTAGTGCACCACGGTGGCGGCCACGCATTTTTCCCAGGTCAGCGCCGCCTGCTGGATATGACCCTCCAGCTCCTCGGCTTGCGCATCGGTCAGCTCGCCCGCCACGGCGGCATTGCGAAGTATGGTGCGACCGGCGAGGAAGGCTTCGAAGGCCTCGGCGGTGTAATCGGTGGGGTTGCTGTTACCGGCGGTACCGGCATCGCGTTTGGCACAGTTGGTGGAATTGCCAAAATTGAACTCGCTGCGAATATCGATGGCGCCATCTTGGTCGCTGTCTTTGAAACCGATGTTGCGGATTTCATCATCGGTGTAGTCGCCATAATCGCGCGCCGCGCCGAAATAGCCAAAGGCCTCGTCCCAGTTGTGCTCGCCTTCGGTGTAGGCGTTGTCACCCTCGGCTTCAAGCATGGTGGCGAAGTCGGATTCCAGGTAGTCGTTGGTACCCTGGGAAAAGGCTACGGCACCCAGCAGGAACTTTTGCACCAACTGATGGTAATCCAGGCCCCAGCCATCCACGGTCACGGTGTCCAGCGCCACCGGGCCGCTCACGGTATCGATTTGTGGGGCATCGCCGTCGGTGGCCACTTCGGCCAGGCGGGCAAAATAGTAATCCACCAGATCTACGGGCCGTGCGTTCTCTTCCAGGCCGGTCTCCCAACCGAAAAATTCATCGTTTATCAAGGTGCCAGTTTCACCGCTGCCTTCACCGTCGCCGCCGGCAATTTTGCCGATCAGGTCCTTGCCGTCGCTGATTGCGCCGTAGGTGAGCTCACCGGAGTCTTCCGGCAATATGTTCATGCCGTCCAGATCACGGGCATTGAAGTGGGTGGTAATGGTGTCGGACGTGGTGCTGTCGAAACGAAAATAGAAGTTGAGGTTATTGACCACATCCTGGCCGGGGTCTTCCACCAGGTTGTTCATGGCCACTACCAGGTCCTCAATGAGGATATGACGCTTGGTCTGGCCGGTGTAGGAGACCGTGCTTTCATCTTCAGCGTTGGGGAAGGAGTAGGTGCTGGGCACCTCTATCTCATCATCGTTTTCGTCATCTTCATTGTCATCACCCGGGTCTTCAGTGGGCGGCGGGTTGGTGGTGGGCGGGGTGTCATTACTGCTGCCACCGCAAGCGGTTAGCGTCAGTGTGGTCAGCAAGGCCAGCAAAAGGGATATCAGCCGAATATTCACATTATTCTCCTTGAATTTCTCGCCTGTTGTGGGAACAGGCGAGGCTTGGCAAAAAACGAAAAAAGCGACAATTGGGTGTCGCACCGACTCAATTAGACGGCGACAGTATAACTAAATAAAAACTATTATCAATAGCATTAGCGCGTGTGGCTTATTTATATTCTTATTTGTACGCTGTCAGGGGGCAAAATTTGCTTGCTTATAAATGGGAGGGGTGGGGTGGTGGGCAGGTTTGCGCACAGGGTTGTGAATGGCTTGGTTCGCGGATTCCTTGCGGTGTTTTATTCCATAAAAAAGGCGGCATCCCGAGGAAGCCGCCTTCTGGGTTCTCGGGGCCATGGCCCTGAGTTCACCGGCCGTACTTAGATGGCTTGGATGTTTTCGGCCTGGGGACCTTTCTGGCCCTGGGTCACGTTGAAGCTGACCTTTTGGCCTTCGGTCAGGGTTTTGAAGCCTGAACCGGTAATGGCGCTAAAGTGAGCAAACACGTCTGCGCCGGATTCCTGGGCAATAAAACCAAAACCTTTAGCTTCGTTGAACCACTTAACTGTACCAGTAACTACTGACATAATCGTACCTATAAAAATATGGATGTTGGCCCATGCGGACCGGTCATGCTGGAAAGATTCTATTACTTAAAAAGTCAGGACGAGACGTGCTGTTGAGTTGCTAGCTATTGGCAGGGATCGAACGGGTTTTTACAATATAAATCAGAACTTTCTAACAAGACCCATAGTACAGGCTTTCTGGGGGCTGTCAATGCTTTTCTTTTAGCCGCCACCGGTCGCTCTCGGTAACCAGTGGCGCTGGGCGAGGGTTCGTCTTATTGGCTTTCGCGTTTATCCATAACCAGGCTATCTTCCACCACCATAAAATGCCGCGCTATTTCCACCGCCACTTCACCGAAATCCCAGAATTCCTCCGTATTGGTATTAATGCTGACCGCCACAGCCATTTGGTAGTCAGGAATAACCATGAGCCAGCTCTGGGAGCCGCGGGAGACGCCGCCGTGATTGGCGTTTGTGGGCATATAGTCGTCGGCTTGGTGCAGGCGCCAGCCGAGAGCGTAGTTCTGGTGATTGATCTCGCCCGAACTGAGGGTCTGGGGTCGCCAGAAACGTTCGCGAATCTCGGGCGCCATGACTTCGGGGTCGAGCCAGACCGAGCCCAGTTTTACCAGGTCGGAAGGCGTAGAGATATAGCCGCCTCCCGCCAGCCGGTGACTCAGATCCACATGACGCCATAGCTTGGCGCGTGTGCCATCGCGCCAGTAAAAACTGGCCAGCGTTGCCGGTGGTTCCTCGGGCTCTGGCTGGGTCTGCGAGAGTGCCAGAGGGCCGAAGACTTGCTTATGCATTAAGGTGGGAAAATCTGTCTGGGTGACCGCCTCCATCACCGCACTCAGTAACACGGTACTGTAACTGGTGTAGTGAAAGTCACTGCCGGGAGTAAACAGCAAGTCGGAACCGTCGAAAATTTCCAGTGCCTCCCGGGCGGTGCGAAAGCGCTTTTGTAGCGCCATAATATGGTAGAGGCCTATCAGGTCCTGCGTCTGCTTGTACTCCACCAGACCGGCCGTGTGTGAGGCCAGCTGACGCGGGGTAATAGTGGTCCAGGCGGAGTTGGGCAGGGGCGATAGATACTCGCCAATGGGGGTATCGAGGTCGATCAGACCGCGGTCCACCAGTTGTGCCAGGGCAGTCATGGTGACTGGCTTGGAGGTACTGCCAATGCGAAATTGCGTGGTGGGGGTGACCGGGCGCTGATCGGAAATATCGGCCCAGCCGGCGGTACCCGCCCAAACACGTTCGCCGGCAATGGCGACAGCGGCGGAAATGCCGGGCGCCATGATTTTTTGACGGCGTTCCACCAGCCGCTGCAGAGCCTGTTCTCCAGCCAGGTGGTAGGTTTTATTGCTGACCTCGCTGTGAGTGGGACCCGTATGGGGAATGTCCACATACCCGGTGGGCAGCATGGGCAAGTGGCCACGATAGGCGAAAAATTGATAGACGGGCCAGCCGGTCCAGGCAATAAAAATGAGTACCAACAATGGCAGGGTAATGAGCAGTTTTTTCATGAGGCCTCCAGTAATCAATGAGGCAGAATCATGCTCTGAGGGTAGCGAGTTGTC
>CBFGUT010000143.1:0-8232 GCA_965652265.1 uncultured Cellvibrionaceae bacterium | reverse complement strand
ACCCCTGTTACCGCCGTGAAAGGGCGGTGTCCTAGGCCTCTAGACGAAGGGGACACATTCTCGTCGTCAGAAGAGGGGCGCATTCTAAGTAGACCTCGGGCGGCTGTCAACACTTTGGTGGCTTTTTTTAAAGCCAGTGTAAACAATAACTTAGCGGCGTTTGAGAATGACCTATGGGAAGGCCGGTAAGACCAGTGGATGAAAAAAAGGTGGCGTGCAATGCTATACTGCAGACAGGGCATCCTAAAGGCGGAGGCTTTTCAGCTGTCTCCCAGGATGCATGTGCGGTAGGGACATCACTCTCGACTCACGGGATTGCCATGACACCTGTTTATATTATCGCCGCTCTTGTGATACTGCTCACCGCGCTGGTTTGCTATGTATTTATCGCCCAGCAGCTGGAGAAAAAGCGCAAGCAGCGCCAGCGGTTGCTACAGGCCCTGCGGCTGCGCCAGCAGTTATTCCGCAATATGGTCACCAGCTTCCCCGCCGGCTTCCTGCCCCCCGACCTCAATAGCCTGGTCTACCGTACCTTGATTGTCACTTGCGAACAGCTCGCCAAACTGGAACCCAAGGTCAATCACGCCGGCGAGGCGAAGGAGTATAGCCAACAACTGGAATCACTACCCGCCGCCAGCAACGAGCGAGTGCGAATCGAGGGCGAGCAGGCAATCCTCGCCACCCGCGCCCTGCTGCAGGAACTGCTGCGCTTTCTGATCACCTCGACGGAGCGCGGACAAATCAGTAAGCCCCAGGCGGCCAAACACAGTGCCCAGATCCGCCGCCTGATACTGCAAGTGACGATTGACGGCCACCTGCAACAGGCCAAAATTGCCCGGCAGGACAACAAACTCAAGCTGGCGGTTCACCATTACTCTCTGGCTCGCCAACAGCTACTCAAAGAAGCCTCCCAACAGAATGTGCAAAAGCAGGTAGAGCAGATCAGTGCCCTGATCCAGCAATTGGAAACCCAGATGGGTAACGCCGCCACGGCGGTGACCGCCACCGCTGACGACGACAAGGACCTCAAGGCCTGGGAGAAGCTGGAAGAAGAGGAAAACTGGAAGAAAAAGCAGGTCTACGACTGATCCGACTGCAACTTGATGGAAGCGGAGTTGATGCAGTAGCGCAGCCCGGTAGGCGCCGGACCGTCGGGGAAAACGTGACCCAGATGGCAGCCGCAGCGACGGCACATCACCTCGGTGCGACGCATACCATGACTGTCATCGAAGGCCTCCTCAATCGCCTCCTCCTTCAGTGGGGCGTAGAAACTGGGCCAGCCACACCCGGCATCAAACTTGGTGCCGGCATCAAACAGTGGCTCCCCACAGCAGCGGCAGCGATATTCTCCCGGGGCAAACACATCCCAATACTCCCCGGTAAAAGGCCGCTCGGTACCCTTTTCGCGACAGACAGTATACTGCTCGGGGGTCAGTGTCTGGCGCCAGTGTTCATCGCTGCGGTTTTCATTATCAGCCATCAGTAACTCCTTGACAGGGGCAGTCGCCACCACGGATGATGAGCGGCTCGGCAATTGTTTCAGAGCATTTTACTGTACATGAAAAACATCGAAAAATCAGACAAACTGCACGGGGTTTGTTACGACATTCGCGGCCCGGTGCTTGAGCACGCCTACCGTCTGGAAGAGGAAGGCCACCGCATTATGAAACTCAACATCGGCAACCCGGCGCCTTTTGGCTTTGCCGCGCCCGATGAAATCATTCAGGATGTTATCTACAACCTGCCCAATGCCGAGGGCTATACCGCCTCGCGCGGTCTGTTCGCCGCCCGCAAGGCCATTATGCAAGAGAGCCAGCGCCTGAACATTCCCGGTGTGGAGATCGACGATATCTTTCTCGGCAACGGCGTCAGCGAGCTGATCGTGATGGCCATGCAGGCACTGCTCAACAATGGCGACGAAGTGCTGGTACCGGCACCCGACTACCCCCTGTGGACCGCCGCTGTCACGCTAGCCGGTGGCAAAGCCGTACACTATCTGTGCGACGAGCAGTCGGACTGGTTCCCCGACCTGGACGATATCGCCAGCAAGATTACCGACCGCACCCGGGGCATTGTGGTGATCAACCCCAACAATCCCACAGGTGCCGTCTACAGCCAGGATCTGCTGGAGCGGCTGGTGGCCCTCGCCCGCGACAAGGGGCTGATCCTGTTTGCCGACGAAATCTACAGCAAGATTCTCTATGACGACGCCGAGTTTATTCCGCTGGCGCGATTGGCCGACGATATTTTGTGCGTGAGTTTCAATGGTCTTTCCAAGTCCTATCGGCTGGCCGGTTTTCGCTCGGGCTGGATGACCATCAGTGGTGCCAAGCACAAGGCCAAGAGTTATGTGGAAGGTTTGGAAATGCTGGCCTCCATGCGGCTGTGTGCCAATGTCCCGGCCATGTACGCGGTGCAGACCGCCCTCGGCGGTTACCAGAGCATCAATGAACTTATCGTGCCCGGCGGGCGTCTGCGCGACCAGCGAGATGCCGCTCTGGCCGCCATTGAGCAGATTCCCGGCCTGAGCTGCGTCAAGCCCAAGGGCGCCATTTATCTGTTCCCCAAAATCGATCTCAAGCGCTATCCCCTCAAGGACGACCAGCAGATGGTGCTGGATTTTCTGATTCAGGAAAAAATTCTGCTGGTACAGGGCACCGCCTTCAACTGGCCGGAAAAAGACCATCTGCGCATCGTCTTCCTGCCCCGCGAGGACGAACTGACCCGCGCCATTGAGCGCTTCGGTCACTTCCTGCAGCGCTACCACCAATAGGGACAGATCATGGCCGATATTCATATCGCCGATTTCCACAAGGATGTGGCAAAGATATTTTGCCAGCTCTACGCCGGCTTCCCCCGCAAGTTGACGGTCTTTGTAGAAGATATCAGCGGGCCGGACAGCCCCGACGAATTCGGCCTGCACAGCACCCGTCACCAGGCCTGCTTCGCCACCCTGTTGTGGCTGGCGGACGAGGGCTATATTCGCTACGACAGTACCATCCGCCAGGAGGCCATCGACCAGGTCACTCTCACCCACCGGGGTTTTACCCTGCTGAGCATGCACATCAACTGCCAGTCCCTGCTGACCTCGGGCACCACGCACACCGTCAGTCAACTGGATGAAAACGCGGGCCAGCCGAATGTCGTGGGCGACTTTGCCCCGGCCATTGAACTATTGCGCGGCGCGGTGCGGGGCGGCTCCTCCTCCGCCATCGAGCAAATTGTGCAGATTATTCTGCGGCGCGCCCGCTGACTCCGGGGTAGTGGTAGTGCAAGAGCTTGAGCTGGCGCTCCGGCTCGACATCGGGAAAGTCCGGCGAGGGCGGCAGACGCGCCTGCAACCGCGCCGGCGGACAATGCTCGGCAAACAGTGACTGCAGGAAATCTGGCGCCAGTTCCGGCGCGTTCAGACAGGCCAGCACCTCACCGCCGGCGGGCAGCAACTCGGGCAACCGGCGCACCAGCTTGGCATAGTCGCGGCTGGCGACAAAACTGCCCGGCTGGTACGAGGGCGGATCGAAGATGACAATGTCGTAGGGGCCGCGTTTTTTGATACGGCTCCAGGATTTGAGAATCTGCTCGGGTAAAAACTGGCTGCGGGCCTTGTCCAGGCCATTGAGGTGGTGATTGTCTCGCCCCTGAGCCAGGGCGCGCTTACTCATATCCACATTGACCACCCTGTCCGCCCCCGCGGCCACCGCCACCACGGAGAAGGCGCAGGTATAGGCAAATAAATTCAAGACCCGCCGGCCCGGGGCCCACTGCTCCAGCCATTGGCGGCCAGGCTCCATATCCAGAAAGAAACCGATATTCTGCTGCGCCAGCGGATTGAGCGCGAAGCGCAGCGGCCCCCGTCGGGCATAGAGCGTCGTCGGTGCCTGCCCCAACAGGGTTTCTGAGGGCGCGCCGGGGCGGTAGCGATGCTGAACCAACAGAGAGGCCACCGGCGATGGCACTCGGGATTGTACTTGTCGGGCAAGTGCCTGAAGCCAGCCCTCAGGTGGCTCATCGAACAGCGTGACCAATAGCACCGGTGCAAAGTAATCCAGCGTCACAAATTCCAGTCCCGGATAACAGCGGCCGCGCCCATGTAACAGACGTACGCTATCGACAGCGTCCCCGGCATTACTCACCAGTGCATCCAGCCGCTGCAGACTGGCCGGCGGCAGGGCGTCGATCATATATCCGCCTCCCCTGCCGTCCCGGGTGCCAGGCCCAGCGGGTACATAATGCGTTGGCGATAGCCCGTAACCACCGGGTAGAGCCCCGCCAGCGCCGCATCCAATGCCGGATCATGCGTATCAGCCTGCAGGGGTCGCCCGCCCAGCGCGCGCAATTTGTCGGCGGTGGCGATAATCTGGATATTGCCGCGCCCCACCCGGGCGATCACCTCCGCCGTCAGCTGCTGATTGCCGCGCCCGAAAACATGGCCCTGACCGCCGATGGCGGTGACGATAATCGCCACCGGCCCCGGATGTGCCGTCACCTGGGCACGAATCTCATCGGCGGCGGCATCGGCGGCCACCAGCTGCCCATCCAGCACCATATCCACCCCCAGCAAAGTGGCCGGCAACCCCATTTGCTCCAGCAGTACCCGGGTGGTGGAACCCGGCCCCACCAGGTAGAGAGTATCGGCCTCCATGTGCTCCATCACCTCGGCGGCAATATCCAGTTGCACCAGTTCATCCACCTCGACGCCACTGTGCTTGCTGCCCTGCAGCGCCTGTGGCAGCTCGGGTACGCGCATATCACCGTAGTGACGACTGGTCACGCGCCCGGCGCGAAAAGCGGTCTCGTCAATATCGCGCACCTCCGCAGTCATCAGCGGTAACCAGCGCGCACGAGCGACGCGTGCCAGCACATCGCCGGCGGCCTCGGGGGTGATGGCAAAGACGCCCGAGTGCATTTTCACACCGGCGGGAATGCCCAACACGGGCAGGGATTCGCCCACTACGTCGGCGATATCCCGCGCGGTGCCATCACCGCCGGCAAACACCAGTAAATCCACCTGGCGTTCACGCATGGCCTGCGCCGCGCGGCGGGTGTCCCCGGCACTGCTGGGGTTCGAGCGGGCCGAGCCAATCACCTCACACGCCAGCCCCAGACCCCGCAGCACATATTCCCCCATGTCACCGGCAAACACCAACAGGCGGATATCTCCACTCACTTCCACAAGAGCCTGCAGGGCGCGTTGCGCGCGCTCCGGGGCACGCGGCTGCGCTCCCCGCGCCAGTGCCTGCTCGCGAATCGGGGCACCGTCACTGCCCTTGAGAGCCACACTGCCGCCCAGGCCGGCCCAGGGGTTGATGATCACCCCCAGAGTGACCGGTCGCGCGGGTACCTCAGGCATCAGCACCTGCTCATCTTCGTTCTCGACATTCATGCCCGGCCAGCGTCACTTCCCGAAATATTGAAGTTCAAGGCATTCAGCCACCGGCTTGACGGGCCCTGTCGAACCGACGCCACGGTGTAGTTATGAAACTCGCGCCTTACCGGATAATCTTTGCGCAACTTATCGAAGCCCTGTGCAAAATCGGCCTCGCCCCGGCGTACCGCGGCAGCCAGGGCCCGCAGGCGACGATCGTCAGCGCGAATATCGTAGACACTGGCAATCAATTTGCCGAGGTCGCTCCAGCGCTCCCCACCCAGGCGGCGCAGGGGGTCATCCACCGCGGGCGCCACCTGGGCGAGTTCCAGGCCCGGCGTCACGCCCAGGTGCCGACACAAAGCCTGATAAATCATGGCGGTGCCCTTCAGCTTGCCATCCAGGCTGTAACCGGCAATATGCGGTGTCCCCAGCGCCACCCGGTCGAGCAGCGCCAGGGAGATCTCCGGTTCCGGTTCCCACACATCCAGCACCGCCGTCAGATCCACCCCTTCGCGCAGTCGCGCTAACAGCGCCGCATTGTCGATCACTTCGCCGCGCCCGGCGTTGAGCAGTACCGCCCCGGGCCGCAGCAGGCGCAAGTGGGCGGCATCCAGCAAATGGTGGGTGGGATGCGGACCGTCGGTGGTGAGGGGGGTATGCAGACACACCACATCCGCCGCCAACACCTCTTCCAGGGGGGCCAGATCGGGGTTATCAGCCGGTGACAGGAAAGGGTCATAGCAGCGACAGTCGACACCCTGGGCCCGCAGGCGACGATGCAGCAGGCCACCGACATTGCCGCAGCCGATAATGCCAAAACGCCGTTCGCGCCAGTTGATATCCAGGGCCGACAGGGCAGCGTAAACATACTCCACTACCGAATTGGCATTACAGCCGGGAGCGTTGGCCCAGGTGATACCGGCGCTTTCCAGCCAAGCCGTGTCCAGATGATCCGTGCCAATGGTACAGGTGCCCACGAAACGCACCGGCGTGTTTTCCAGCAGCCCGGCGTTAACCCGGGTCACCGAGCGCACTAGCAGGGCGTCGGCATCGGCCAGGTGCGCCGCCGTCATCTGTCGACCGGGCAGGCGCACAATGTCACCAAAGTCGCCAAAAAAAGCTTCACACAGGGGGATATTCTCGTCCGCTACCAGTTTCATGGTCTGTCTCTTAAAGTGAATAATCGTAAGCCGCTGTTGTGCTTAGGAATTGACCCGGCTCCCGCTATCGCGCGCAAAAAGGGTCTGAAGTCGTTTCAGCGGCGCCTTGGACCATCCCATATCCGCACAAAACTGACCAAAATCAGCAAAATTCACGGCTTTTGGCCGCAGTTCACGCACAGATTGTACAGTGGGCGCCTCAGTGACAATAGTCGCCAACTGCCGCGCCAGGAACATTTGCTCGCGGTAAGTATCCAATTTGCCGGCCAGGCCAGATGCCCCGCGTAGCGGCAGTCCGGCCACCTCGTCCAGCCGTCGCAGCATGACGTCGATGCTGCCAAAAGCCTGCAACAGCACCGCCGCTGTTTTCGCCCCCACACCGGGGACGCCGGGAATATCGTCGCCGGGGTCGCCCACCAACGCCAGATAATCCACCAGGGCTGCCGGTGGCACACCAAAGCGCTGCTCGATATCAGCGGCATAATGACGCTGATCGGCGGCATAGTCCCAGAGAAAATCCTGGTCGCGCCGCAGCAACTGGCCCAAATCCTTGTCGCGCGTCAATATGGCCACCGGGGCCCGCTGGCGCCGGCAGCGCCGATAGAGGCTGCCCAAAAGGTCGTCGGCCTCATAGGTCTGGCAGGCGAAACTGGCGATGCCCAGACACTCTGTCACCTTCCGACAAGCCGCCAACTGGAAAGCCAATGCCTCATCGGGCAGCGCCCGGCTGGCCTTGTAATCCGGATACAGTTGGTGGCGAAAACCGCTGCCCAGGCTCTCATCAAAGCAGGCGGCCAGGTAGCGCGGTCGCACCCGCTCCATCAACGCCAGCAAAAAACCCGTATAGCCGTAGACCGCCGCCGTGCCGAAACCTGTTGCCGGTGCAAACCAGCGATCCGGCAGGGAAAAGTAGTAACGAAAGATATAGATAGACGCATCGATCAGGCAGACGGGCGCGGCAGTCAAAGCAGACTCCTTGCAAAACGTGGCGGTACCAGCAATTGTTCGACGCTGCCGGCGGCGCCGCTGGCGGATAGCAGTGCCTGCAAAAACCGCCGGGGGCGGTCGGCCACACCCTGCCGGCAAAAACCCAGTACCTGCTGGTGAATAGCCGCCTTGAAAGTCTCAGAGGGCCCCAGACCGGCGCTGAGATTATCGGCGCTGACCCGGAAGCGCCGGCCCGCCGCCTCAGCGAACAGCCACTCCATAGCCTGTGGGCGCACTTCCACCTGCTCGAAAACCGCCTGCTGCGCGGCTGTGCGCCCGTCTGGCGCATACCAGTAGCCATAATCCTCCTGCAGGCGCCGCGCCGGACCCGCCACACACCAATGGGCTACCTCGTGCAGCGCACTGGCGGCGTAATCGCGAGTAAAAACAATGGTGTGCCATTCGCCGGGATGACGCGCCGGGCGATACAACGGCTCCTCACCTCCACCGCGCAGGCAGGTGTGCTCCGTCGCAAGAAAGGTAGCATCGAACAGGCGGACGATGGCGACAGCATCGAGTGCGCGGGGACAGGCAAAAGCGGTCTGGGGTGTGGACATGGGGACCCTGATTTCAGACTATTTTTTCGACTTGCTATTGTGCTTTGGCACTTTAGCATATACCTTATGTTGTAGTGGCAGTGGTAATTGCCGCCAACGGCGTCATCACCAGCCTCATTCAGGAGGTGCGTATTATGAAGACCCCCACCAAAAGCCACAA
>CBFGUT010000142.1:0-8329 GCA_965652265.1 uncultured Cellvibrionaceae bacterium | reverse complement strand
GCTTCTAAACTGAAATACCCCGAATCAGCAGTGGTTCGGGGTATTTTTTTAGGGGCCGCTGTTGAATGCCGATCAACGATCAACGATCAACGATCAACGATCAACGACTCGCGGCCGCATCAGACGTCCGACGTCAGACATCAGACTTTCAAATCAATACCCAATATGAGTAAATCCATCCCCGTTCACTTTTAACTCAGACATCCGACTTCGCCCATCTCTTGCGGTAAAAATTCGTAATATTTTCTCTCCTTCCATGCAGCCCAGGGCCGAATGCAGTATTCTTGGGGCGTTTATATGTTGTCGATTTTTCCATATGTAAAAATTAGTCCGCCTGTGGTAATCTCGACAGCTGTCTAGAGGGCCTGAGGTTTGCTCCGCGATCGAGGCTTCAAATACCGATAATGACAAAGTGAGAGATTCATCATGAAACAGCTAAAATCTTGCGTGGCCTTGTCCCTGCTGATGACTGGGGCGGTATCCATGGTGCCTGCACTGGCCGAGGCGGCGGAACTGGAGCCCTGGCAGCAGGCGCAGAAGACCGAAGTCTGGGAGCCGGTGCCCAAGAAAGTGACTTTTAATGATGCGGGGATACCCTCAGATGCCATGGTGCTTTTCAGTGGCAAGAACCTGAATGCCTGGGAGTCGGCCAATGAAGAGAGTGGTCCGGCCCAGTGGACGGTGGCCGATGGCATCATGACGGTCAAGCCGGGTACGGGCGATATTCGCACCAAGGCGGAATTTTGCGATGTGCAGCTGCATATTGAATGGCAGTCACCGGCAGATATGACCGGTGAGGAGGGCCAGGGGCGCGGTAACAGTGGGGTGTTCTTTCAGGAGCGCTACGAAGTCCAGGTGCTGGACTCCCACGGTGGAGAAACCTACCCCAATGGCCAGGCGGCGGCCATTTACAAACAACATATTCCCCTGGTGAACGCGACCAAGAGCAATGAAGCGTGGAATGTCTACGACATTATCTATCGGGCGCCGCGCTTTGATGAACAGGATAAAGTGACTTCCCCAGCCTACATCACTGTATTGCACAATGGTGTCTTAGTCCAAAATCACGCCGAAGTACAGGGGCCCACGGCCTGGATCGGCCATCCGCCCTACGAGGCCCACGGTTGTGCACCCTTGCGTTTGCAGGATCACAGCAATGAAGTGAAGTTTCGCAATATTTGGGTGCGCCCGCTTTAATAGTGTCACCGGGCGCCATACCTGGCGCCCGCCCAACCGCATGAGAAAACTATGAAAATCAAAACCTGTGACTTTGCCCGCAGCTTGCTGCTGGCTGGTGTTTGCGCCTTGCCGGCGTTGGGCTGGGCTGTTGATTATCAACATTACCTGGTACAGAACAACGACTGGCAGCAGGTGTCAGCGGTATCGCTGGAAGCCGGGCAACTGGTGGCAGCGGCCGGAGAAGACGCTGGCATCTTGTTGAGCGCGGACAGTGAGCCGGAAAACCTGTTGGGCAATGTCTATGTGGGTGACAGTGTGCTGACACTGGAATATATGCTCGCGGCCGATGCCGAGGCCGCTCTTTACTTGCAGGGGCGCTACGGTGTCATTCTCTCCACCGGTGAACTGGCAGGCGGTATTATGCCGCGCTGGGACCAGGAGGAAAATGCACTGACCAAGCCGGTGGCACCACTGGTCGGAGCGGCTAGGTCAGCCGGGGAGTGGCAGCTCCTGGAAATTCGCTTTCGCGCTCCGCGCTTTGATAATACGTCGAAGAAAGTCGAACAGGCTCTAATTCTGGAGGCTCGCCTCAATGGTGAGACAGTCCTGAAAAATCAACTGCTTCCGGGATTCACCGAGGGCTCGGTAAACCCCTGGGAAACCACGACCGGACCCATCATGCTGCGGGTGCTAGAGGGGCAGGTGGCAATAAAAAATCTGCAGGCAAGGCGGGCGGATTTTGATCCCCTGGTGTTGCCAGCTGAGTCCGGTGGAGCAACCAATGAAGCCTCACTGGTGGATTTCGTCGCTCTGGGAGAGGCGTCCTATCGTGGGTTGGGCTGCATTGAATGTCACACGGTTAAAAAGGGTGACAAGGCCATGAAAACCGGCCCCAATCTGTTTGGCCTTTTCCAGCGTCCGCCACGCGACCGCGAGATTATTGAGTCCGAGGGCAAGGCGCGATTCACCCTCAAGGCTGACCATCAGTATTTGCAGCGCAGTATACGCCAGCCGGCAGCCGAATTGGCGGTCCATGAAGCGGGCGAGAAAAAAGGAGAAGCCTATCTGCCCATCATGCCTCCCTATATGGAACAGACGTTATCCGGGCAGGAGCTGCTCGCCATAGGCGCCTACCTGGAAACTCTTAATGATGCCTGGCAACAGGGTCCGGTGGTGCAGCTGGTGGAAGCTGGCGGCCCCGAACAGTACGATCCCATGACCGATGACTTGCAGCTGCTGGTGGATGAGCGCCTGCGGATTCAGCGCGGCCCCATGGAGGGTGTTTCAGCACGGGCCATCCATGTGGGCCAGCCCAATGCTATCAATTACAGCTTCGATCCCCGTGTGTTGGGGATTGCCAAACTCTGGCAGGGCGGTTTTCTGGATGTTTCGGGGGAATTGAAAAACCGCGGTGGCGGCGGCTTGAAAATGGGCTTTGAATCTCGGGAAATCGACCTGGGGGAGAAAAGTGTGCTCTTTGCTCCGTTGAATGCCGAGGGCGAAATGATTGATTTCGCCTTCAAGGAGGCACTGTTTGGTGATACCGAAACGGTGGCGGCATCCTTGCAGTCTCCGCGCACTCAGGCAGAGCGCATTGCCGACGTCGACGCCCAGTTCCTGGGGTATTCGCGTCCCTCGGCCCGGCCCGACGCAGCACCTACTTTCCGCTATCGGGTAGGGGAGAATCGACTGGCTGTGACCACTCGCATTGACGCCGATGGCGGCCTGCATATCGATGTGGTGGGTCCCTTGGCCCAGGCCCAGTCATTC
Source organism: uncultured Cellvibrionaceae bacterium (assembly GCA_965652265.1). Lineage (GTDB taxonomy): Bacteria > Pseudomonadota > Gammaproteobacteria > Pseudomonadales > Cellvibrionaceae > Gilvimarinus. The sequence goes on along the minus strand of CBFGUT010000142.1, from coordinate 5,380 downwards.
GCGCTGGAGACGGAAAAGTTGACCGCGTTGGATGTGTCGGCAGGCGAGGTTGAGGATGGACAGTGGCACTTGCCCAAGGGCACAGAAAAGGCATCGCTTAGCGCGCGGCTCGCGCTGGCCGCTAATGCCTGGCAGCCTGAGGACAGTGACTTCAATTATGAACGTCAACCGCTGCGCACTGTGGCGGCCACCGCGGATCTGCCCGCCGGCTACAGCATCGAAAACTATCTGCCGCCCCAGGACAATTATGGTCGCGACCAGTTGTTTGAAGCGCTGGGTCTGGCTGTGGCCAAGGATGGTACGATTGTGGTGGCGACTCGCACCGCAGGCCTCTGGCGCATCGTTGATGGCGAGTGGCACTTTTTCGCTGAGGGCTTCTTCGATAGTCTTGGCGTGGTGATCGAGGACGACAAGGGGCTGGACCTGGTGGTGAGCCAGAAGGCCGAATTGACGCGGGTGCGCGATACCGATGGCGACGGCCGCGCGGATCGTTTTGATACACTTTTCGATGCCCACAGCTACCACGGTAACTACCACACCTATATGCATGGTCCGGCCAAAGGTGCCGACGGCGCCTGGTATGTGAATCTCAACCTGGCCCATGCAGACGAGGCGGTCTACAAGGCCAACGGCCAGTATATGGGTAGTCAGGGGGGGCTCAGCGGCTGGATGGTGCGTGTGGACCCCGAAGGCGGCTATACCCTCCATGCCAATGGCCTGAGGAGTCCTGCAGGTTTGTCGACGGGGCCAGATGGTCGTCTCTGGTATACAGAGAACCAGGGTGAATTTGTCGGCACCTCAAAAATGTTTCTGGTGGAGAAGGACAAGTTCTACGGCCACCCCTCCGGCTTGGTGGATCTGCCGGGTATGACCCCCGAGTCACCCGAAATCCAGTGGGACAAGGTCAAGGACACGCGCGAGGCGGCGGTGTTGCTGTTCCCCCACAACCGCGTGGCCAATGCCCCCGGCCATCCCATTTGGGACACCACCCAAGGTCACTTTGGCCCCTTTGCCGGCCAGATACTGGTGGGCGACCAGACCCAGTCGAATTTGTTGCGGGTGGCTACCGAACAGGTGGGTGATGTGCGCCAGGGCGTGGTTATGCCCTTTATGGGCGGTTTGGCTTCCGGGGTGATGCGCGGTGTCTTCCTGCCCGACCATAGTCTGTTGGTGGGCCAGACCGGGCGCGGCTGGCAGGCCAAAGGAGGACATGTGGCGAGCCTGCAGCGCATCGTCTGGGATGGCGAGACGGTGGCCCCGGCCATTCACAATGTCACCGTCACAAGCGATGGCTTTAACGTGAATCTCACCCAAACAGTCAAAGCTGGTGTGGATATGGCGGCTATCAGCGACGCCCTGTCCATTCAGTCCTGGCTCTATCGCGACGCGCCGGATTACGGTTCTCCGGAAATGGATCAGCGCGAGGAGGCCTTTACGCTGACACTGTCGCCGGATCGCAAGACACTTCAGGTGTCGTTGGCCGATACGGAGCAGCGCCAGGTGCATCCCGAGCAGACGGCGCGGGTTTATCATCTGTCGCTGGCCACTGAGGGCGTATTTTCCACAGAGGCACCAGCGCAATTGAATGCTTACTACAGCCTCTATCGCTTTGCCCCCTGATCGCAGCGGTGGCGGTAAACGCCGCCACCGCTGGATTTTGTCGAGCAAGTTTGTAACTATGCCGCTTTGCACAGAATGGCATTGTTATGAGCGCGAGTACCGGCCTGTTACGAATTGACCTGAACGCTATCGCGGATAACTGGCGGCGGCTGGATGCAGTTTCAGCCGCTGAGACGGCGGCGGTGGTCAAGGCCGATGCCTATGGTCTGGGTATGGCGGCGGTGGCGCCCGCACTCTACCGCGCGGGTTGCCGACACTTTTTTGTGGCGACCCTGGAAGAGGGTTTGGCGCTGCGCGCGCTGCTGCCGCAAGACGGCCACTGCCTGGTGTTGGGGGGCGTTCCCCGGGGGTATGAGCAGGCCTGCGCCGACTCCCGGCTGATACCGGTTATCAGTTCAGTGGCGGCACTTGAGCGTTGGTTGGCGGTGGCGGCCTCTCATCCCTGCACGATCAAATTCGACACCGGTATGACCCGTCTGGGTATTCCCACTGAGACATTGCTCGCTCCTGAGCACCGCCCGTTGCTGGCGGCCGCCAGAGTGGTGGTGGCCATGAGCCATCTGGCCTGTGCCGAAGAGCGGGACTCTGATCGCAATCCTCAGCAACGGGAAATTTTTGAAAGCGTACGGTCACAACTGGCCAGCCTCTGGCCGAATGCGCGCTGGAGCCTGGCCAACTCGTCGGGCATTTTTCTGGGAGAGCACTTTCACGCCGACCTGGTGCGGCCGGGGGCGGCGCTCTATGGATTCAATCCCTGCCCGGGCCTGGCATCTCCGATCCGGCCCGTGGCGACGCTACAATTACCGGTATTGCAACTCCGTCGTGTGGACGCGCCCGCCCGCGTGGGCTATGGCGCCGCAGGTCGGGCCGAACCGGGCGCGATACTGGCGGTGGTGGCCGGTGGTTATGCCGATGGTGTGCACCGTTTGCTGGGCACAGAGGGATCTGGCTTCTGCCAGGGTGTGGAAGTACCGGTGATCGGCCGGGTATCCATGGATACCACAGTCTTTGATGTCAGTGCGGTCCCGGGTGTTGCGGAGCGACTTGCCAGTGGCAACTGGGCGGAAATGAATATTGACATCCTTACAGCGGCGCACAATGTGAGCGAAATCTCTGCCCGTAACCACAGCCTCGGCTACGAAGTGTTGACGTCTTTAAGGGCGCCGCGCTATCGGCGCGAGTATGTGCCTGATACAGAGGGGGCGGGCCGGTGACAGCGGATGACACCCTGGAACAATTGCTGTGGCTGCTGGCAGACGGCGAACATCACTCCGGGCAGGAATTGGGTGATGCGCTGGGTATCAGTCGCACGGCGGTCTGGAAACAGCTGCAAAAGCTGCAGCAATGGGGGGTGCCCCTGGAAACGCAGCGGGGCTATGGCTATATCATCCCCGGCGGCCTCGATCTGCTGGATGAAGCGGCGATAAAAGTGGGTTTGACCACCGAGGCGAGAGGATATTTGGCGTCTCTGGCGGTGTTGGCCGAGACTGATTCCACCAATAGCTGGTTGTTGCGGGATAATGCGGCGTCCGGGGCCGTGTGTCTGGCCGAGCGCCAATTGGCCGGCCGGGGGCGACGTGGCAGGGCCTGGGTCAGTCCCTTTGCCCGGAATATCTATGTGTCAGTCATGTGGCGTTTCGAAGGCGGGGCCGGGGTGCTTGAGGGTTTGAGTCTGGCGGTGGGTGTGGCCATTACCCGGGCGCTGGAAAAGTTGGGTTTTGAAGATATCGCCCTCAAGTGGCCCAACGATGTACTCTGCGAGGGCGACAAGCTCGCCGGTATTCTGCTGGAAATGAGCGGTGATCCGGCCGGGGAGTGCCAGGTGGTGGTAGGTGTGGGCCTGAATGTGAATATGCCTGAGGCGAGTGATATCGATCAGCCCTGGGTCGATCTGGCGCGCATGGCTGCCGCCCGTGGCATGGCGCCTCCCGCCCGCAGCCTGGTGGTGGCGGAGCTGCTCAATGAAATCTTTCCCCTGTTGGCCGGTTTTCATCGGGCAGGTTTTAGCCACTGGCGCGACGCCTGGTTGGCGCGGGCTGTGGGTCTCAACCAGTGGGTGAATTTGCAAACCGCCAGTCAGCAGGTCAGTGGCCGCTTTATTGGTGTCGATCACGCCGGAGCCCTCTGTCTGGAGACGGCCAGCGGCGAACAGGTGTTTCACGGGGGTGAGGTATCCTTGAGGGTGCGCGATTGATACTGCAGCTGGATATGGGCAATAGCCGGGTGAAGTGGCGGCTCTGTCGGGGGGAGGATTGCCTGGATAGGGGCGTGGAAAATTATGTAGACGGCTGGCAGTGGCTGGTGCCGCTCGCTACCCGGCGCCCCGAAGCGCTGTGGGTGAGTTGTGTGGCCGGAGTTGAACGGCGCCAGCTGTTCGTGGAACAGTGCTGGCGACTGGGTCTGCCGCAACCCGCTTTCGCCACCAGCGGCGAGCGCTTTGGCAGTCTGATCAACGGTTATGCGGATCCCGTCCAACTGGGAGTGGACCGCTGGCTGGCAATGATTGCCGCCCACCGACAGGCCGAGGGGCGAGCCTGTGTGCTGGTCGATAGCGGCACTGCCCTGACGGTGGATATAATCCGTGCTGATGGGCGCCATCTGGGCGGTTACATCGCGCCGGGCCTGGCGGCCATGCGCCAGGCCTTGGCAGCCAGCGCCGAATCCTTGCGCGTGGATGCCGATATTCCCAGCCGGGCTGCGCCCGGTACCTCCACCCGCGAGTGTATCGGGGGCGGCCTGATCGCCATGGGACGGGGTGTGATTGAGCACGCCTTGGCGGCGGTGGCCGATGAGCGCCCGCTGTGTTATATCACCGGGGGCGACACCGCCGTTTGGCTCGAATATTTTGCCGGCGCCGAGACGCACCGGTCGCTGGTGCTCGATGGTCTCGCGCTCTATTTCAGGGGCTCCCTGTAAAGTCCCTGTGGTTTTGCTGCCACCGTAAACGGAACTTGCCTATGAGAATCCTGTTTTTTGCCCTGCTGGGTATCAATGCCGCCGCACTGATATTGCAGTTGACCGTGTGGAAGCCGGAGACCAGTGCGGGGTCCGCCCCGGTCGCCATGCCCGCCTCCCGCGAGGGCGGCACCCTTGCACTGCTCGCGGAGCGCGGCGATGCCCCAGTCTCCGCGCCGGAGCGCCCGGCGGTTCTGACCACCCACCAGGAAGGGGGGGAGGCCGAAGCACTCTGCGTGGTAGTGGGGCCCTTCCCCACCCTGTTGCGTGCCGAGTATTTTGTCGAGGCGCTGGCGGCCCTGGAGGTAGGGGCCGAGGTGCGCGAGCTGGAAGTGCCCGAAGGGGAGGGCTATTGGCTCTATCTGCCGCCCGAACCCAGTAAGAAATTGGCGCTGGAGCGTTTGCGCGAGGTGCAGGCGCAGGATATAGACAGTTATCTCATCCCCCGGGGAGAGCTGGCCAATGGTATCTCTCTGGGCATGTTTACCCGTGAGGCGCTGGCGCTGGAGCAGCAGGCTGCAGTAGCCGAACTGGGTTATGACGCCGATATCAAGGTCATCACCCGCACCCGCAGCGAAATCTGGGTGCGGGTGGATCGCCCCCAATCCCAGCGGCTGAGCCGCGCCACCTGGCACCAATTGCTGGAGCGCGAGAAAGGCGTGGAGAAGTTACAAAAATACTGTCAGGGTGTTGCGTCTGAATGAAAGTTTCTCTAGAATCCCGCCTCCACGTTGAGACGTGGCCGGAGTTGGCTGGCGTAGCTCAGTAGGTAGAGCAGCTGACTTGTAATCAGCCGGTCGGGGGT
>CBFGUT010000141.1:0-8422 GCA_965652265.1 uncultured Cellvibrionaceae bacterium | reverse complement strand
CCGGAACTCATGCGTTACAGTGATACTGACCTCTCAGGTTATTTGCAGGTGAACAGCAAGTTTGCCGATGAGTTAGTTAGCGTGATACAGCCTGACGACACTATCTGGGTGCACGATTATCACTTAATTCCGCTGGGCAAAATATTGCGGGATCGCGGTATCAAAAATCCTATAGGATTTTTTCTGCATACACCCTTTCCGTCCCTAGATTTGTTGCGCACGGTGCCTGGCTATCAAAAAATATTAAAACACCTCATGCACTATACTTTGGTCGGATTTCAAACAGAATCGGATCGCTTGGGGTTTTGCATGGGAATTGCCCAAGGCCTGGGCGGAGAAATTTTAAAAAACGACAAACTCCGGTTGGAAAATCGCCACTGTTACGCGCGAGTCTATCCCATCAGTGTCGAAACTGGCTCCATCGCTGGAATCGCGCAATCCGGTACCAGAACGGACGATTTCAAACGTCTGGATAAAAGCCTGGCAGAACGTAAATTGATCATTGGCGTTGACCGGCTTGATTACTCCAAGGGCCTTGTGCAACGTTTTCAGGCATATGAGCGCTTGTTGGCCCATAACAGTGACTTGGTTCGCCAGGTTGTTTATTTACAGATTTCTCCCACCTCGCGCGGTGATGTGCAAGCCTATGGCGATCTGGCCAAGCGCATTGATCGCGAAGCGGGACATATTATCGGTACCTATGCGGACTTCGATTGGATGCCTTTGCGTTACCTTAATCGCGGTTTCCGCCGTCACACCATTCTCGCCATGTACAGCTTGGCGCATGTAGGCCTGGTGACCCCTCTGCGTGATGGTATGAACCTGGTGGCCAAGGAGTATGTGGCCGCACAATCACCGGAGGACCCGGGAGTATTGGTACTCTCGGAATTGGCGGGGGCCGCGGATGAATTGGATGCAGCCCTTATCGTCAATCCCTACGATGTAGACGGTATGGCGGGCGCGCTGGCCCGTGCACTCAATATGCCTTTGGACGAGCGTCAAGATCGCTGGCGCAAAATGATGGATGTATTAGAATACCAGGATATTCAGCGCTGGCAGAGAACCTTCCTCGACGACCTGCACAGCCTGACTTCCGCATCCACTGCCGAAGTGGTGAATGCCTAATAGCTTCTCTATGAGGTGGATTTTTTAAGGGGTGTACTGAGAGGTCTCTCTGTTAATCCCCTCTTACATATTGCTGTCCCCAACGGGTTAGCAATAACGTCACCACACCCGCCACCAGCCAGAGGGGCGATAGCAGAAAAGCCAATACTATCCCATCCACCAGCCCCATGGCAGCTATCATCCAGGGAATAAGTGGGAAGGGATATCCCTGGGGCAACCGGTTTTCGAGGCGGGCCACTGTTGTGACCAGTAAGGTCCACAGGCATTGAATCAGACCGAGTATCACGATGGCGGTGATAGCGCTGCCGGTGAGGGCGTAACTGGTTACCAGATAGACACCGAAGCGTGTTCCCGCCATGAGCAGTATGGTCAGCCAATGGCGTTTGTGGAAAAGGTCGTAAGCGACGATAAGCGTTAATAATCCCAATCCGGCGAGTATGCCCAAACGATGGGGCGTTAACGCCAATAACAACAGACCGGTAGTAAATAATGTCAGGCTGACAAGCAGAGCTTTACGAGCACTCAGTTTGCCGGCGGGAATGGGGCGATAGGGTTGGTGTTGGGCATCCCAGTGGCGGTCGCAATAGTCGTTAAACGCCATGCCGCCGGTATAAAAGCAGGTAAGAGCCAGCATCAATAATATAGAAAATATGAGGGGAAAATGCTGCTCACCAGCACTGGCGGCCAACGCTGTAGCCGCCAGAACGTTCATCCATACGGTGGGCAGGTTACTGACACGGCACAGTGCCAGCCATGTTTTCAGGTCCGTCATGGCCGCTTCAGTCCTTAAAAATATGATCGAGAATAAGGTCACACACGCCGGTGGCATCTACCTGTTGCTGAGGCAGCAGCTCGGGCACACTACTCATAAGCACGGGTGTAGTGAAATCGGTGCCATCGTACACGCCGTGGGAGCCTTTCACCTGTTCAGGCTGGGTGGAAATCACATCCAGCACGTAGCGAAAGCCGAGTTTCTTTTGCAAGAGTTTGCGCGCCACCCGCAATTTGGGAAAACGCAATTGCGGATCCAAAAACAATTCGCAGGGATCAAACCCCGGTTTTTTGTGGATTTCCACTTGATGGGCGTAATCCGGTGCACGACTTTCGTCCAACCAGTAATAATAAGTAAACCAGCTATCGGGTTCCGCGAGTAACACCAATTCACCGGCGCGTGGATGATCCAGCCCGTATTCGGCCCTCTCACTACCACTCAATACTTTGGCAACGCCGGGTGTTTGCGAAAAAAGCGATTTCAGTTCATCCAGGTTCTCGTCGCCCTGCACATAGATATGGGCAATCTGGTGATCGCTCATGGCGAAAGCCCGGCAACTGGCGAAGTCGAGGTATTCGCGGCCCAGGTCCACCTTCAGCGATAGCTTGCCCGCTTCGCGCAAAATACGATTGGGATGAATCGGGCGATTCACCGGGGCTATGCCATATTCTGACAATAGCAGGGTCCGACAGCCGCGCTCGCTGAAATACTCGACCAGTTCACCCACCAGCGAGTCTATTTCCTCAAGATCTTTACCAATGTCCCCTGTCGGCCCTAGCTTTTGCAGACAATAATCCAGGTGGGGCAAGTACACCAATTGCAAAGTGGGCTTATATTCAGCTTCCATATGCATGGCCGCATTGGCTATCCAGCGGCTGGACTTGATACTGGTGGCCGGACCCCAAAAATTGAACAAGGGAAAATTGCCATACTTGCGGGACAGCGTGTCACGCAGATGCAGGGGGTAGGTATAGCAATCGGGGAGCTTGCGACCATCCGCGAGGTAGAGCGGACGCGGGGTCAGCGTATAGTCGGCATCCGTGGCCATGGCGTACCACCAGAAAGTGTTGCAGCAGGTAAAATCCTTGTCACGAGCGCGTGCCAGGTCCCAGATTTTGGGGGCCTGGATAAGGCGGTTGCTCTGACGCCAGAGCCAGACTTCATTTTGATCGCGAAAGTACCAGCCATTTGCCACAATGCCATGCTCGCTGGGCAGTTTGCCGGTAATATAGGTGGCTTGAGCACTGCAAGTGACGGCAGGGGTGACAGGCTTTATCGTGGTGGCGCCGTTGGCCAGCTTGTTAAGGTTGGGCGTTTTTTCACCCAGGAGTGCCGGCGTAAGCCCCACCACATTGAGAACAACCGTTCTGTGCATATTTTACCTCGGCCGATGTGACTGCAGCAGCGCTTGCACCCACTGTAATTCACGCGCGATATTTTCCCCAACAGTGCCTGAGCGCAAAGCGTCGGGAATGGCATCAAAACTGTAGGTCTCCACCTCCAGAGGAATGGGGGAAGGCAGCAACGGCAGAAATTCGCGCAGAAAAAACTGGGTCGTGCCGCATTGCCCCAAATGTTCCTGAAAGATAGGCACATGAAAATGTACCCGGCACTCGCTGAAAACTTGACCTTCCTCTATGGCGAGTTTCAGCTGCGGTAAGTCGACGTAGCGACTTAAGGCCCCGTTGTCCCGATGCCGGGCGACAGCCTGATGCAAATAGACGGGCTCGTTAAAAGCAAAGAGGTTTGCGATTTCATGGCCACTTGCTCGCAGGGCACTGGACACTTGTACCTTGCCGATGGGAATGCCCGCCATTTGAATACGCTTAAGGCATTCAGTGGGCTGTTCAAACTCCACTGCCTGATGGCAGCAATCAAAACACAAACCCACATAGTGACGCAGGCGCTCGGGTAAATCCAGCCGGTCAAAAAACGCCAGCGCTTCGTCGGTGGTTTCTAGCACACACAGGGGTTCGGGTTCGAGTGACAATATCAGTGTGATGCCCGTTTGCTGATGTAACTGATAATAATGCTCCGCCACCTCGCGTACCTGTTTGCAGGCATCGTCCCAGTCGGTATCGCTAAAATCCGGCTTAAAAGCAATGGGAACGGTGGAAATGGCAATTTGCTCCGCATCCGGCTGCAAACGCACAGCGATATCGCCGAGCTTTTTGCTGTACTCGGTCCGCTCCGCCTGTCGCCAGTCGGGCTGATATACCTGCTCCTTGACGCGTTTAATGTGGAAAGTGCCGTAGGGAAAACCATTTATGGTCAGCAGGTAACAGTTATGCTGCTGGCACCAGCGATGAAATTCTTCAATGGCGGCATTGTCAATTTCGCTTGCCGCCTGCGCAGCGATTCGCAAGCCTAACGGAAAGGGCTCGTGAGGATTACCCAGAGATTTTTTGACATCCAGCAAATGGCTGTTCAGGTTGTGCATCACATCCGCCCAGCTTTCACCGGGGTGGATGTTGCTGCAATAGGTCAACGGGGCCATGTATTCTCCAGCAGTTGTGTGCGGCACGCCTGCATGGTTTTATAATCGATCTCTCCCACTTCCATCGCGCTACCGGCGGCGGTAAGCAGGGTAATACAGAGTTTGCCGCCCAAGTGCTCGCGAAAATCCTCCAGGGCCTTCTCGATATCGAGCGACTCCAGTGCCCGATGGTAGAGGGTAAAACCCACCCCTTCCAGCGTCTCGCGAATTCGGGTCAGGGTGGCGGTATCGATCATGCCTTGCGCGTGCGAATAGAGTGAATCCAGGGCGATGCCAATCGCCACCGCCTCACCGTGGCGCAATTCACTGGCCGAGAGCTCCTCCAGCCGGTGCGCGCACCAGTGGCCAAAATCCAGAGGTCGGGCACTGCCCTGCTCAAAGGGGTCGCCACTGGTGCGAATATGGTTGAGGTGCAATTCAGCACAGCGGGTAATCATAGTTTCACTGGGGGCGGTTTCGAAACGCGCCAGTGCCTGACGATGGTCGTACAGCCATTGGAAGAATTGGCCATCACGAATCAGCGCTACCTTGATGGCCTCGGCAATGCCCGAAACCCGGTCGCGATCGGGCAGGGTGTCGAGAAAATCAAAGTCGTTTATCACCGCATAGGGTGCGGCGAAGGTGCCCAAATAATTCTTGCGACCGCGGTAATTAATAGCATTTTTGACACCAATACCGGCATCATTTTGGGCCAGTACCGTGGTGGGCATGCGGATCAGGCGAATACCTCGGTGTGCCGTGGCGGCGGCATAACCAATGGCATCCACCACCGCGCCGCCACCGATCACCAGCACGAAACTGTGACGGTCAATATTTTGCGTTTGCGTGCGCTGGTAGAATTCATCCACCTCTACAGGGTCGGACTTGCAGATTTCCCCGCCGCGCACAATCAATGGCGGCTCGATAAGCTCCAGCGTCTCGCCGTGCATTTCGGCGTAGAGCAGCAGGCGTTCCACCAATTGTGGGTGGGCCTGTAGTACATTGCTATCGATGACCGGCAGCACCCGGTGGGGGCCGGAACCCGCGCGGTCGATAATGTCGCGCAGCAGGGGATTTTCCGGTGCCAGTGTGTCCCGGTCGAAGCAGACCGGGAAGCGGTAGGGCAGAGTAAAGCTTTGATCAATCTGCAGCATTGCAACCTCAGTTTTGCACCGGCTCGTCGATGCGCGGTGCCTGGCCACGCAACACGGAGTTGTCACTGTATTTCTGGCTCTGGTCGATAACAGGGGCCTGCATGAGGGCGTCCACGTCAATCTGGCCGGATTGCGCATAGGCCTCCAGGGCATTGCCCCAGCAGGTCAGCTCTATTGCCTGACTGTCAATGCCGCGTTCCTGCATTAGATGCGCGGTTTTAGGGACTGATAAGGGATCGCTCACCCCCCAGTCCGCCGAGCTGTCCACAATAATGCGCTCCGGCCCGTACTGGCGAACAACTTCCACCATGCGTTCCGAACCCATTTTGGTATTGGGATAAATAGTAAAAGCCGCCCAGGCACCGGCATCCAGGACACTGCGGACGGTCTCTTCATTGTTATGGTCTATGACCAGTTTGTGCATGGGCACACCTATTTCGCGGGCCACATCAATCGAACGGATAATACCGTTCTTCTTGTCGCGGTGAGGTGAGTGCACCATCACTACCATGTCGTGCTCAACGGCAAATTTGAGCTGCTGTTGATAGACGTATTCTTCTGCGGGAGTGATTTCGTCGTAGCCAATTTCGCCGATGGCCACCACACCTTCCTTCAGAGCAAAGTGGGGTAAAATTTCCAGTGCTTCGCGTGCAAGCCCCTCGTTGTTGGCTTCCTTGGAGTTGATACCGATAGCGCAGTAGTGGGCTATACCAAACTGCGAAGCGCGAAAGCGTTCCCAGCCCACCAGGCTGGCAAAATAGTCGATAAAACTGCCCACATTAGTGCGCGGTTGGCCCATCCAGAAGGCGGGTTCGACAATGGCGCGGATACCGGCGGCGGCCATGTTCTCGTAGTCGTCGGTGGTACGACTGGACATATGAATATGGGGATCAAAAAATCTCATAAGCGTCTCTCAGTTAGTAAGCGGCAAGCAACCGGGCAAAGGTTTGCTGGCTGTGGTCGTCAGCCAGCGCTGCTGCGATAGCCTCTAGAACGGGAGCCTCGAGGGACTCCTTCTGCCGTGTCTGCAAGTCACTCTCGCACCCAGCCCGGCCGAGAGCCAGCGCCATGGCGATGCGCTCTACGGTATGTGCCGTGGGCCAAAGTTGTCCCACCAGAGCCGCTACGGCAGCGGGCTGGTGATTGCCGGGCACCAGCCAGAAACCGGGAATCAGCCGGCGGCCGGCGCTCTGGCGCTCGGCGGCGAAGTCCAGTGCCATACGGGTCAACTCCGGTGACAGTCGCGAGTCCAGCCCCTCAATGCGTACCATGGGGGCCTCTACAAACACAGCTTTCATCACCAGTTGGTGCCAGGCAGTATCGTCAAAGTAGTTGACGGGGTAGGGGGAATCCAGTGCCACGGCCTCGAAGATACTCAGCATGTTACTGCGGCAGGCCTCCCCGGCGCGCCAGACAAAGCGCTCGGGGGCGGGCAGTAGTGGCAGGGCGCGGTAGAGAGCGCAGGTCTCTCCCTCGTCGGCAAAGCGAAAGAGCTCTTCGAATTCCCGGGCAAAGGAGTCGCTGTCCAGATCGGTACGTGCCAGCACCAGCGCCACGCGCAACAATTCCAGGCGATTCCAGGCCGCAGGGTTGAAGCCCACCGCCAGCTCGGGGTGCCCCAGCGGCTGACGTCGGGCGTAGCGGCTGGCGAGTGCCAGCAGGGCCGCAAAGCGCTGAGCCGGTACGCCAGCGCTAATTTCCGCGGACGCCAATTGCCAGAAATCCAGCGCCCGGCTATCCAGTTCGGCCTCCAGCAGTTTGTCGAGGGAGTCTTGCATTGAGGGTGTCATGGCCAATCATCAGACAAATAAACGGCGATTATACGCCATAGAACGCGGGCATAGCGACCTGAAGGGGCGGGGCTAAGGGCAAACCGGGCTCCTCTCTCTGTAAAGAATTGTAGACAATTTGTGAGTTATCGTCCGGCGGCAAGAGTGTTAAGCTTGCGGCTTTTGCAACGGTAGACAGGCGCGAATATGGGCAAACTGATTGGTGGCATTTTGGGACTTCTGGTGGGCGGTCCCCTGTTGGCCATTCTCGGGGTCTTCGTGGGCCATATGTTTGACAGGGGGCGGGCCCTGCAGGAAGTGATGGGCTCTCCGGAAATGCGGGCGCGCACCAGCCAGAGCTTTTTCGAAACCACCTACACACTTCTCGGTTATTTGGCCAAGGCTGACGGTCGTGTGAGCGAGGTGGAAGTGGCCCAGACCGAGAGCCTCATGACCCAGATGGAACTGTCCGCCGAACAGCGCCGTGAAGCCATTGCTTTCTTCAAGCAGGGCAGCGCCCCTGACTACGATCCCCAGGCGACACTGGCATCGTTCCGGACCATCTGTGGCCGCAATCGCAATATGGTGCAAATGCTGCTCACCTATCTGGTTAATCTGGCACTGGTGGACGGGCATTTCGATGCCGAGGAGGAGCGTGTCCTGCGCGAAGTGGCGGCCGGCCTCGGGATTGGCCAGTTTGCCTTTGAACAGTTGTTGCGCATGATCAAGGCGCAAAACGCATTTTCAGGAGGCCACTATCAGGGCGGGGGTACGGCAGGTGCCACCGGCAGTGGCCTGGAGGAAGCCTATGAGGCATTGGGGGTCAGCAAGACGGCCACTGATGCCGAAATCAAGCGCGCCTATCGCAAGCTGATGAGCCAGTACCACCCCGACAAGCTCGCCGGTCAGGGGCTGCCCGACAGCGCTGTCAAGGAAGCTACCGAGCGCTCCCAGGAAATCCAGGCGGCCTACGATATGATTAAAAAATCTCGGCAAAGTTGAAGCGTCGGATGTCACATGTGTCAGGCGTCAGCCCTCAACACTTGACATCGCCCACCTAAGTCCCCAACTTCTTGTCCGCGTACCGCGTACCGCGTACCGCGTACCGCGTACCGCGTACCGCGTA
>CBFGUT010000140.1:0-8422 GCA_965652265.1 uncultured Cellvibrionaceae bacterium | reverse complement strand
GGGAATCAACAGCCGGTCGCCGCTGCTGCCTTCGGACAGCGTGGGCATATCGGGCGTGACGTAGCGCGGCAGGGTGCTGGAGTGGTGTTGCACCTGATAGACCACGGTGCTGCGGTCTTCATAGGAGAGTGAATAACCCACGCCGATGGTGTCGTCGGCAAATAGGTGGGTGCCATTGAGAGACACTTTGGGATTGAGATCTTCCTTATAGCTCTGGTAGCCCCCCTGTACCTTGAGCTTGAGGCTGTCGCGCTCGCGGTCAAAGGCGGAGACGGTATTGACGTTGACCGCGCCGCCGATGGAGTTGAGGTCCATATCCGGGGTCAACGCCTTGATGACCTCAATAGAGCCCAGCATGTCGGCGGGCAGGGCGTCCAGCGCAAAGGCGCGGCTGTCTTCAGTGGCGGAGGCCAGCTCATTGCCGTTCATACTCACCGTCACAAAGCCGGGGCCGAGACCGCGCACGGTGACAAACCGGCCCTCGCCTTCGTTTTTCTGCAGGGTGATACCCGGCAGCCGCTGCAGGGATTCAGCCACATTCTGGTCGGCAAAGTTGCCCACGTCGTCAGTGGCGATAATGGAGCTGAAGGCGTCCTTTTCGCGCTCGCGCTCTCTGGCATTTAACTCGGCCTGGCGGACGCCCTGGACAATGATTTCCTCTACGGAATCCTCACTGTCGGGTGACTCCTGGGCCTGCAGGTGGCCCGCCGCGGCCACGGCAATGACAAGAGGTAGCAGACGGTACTTGGGCATGAGCATTCTCCGTTGTTATTCGTTATGAGAGATTTGGTATTACCAATTATCTGACAATGGTTGCACACATTGGTCTTTTATTCAACAACTGGTTATACCATTGTGTAATTTGGTATGACCTTTATGGCACGAAAAATAATAGACAGGGGGCGCCTGGCCCCCTGAGGGTTCTCGAGTGGCCGTCAGGCCAGCGTAATCGCGGGGTCCAGGTAGACATCCTGGACGGCATGAAGGAGTTCGACACCTTCCTTGAGCGGGCGCTGAAAGGCCTTGCGGCCGGAAATCAGGCCCATGCCGCCGGCGCGTTTATTGATCACTGCGGTGCGTACGGCGTCAGCGAGATCGTTGTCGCCGGTGGCGCCACCGGAATTAATCAGGCCAATTCGGCCCATATAACAATTGGCCACCTGATAACGGGTCAGGTCGATGGGGTGATCACTGGTCAGGTGGCTATAGACTCGAGGGTGGGTTTTGCTCACCTTGAGTTGCTGACTGCCGCCGTTGGTCTCGGGAAGTTTCTGTTTGATGATATCCGCCTCGATGGTGACCCCCAGATGGTTGGCCTGCCCACTCAGATCCGCCGCCAAGTGGTAGTCCGCACCCTCGGTCTGGAACGCGCTGTTGCGCAGATAGCACCAGAGAATGGTCACCATGCCCAGGCGGTGAGCCTCGGCAAAGGCGGCGGAGATCTCCTCCAGCTGCCGGCGCGAGTTATCGGCGCCAAAGTAGATAGTGGCGCCGATCCCCAGCGCTCCCATATCCCAGGCCTGGCGCACACTGGCAAACAGCCGCTGATCGTGGCTGGCAGGGTGCACCAGGCTGTCGTTATGGTTGATCTTGACAATAAAGGGAATGCGATGGGCGTAGCGGCGCGCCACCATGCCCAGGGTACCTAGGGTGGACGCCACGGCGTTACAACCGCCCTCCAGCGCCAGCTTGACCACATTGTCCGGGTCAAAATAGTCCGGGTTGGGCGCGAAGCTGGCGCCAGCGGAGTGCTCGATACCCTGGTCCACCGGCAATATAGACAGGTAGCCCGTGCCGCCCAGGCGGCCGCTGTCAAACAGGCTTTGCAGGTTGCGCTGCACCGGCAGTGGCCTGTCGCTGTGGCTGAACACCCGTTCGATATAGTCGGGGCCGGGGGCCGATAAATGCTGTTGCGGGAAGGTATGGCAGCGGTGCTCCAGCAGGTAGGGGGCCTCGGCACCCAGCAACTGTTCAACGCTACTCATTTTGGTTTGGGCTAATGACATGGTTGCTCCATTCAACTGTGTATGGGGTCCAGATGACACCGGGGGATGGACGGATTGTCGGCCACCGGCCTGGGGAAGTACTCGGGTAACTTGCGGGGTATCAGCCGGTTGCGGCATTTGCGGTAGGCCGGCAGCCCGTTTTTGTAGGGTGGGTAGGCCTCGCCGACAATCAGTGGGGCAAAATAATTCAGTCCCGCGGCGGTAACGCTGAAACCATCCTTACTCATAAAGTGGCGGGGTAGTGGGCGCTCGCTATTGGCCACATGAGTCAAATGCACTGGCTCGATATGCCAGCGATAGGGCGAGGAACTGGTACGCACCACCGAGGGCATCACCGCCTGCAGCCCCTTAACGGCGTATTCCACCGCCGCCTTGCCCACCGCATAGGCCTGTTCCACGTCGGTGCGCGAGGCGATATGGCGCGCCGCCCGCTGCAGGTAGTCGCACACACTGAAGTGGCATTTATACTTCAGGTCGGCCTTGATAAAGTCCACCAGCCGCGGCGCCACGCCGCCCAACTGGGTGTGGCCGAAGGCGTCGGTACCCCCGGCGGCGGAGAGGAACTGGCCGCTCTGATCGCGAATACCCTCAGCCGCCACCACAATACAAAAACCCTTGCGCGCCACCACCTGTTGTACCCGGCGCAGAAAGTCCTCTCGCACGAAGGGGATTTCCGGCACCAGAATAATGTCCGGCCCCAGTTCACGCTCATCGCAGGCCAGCGCCGAGGCGGCCGCAATCCAGCCGGTATGACGCCCCATGACCTCCATGACAAATACCTTGGTGGAGGTTTTATGCATGGATGCCACGTCGAAAGAGGCCTCCAGTGCTGAAATCGCCACATACTTGGCCACCGAGCCGAAGCCCGGACAACAGTCGGTCATGGGCAGGTCGTTATCGATGGTTTTGGGCACACCGATACAGGTGAGTGGATAACCCACGGTCTCCGCCGCATGGGCCAGCTTGCGGGTGGTGTCCTGGGAGTCGCCACCGCCGTTGTAGAAAAAGTAGCGAATGTCGTGGGCGCGGAATACATCCAGCAGCCGCTGATATTCATCGTGCTCCACTGTGGGGTTTTGCAGCTTGTGCCGGCAGGAACCGAAAGCGCCGCCGGGTGTGTGCAGCAAGCCGCCAATGGTTTCCGCCGCTTCGCCGCTAATATCCACCAGGTTTTCGTAGAGGGCACCGAGAATTCCATCTCGGCCGGCGTAAATAGTGTGAATTTGCTCGGGGTAACAGCGGGCGGTTTCTATAATCCCGGCTGCGGTGGCATTGATCACGGCGGTAACGCCGCCAGACTGCCCATAGAAAGCATTCGCCATGACAGTGACTCCTCGCGTAAAAGCGCTATTAAACCGTAATTGGTCATGCCGGGCAATATTAATTGGTAATACTTTATTAAATAAAATGGAAAATTATTGATAAATATTGGTCAGGCAAAAATGACATCGCTGTCATTACGTTCAATCTTTAACGCCGTTGTAGTGAATAAAAACGAGCATAATCACGAACTTTGGCGAAAATATAATAAAAACGGCCCCGGGGTTGTCATTCAGAATTTTCGGCAATCTGGTAATACCAATTAAGGCGGCTAATGGTCGAGGCTACCACAAGCCTTGTTAGACGCTACGGGTAAAAACGGATAACAGTGCCCGCATAAATCCTTACAAATCGCCATGAACCATCGCCTCCCCGGTGTGGTCAGAGGCCATGAACAACCAATTTGGAAGTAACACCATGAAGTTTCCGCTGTTAACACTGACCGCAAGTGCCCTGGCACTCTCGGCCTGCGCCAATATGGGAGACAGGGATGTACCTTCGGTGTCTGATTTGCTGATGGACAGGACGGACCAGAATGGCCGCGCCTGTGTCCGCAAGGCCGACATTCAGGGTTTCGGCGTGCTGGAGGATAACTGGGTGTCCATTGATGGCCGCGGGGAGTACTACCTCGCCTCGGTACTGCCGGGCTGCCAGAGCTTGTCCACCTCGCCGAGAGCGCTGTTTGAGTCGCGCTTTTACGAAGTCTGTGGCGGTGGTAGTGGCCGCCTCTATACGGCCGACGAGAGCTGTACCATCCAGCATGTGTTCGAATTTGAAACTCGCAAAGACGCTTTCGCCGCCTGGCGGGCCGTTGAGGAAGAGCGCGAACGACTGCTCGAAGCTGCCGAGGAGGATTGATCGTCAGCAGAGCAAAAAGTGAGTGTCCGGCTATTCCGCCGGACTGCAAACAATCCGGTTGCGGCCGGATTGTTTGGCTTGGTACATCAGCCGGTCGGCGAGGTTAATCAGGTTTTCCGAACTCAACAAGGAGCCGGGTTGGCGACTGACCACCCCAATACTGGCGCTGATTGCCAGGTCCCGTCCCTCCAGGCGGGTGAGGGACATCACCGCCACGCGTATATTTTCCATCACCCGCAGTACATCTTCCTCCCGGTTCATCCCCTGAAAAATCACCAGAAACTCATCGCCCCCCAGCCGCCCCAGTAGATCACTCTGGCGAATATTGTCACGCAGCAGATGAGCGACACTGGTGAGCACCTTGTCACCAAACACATGGCCGTAGTGGTCATTCACCAACTTAAAACCATCCAGGTCAATAAACGCCACGGACAGGGGGCTGTCCGTCTCCAGCAATTGATCCAGCTGGTGCAGTAAATATTGCCGATTGGGCAGGTGCGTCAGGGGGTCGTGAGTGGCCATATAGGCGAGCGCGCTATTGGCTTCCTCCAGGTCCCGGGCCCGGTGACGATCACTGATATCGAGCAGGGAGATCAGCACATAATCGCCATCCTCCAGATTCAGGGGCGAAAGGCCTATTTCTACCGGCAGTTCCCGTCCATCGCGGCAGCGGGCCAGGAGGTCGCGCCCCTTTCCCATAGCGCGAGCCTGCGTACTCTCTCGCTGGTATTGTTGCCGGCTGAGATCGTGGGCGCGGTGAAATCGCTCGGGGATCAGGGTATTGATATGGGCGCCCAGTAAATCTACCTCGTTGTCCCAGCCGAGCATCTGGCAGGCGCGGGTATTGGCAAAAGCAATAAGGCCGGCGCCGTTAACCACCAGCATGCCAATGGGGGTGGAGTCGAGAATGGCCCGCAGGGCTTGTTCGTTGAATAGTGCCATTTTGGGCCTGTTGAGAATTACGCTAGGCCTTTCCAATGGCTGGATCGTAAACTTGAGTTAACTTATGGGGCTTGAAAGCGCTAACAAGTTTACAAAATGTTGATTTTGAGGTCAATAATTAATCAGTCTGGCACATAAAATTGAAATTTGTGGGGGATATAGGGGCAAGCTATGGTTGCTCCCAAAGTCGAGCACCTTTGTCCTTTGAGTCTGGCCGGAGGAACCCCTGGTGGGGCTCCCAGCTTGGGGTCAGCGGCGAAACAGGGTCAATACTGCGCCCGCCACTGTGGCTGCGGCTCCTCCAATCAGTAACCACAGAGTCTCATCGGTATAGCGGCCGGTCAGGCTTTCTTTCAGCTGTTCACCGGGCGACTGGGAGGACTCCCAGCCGAAATAAAGCAGCAGAAGCCCTACCACCAAGAGCACAAGGCCCAGTAATTTTCGATTGCTCATTGCCAGCTCCTTATCAAGACTATTGCCTTTGCTGGATAACAATAGCATTAATGGCCCTGTCGCAGGCGTTTAATTAATTCGTTTTTCTTGAGCTTTGAGCGACCCTCGATGCCCACTTGCGCCGCCTTTTGATACAACTCGTCCTTGGTCCAGTCTTCGTAAGCGGGTGATTTGCCACCGCGCTTGCCCGCCGTGCGACGCGGGGTATTGGCGATGCGCGCGGCCTTTTCCTTGCTCAGCCCCTCTTCACGCAGGCTCTGATATTGCTCGTCATCCTTAATGCTAGATCCATGATTTTTAGTGAGAGTACCGTGATCTTTGGTAGCCATAGTCTTTACCTCTGCTTGCATTAGCGATGGGGGAATTGCCTACAATTGTCTGCGCCCGCCGGTGACGCCGAAGATTTCCCCGGTAATATAACTGGCTTCATTGGAGGCGAGCAGCACGTACACGGGGGCCAGCTCCGCCGGTTGTGCGGGGCGCTGGAACAGGGTGTTTTCCCCGAAATGTTCAACCTTGCTCTCCGGCATGGTGGCGGGAATCAGAGGTGTCCACACCGGACCCGGCGCCACGGCATTCACGCGGATGCCTTGCTCGATAGCCTCTTCGGCCAGCGCCAAGGTGAAATTGGCAATAGCGGCCTTTGAGGCGGCATAGGGCGCCAGGTGAATACTGGGTGAATAGGCCTGAATCGATGTGGTATTGATAATGGCCCCACCGGGGCGCATATGCTCCAGCGCCGCGCGACAAAAATAGAAGCATGCCTCGATATTGGTTTTAAAGGCGCACTCGATTTCATCATCGGACATATCGCTCAACTGCGCATAGGTGCGCTGGTAGGCGGCGTTATTGACCAGAATATCCAGAGTACCGAAGGCGTTGATGGTATCGGTGATGACACCATCGCAGGCCTCCCTGTCGGATTGATCCATTTGATAGCTGGCCACATGCTGACCCGCCTGGCGCACTAATTTTTCTGTGGCCTGGGCATCCTCGTTTTCCTGCAAATAGGTAAACACGATGTCCGCTCCCTCGCGTGCATAGGCGAGGGCAATGGCGCGACCTATACCGCTGTCGCCGCCGGTGATTAGCGCTACCCGCCCCGACAGTTTTCCGCTGCCGCGGTAGGACTCTTCACCATGATCGGCTGGCGGTGTCATGGACTGGTCAGAGCCCGGCGCCTTTTGCTGTTGCTCGGGAAAGGTCGGGCGTGGATACAGGTGTCGTGGGTCCTGCATGGGCGTTTTGTGGTCTTCTGGACTGGGCATAACGTCTCTCCCGCTGATATTGAATACCTTTTGGCATTCAAGGGAAGTGCCAGTCTCACAGAACAGACCTCACAGAACGCGGTGTTATTGATCGCCCTGCAGGCTTGCCGGCTGAGGCCGGCAGACTTGGGCTGTCGGAAAATTTCGGCAACGAGGATGGACGACGAAAAACGTTATAGCCACCGACAAACACCGGCAATCTTGCAGATATTGCGTTTACCACTTGTAAATCTAACAAGCAGACATGCCTGTATTCGAGGTCTAGCCAGGTAAAAGTGATATAGGTGCACCATAAACACGTGCTTGCCTCACAAAATTTTCACTATTGTACTCGCCAAGATAAGGTTGCTCACCGTGGCCCGCTTGTTGCAGTGCGCTGCACAGAGAGTATTTTTTAACGACAGGAGAGAGACCCATGACCATGACAGCAGCCACACACGCTAACACCGACGATATGGAATGCCTCAATTTATTCCTGCAAAATGAATTGGCGGCGGTGGAAACCTATGGCCAGTGCATTAATGCCATCCACGACGCCGGCGTGGCGGTAAATTTGCGCGACTTACAGCGCTCCCACCAGAAGCGCGCGGATATGCTCGCCCGTAAAATTACCCAGTTGGGCGGCTCGCCCGATAATGACTCGGGAGTATGGGGAGACTTTGCCAAACTGGTGGAAGGCAGTGCCACACTGTTTGGTGACAAAACGGCGGTGACGGCTCTGGAAAGAGGTGAGAACCGCGGTGAAGAGCAGTACCGGGACAAGCTTGACGAGCTGTCGCCCGACGTGCGCGCGTTTATCAGTGTTTCCGTGTTGCCCGAGCATGAAACCTGTCAGGAAATTCTGCATCGCGTACAGCGTATGCTGCACTGATATAAAAATCCGATCCATCGCTCACTGCCATGCTTTATGGCAGTGAGTGATAAACCGGAAAGCATCCGAAAATCGTATAGAAGAGAGCACTCAGGAGAGTGTTTTAACATCGCCTGTTAAAAGCGGACTCCTACACTAATGCGAACATCGCGCCCGGGAGCGGGGTAGCCCACAATACCCTCATAATCGGGCACATGGGTAAAGTCCTCAATGCTGCCGTGGTCCAGATACTGTTTATCGAAAGCATTTTTTACCGTGAGTGTCAGGCTCAGGTTGTCCAGCCTGGACGGTTGCCAGTGCAGGTAAAAATCGTGCACGCCGTAACCGGGCTTGTCCACACTGGCCTCCGCCGCATCCACATAAATATCATCAATGCCTTTTACCAGCGTGGCAATCCAGCCCGCCTGTAACGTGGGCAGTAATTCGTAGGAAGTGTCCACAGACAGCGTGTTGCCCGCCGAGGTGCCCAGGTAACCGTAGGAGTAACGGGTGACGGCCTCCCCATCAATTTCAGCGGTGGTGTCCAGATAGCTCAGCTTGCTGAACAGTTTCTCGCCCGCGTAGGTCAGCCCCAGCGTATAGCCTTCGGATTCCAGGTCGCCAAGGTTTTCATAGTGGCGTGACCAGGGCACTTCGTTGCCGATGGCATTTTCAATGGTGACATCATGTACACCGGCGGAAACTGTCAGGCGGCCCAGGGTGTA
>CBFGUT010000139.1:0-8428 GCA_965652265.1 uncultured Cellvibrionaceae bacterium | reverse complement strand
GACACGCATACAGTCACAGTCTTCATTGAAGACGCGACCGACAGATTTCGCCCCACCCCAGGTGAGCAGGTTGAGCGGCTGCATGGTTTCGCCGTAGGCGAAGCGCACCTTCAGGTCTTCGGTAATATCGTAGGCCAGGTTGAGGCTGGGCAGCACATCGGTATAGTCGCGCTGGGTCAGCTCGTCGCCGGCATCATAGTTGACACCCGAATGCGGCACAGCGGCCCCGGTGACATTCTGCACAATGGTCAGATCCGTCTCGATAACCTTGACCCCGAGGTTACCGCTGAGGTTACCGGCGGCGAAGTTGACTTGGGCAAAGTAGCTGAATTCATCCAGACCGACGCTGTAGCTTTGACCGGGCTGGTAGAACTTGGTCTGCTCGCCGAACACCCGCTCCTGATAGGCCAGGGTATCGTCAAAGGCACGCGGATCCGCCGCCCAGACTCCGGGAATGCCCGAGACCGGACCAAAATCGTCCAACCACACCACATCGTTGTGCTGGTCCAGACGCGTGGGCGGTAACAGTGTGTAGTTGACGAATTCGCCATCCACCATTTCACCCTGCGGCAGGTCCGGATCACACTCGGAGGTACCGGCAAACTGGTCTACCGCTTTCCACTGCGCGGAACAACCGGTTTCCGGGAAGTTGGCAAAGTAGGAGAACACCTCGTGGTCCACCTTGCGTTCGCTCTGCCGTACACCTACATCAATGCTGGTAATAAACGGTGTATCTTCGAAGGCGTAATTCCATTTTGTGCTGAAGGTGTTCATGGTGCCGTCGTCATCGGTATTGTTTTCCGAGGAGATGGCGCCCACATGATAGGAGTCGATACTGGCCATATAGTCGGCCACTGTCATTTGACCCTGACCACCGTTAACCACCTGATCAAAGCCGCCGAAGACCGGGTGTTCGCCTGAGGCATCGTAGGTAATACGGAAATCGGTGCCGGTCATGCCACCCGGTGAATACTGAATAAAACAGCCGCCGTCATCGCCCATGCTGGTGCCGGGGATATGATTGCTACCATCGCAGTAGGATGCCGGCACCAGGCCGCCCGGACCGGTTACCAGAGTACCTTCGTCGATGCTCATCATATCGCCTTCAATATAACCGTGACGCATGCTGGCATCGGCGTTGGCGCGGGTGACACGTACCTGACCAGTCAGAGGGCCGCCGTTATCGAAATTCAACTCTACACTGGCGTTGTGTGACTCTTCGGTATTGCGGTTAACCTGGGTAAAGGACTGGATACGGTAGGGGCGTGCCTCGAAATTATTTACGGTGCGCCAGTCGTTGCCGTTTTCATCCACAAAGGTATTTTCACCGAAGCTGCGCGCATAGGCATAGTCGGTAAACGTCTGCCAACGGTTATTGTGGGAGAAACCCATGCGGCGGTTAAAGCGGTCCTGCTTGCTGTAGAAATAGTCGGCTACCAGTTCCACACTGTCGGTCAACTGCGCTTGCACGGACAAGTTGATACCATCGCGGTTGCGCTCTTCCTGTTTGTTAAAGGCGGCAAAACCCTGGGGTACCACGTGGTATACGTCCGCATCCTGAGACGGTGTACTCCATGAATGGTTGTTATTGGTGGCGCCAATACCGCCATTTTCTGAAGTGTCAAAGTAACCATTAAAATCGGTGGCCAGATTTTTTTCGGTGGTCACCGCACTCAGCAGCACCCCAAAACGGTCGTTATTCCAGCCGATCAAACCACTGATGGTGGGATCGTATTCCTCACTGATGGAGCCATAATCCACTTCCGCAGTGCCAGCGAAGGTCCAACCCTCATCAAGATCAAACGGACGACGGGTTTTCAAATTGATAGTCCCTGAGATCCCCAGCGAGGTCAGAGTCGCCAGGGGCGATTTATACACATCCGCCCCCGAGAACAACTGCGAGGGCAAATCGCCGAAGTCGGCACCGGAACTGTCGATGGTGGTAGCACTCAGGAAAGTTTCACCGTTGAGCATGGTATCCACATTGCCCAGGCCGCGAATCTGCACCGGGCCACCTTCACCGGCAGTACGCTCCACCTGAATACCGGGAATACGCTGCAGCGAGTCGGCAATGGTGACGTCGGGCAACTTGCCAATATCCTCGGCAGAGATGGCGTCCACCACCGAGGCGGCGTCGCGCTTGGTATTGACCGCGTTTAATTGCGAGGCGTAAACCCCGGTGACCACCACTTCTTCCAGCAAATCTTCATCCTGCGCCTGCACACAGACGGAGGCGAGAAGGCAGGAGGAAACGCTGGAGGCCAGCAGCTTTCTCCTGAATGTGCTCTTCTTGGTTTTCATACTTGTCTCCTCACTTTTACTATTTTGTTTTGTGTTGCCGCCGATGTGCATGGCCACCAGTAGCAAAAGCCCAGCCCACCTGGGGCTCTACCACACCCCGCGTCAGCCGTTTATCTGTTCGCGCGCACTGCCCGCAAACAAACCCCTCGTCATTGCCACGGCACTTACCGGCCCGCGGCCCTGTGACTGGATTCACGCCCTGCCATTTGACGTTCTCTTTTTACTCCCTTTGGGACAACGTTGTCAACAATTCCGGTAAAAATCCCAAGCGACCCGTCCAGCCCAGACTCGTCACCTGAGCAAGAAACCAACTTAACACCATGTTTTATAATGATATTTTAATTTTGATTAAAAAAAACAGCGCCACACAAAAACAAGACAACGTTGTTTTTGTCATTCTGACTACAAGGCTTTACCGCCCCTCTCACACCTGTATTTCGCTACTGCCAGTCCAAAGCAGTGGCGCGGCTGATCACCTCACCCACACGCGTGCGCAAGCTGACCTGTGCAGTCTCCGCCGGCAAAGTCACCGGTGTCTCATAGACACGCCAGTCATCCTCTCCATCGAGTCGATACTCAATCACTGCCCCTGGGTATTCGGTATTGACCAGCAGGCGATTGCCCTCGCGCCTGCCACCCGGCGGCAACAGGTGAAAGTTCACACCTGCCGCGACCAATCTCGGCAGTTCCCGAGTCACCAGCGCGCGGGCAAAGACCGCATAATCCGCAAGTCGCTCCTGGGCATCGGGCACATCCGCCTCCCAATTGGCGCGGTGCCAGGCCCGCTCGGCCAGTGCCAGCAGGCGCGGGAACACCATCGCCTCCAATTGCTCCGGAGTGCGAATGGTCTCGGTCCATACCTGCCCCTGAATACCCAACAGATTTTCCGGCTTTTTCAGCGGCGGCATGGCGCGCCCCACCAGCGCCTCGAGGTTATCGATGGGCTCGCCATCGCGGGTGGTATCGGCATTGGCGTAGAGGTGATCGGGCATAAATCCGAACACTTTGATTACATCGGTAAAGCGTGTGGCCCAGTAGTAACCACGCTCTTGTGGATGCGGTTCGTGGGGATGATCGAAATAGAGGTGAGTCGCTCCGGAGAGCACCACCTGATAGCCATTATTGGCCAGCCGATAGGCGCGATCGGCCACCCCCCACTCCCAGATATTGTCCCAGGCGTGGGCGATCACCCGCTCGTTGTCGAACTGGTCTCGATTAAAGGTATTGGACGCGTCGTACATCAGACCGTCCTCCCAGCCCGCCAGCGCCAGACCGCGACGACTGGTCAAGTCGGCCACCCGGCTGACAAACCAGGGTTTGAGATCGGCCGGACCGGCCACGCCCGGCTCGCGGGCAAAAACCGCCTCACAGGCGGGCGAGGCAGTCCAGGAACCCTGGCCCACTTCATCGCCGCCCATGTGAAAGGTTTTAAAGGGGACGCCCGCCTGGCGGTACATCTGCTGCAGTTCGTAGAGCACCTTGTCCACAAAGGCATAGGTGGACTCAAGGCAGACGTTGATGGAATTATCCGTATAACTCTGCACCGTCATATACTCTGAGGTATCCAGCGGATCGGAGAGCAGGTAGCGCTCCGCCTCTGCTTCGCGGCCCTCGGCCAGCAGGCGCTCCCGGCGCGCCTGCATGGCCACCACGGCGGCGCGGGCGTGGCCGGGCATGTCGATTTCGGGGATCACTTCGATATGCCGCTCGGCGGCATAGCGCAGTATGTCAACGAAGTCATCCACGGAGTAATAGCCATTGCCCGACCCCGAGGGATGGGGACCGGTGCCCAGTTGTGTGAGCAGGCAGCGCCGCTCTTGCAGATCAAAACAGCGAGTGGCACCAATTTCGGTGAGTTCCGGCAGACCGGGAATTTCCAGCCTCCAGCCTTCATCTTCGGTGAGATGCAGGTGCAATTTGTTGAGCTTGTAACGACCCATCTGTTCGATCAGACGCAGGGTGACGGCCTTGCCGTGAACATTGCGTCCCATATCATAGTGCATGCCCCGCCAATGGGCGCGGGGGGCATCGGCAATGGTCAATCGCGGCAGGCTCATATCCTCCGCACCTGCCAGCAGCGACAGCAGGCTCTGGATACCATAGAAGGCCCCGGCGTTGTCGCGCCCGTTGATAACGATACGATCGCTCTCAATGTCCAGGGTGTAGGCCTCGGCGCCCGCGGGCAAGGCTTCAGCGCCGGTATCGACCCCCAGGATAATCACCTGCTCCGCGGCGGGAATATGATCCGGCTCGGCTTCCAGCTCCAGGGCCATTGCCTCCGCCAACTGCTCGCGCAGATAGCGTGCTTCGGCGGTAAGTCGGCCCGCATAGCGAATCTGCCAGCGCTCATTGAGAACTACTTCGCCGCGCCGGGTTTCCAGCCTCTGAGGCTGTGGGATAATGCGCTGACGCACCTCACTCGTCGCCACTTCCACCGCGTTGACGGCGGCAAAGCGATCAAAGCGCGATTCTGCCGTGGCACTGGTATAGCGATCAGCCGCACTGCGCTTTTGCTGCTCCGGGCGAGCCAGGGGCGCCACAAAATCAGACAGCTCCCCCGTATCGGTGGAAGCCAGCACCCAGGCTTCGCCCGCGCTATTGGCCACAAATGCGCGAGGCATAAAGTCGCTGAGGCTCGCCATATAGGCACTGGGAGAGTAACTAAAGGTCAGAGCTTCGCCCGCCGGCAGCCCGGCAAAATCCGCCGTGGGCCGCAAGCGGTGCAGATCACCCTGAACGTGTGTCAACAACAGACCGGCGTCGCGGGTATCGCCGATATAGCGCACTGAGTGGATATAGAGTTGCCAGTTGCTCTCGCCCGCCGGCAAGTCCACCGATGAGCGATTATTGAGGATAATGCTAACCTGCGGGCCGCCTTCGGCAATATTGGAAACCACTTCAAAGCGCAGTTGGGCGGCCCAGGCAAAGGCCTCCAGCTCCTTGTCTGACAAAGGCTGTGCCATCGCCACCGGGGCCACCAGGCCCACGATCCAAACCACTGCCAAACACAGTGACCGTTTTATACCTGGCAAACCCATCATCATTGTGCACCCCAGTTATTAATACTATGGGGATACTACGCCATTAAAGACAACGTTGTCTAGACCGGATTCAAAACCCCGACGTTCGCCATACCCGTTCAGCGTTCAGCGTTCAGCGTTCAGCGTCAGACTTCAGACTTCAGACTTCAGACACCTAAAGCGTCCTCGCGGAGTTATACCAGTTTACCTCGCGAGAATGCTTGTCCACCTGATCCACCACATCCAGCACCAGGGCAAACAGCGCCATCCGCACAAGGACGCCATTGTCCGCCTGGCGGAAAATCGCCAGGTTGGGATTCTGGTTAAGGTCATTATCCAGTTCATTGGCCTCCTGACGGGAGTCCCTGGGTAGTGGGTGCATGATCACCGTGTTGGGCTCGCAGAATTGGGTATAGATGGCCTGGTTGAGGCGGAATCGGCCGCGATACAGGTCCGCCTCGGTCTTAGTGGCAAAGCGCTCTTCCTGAATACGGGTGGAATAGGCGATATCCACCCGGGCAATGCTCTGGGGGAGGTCCTCGGTGACTACCACCGTGTGACCTGCGTCGCGCATCCGCTCGACGATGGCCTCGGGCATGGCCAGTTCAGGGGGCGACACCAGGGTGATATGCACATCCCGGTAGAGACACAGCAACTTACACAGGGAGTGCACGGTGCGCCCGTATTTCAGGTCTCCGATCAGGGCAATGCGCAGCCCATCGATACCGCGACCCCGGGAAGTGAGTTCCTTGCGGATCGTATACAAATCCAACAGCGCCTGGGTGGGGTGCTCGTTGTCGCCATCGCCCCCATTGAGGACTGGCACGCGACTGGCCTCGGCGAACTCGGCCACCGAGCCGGATACCGGGTGACGCATGCAGATCACATCGGAAAAGCCCGACAGTACCCGTGCGGTATCGTAGAGGGACTCCCCCTTGGCGATAGCCGAGCTCTCGAAACCTGTGGTCTCGCGCACCTCCCCGCCCAACAGATTAAAGGCGCAACCAAAGCTGATGCGGGTGCGAGTGCTGGGTTCGAAAAACATATTGCCGAGGATTGCCCCCTCGAGCACCCGCGTCACCCGGCGGCGCAGGGCATAGGGCGCCATGGCGTCCGCCACTTCAAACACCCGCTGGATGTCGGCGCGATCAAAGGGTTCAATGGAGAGGATATGAGAGCCTGTAAAATTCACGGTATTTCCTTAGCCAAGTGAGAGAATATACACGCCCTCCATTTTAGCGTCTTAAACACCATCGGCGAAACGCATTTGCATTCTGCCCATGGCGGTCTAAGGTAAGCTTGTATGGCGCGAAAAAAGACTTTATAAAGCCCATTAGTGGCCGATAACGGCTGAGGAAGGCCCTGTTTTCAGAGCGACCGAACTGATAATGCCTACAAAAAGGATAAAACGTGCCTGAACACCCGGAAACACTGGCAAAATATTGTGCTGCCGATAACGCCCTGACGATTCTGCAAACGCAGGCACTGCGCTGGCGGGCACCGCACTTGCTGGGCGACCCTTTTGAACTGACGCACCGTACCACCCTGGTTTTCGATCCCAAGGACCTGCTGGATCACGTGATTCGCGCCTCCAGCGGCATGATCTTCTCCCGCGAGGAGCCGAGTGGCAGCTCTCCCCTGGCCACGGTGATTCGCCGCTGGCGCGGCGAGGAGCGCTTTGCCTCCCCGGAGGAGGCCGAGGAAGTCCTGGAGGAACTGATGGCGCGGATGGTGGATCAGCGCCTGGGAGAACTGGACGACCTGATGAGTGACTGGCGCCAGTACACTCGCCACCTGCGCATATTGCCTATGGGCACCAAGGCCGACAACCTCACCTGCTGGCAGTATCATGCCGGCTGCCACACGGGAGCAGCCCTGCGTTTCCGGGTGGGGGAAGACACCAGTTTTGGCATCCCCGAAGCCATGCGCTACGGCGTCCACCGCCCCGAAATTACTACCCTGAAAGAACAGCTCAACTCCGTGCTCTACCAGGAGCGCATCGAGGCCCAGCTGTATTTCCAGAACAAATTTCTGTACAAACCCCAGATCAGCAAGCACGAACAGGAGTGGCGCTGCTTTTTTTCAGCTAAGGACGAAAGCAGTACCAAACAGCCCGACGACCAGCTCTGGTTCGATGACCGCCCTTTCGAAATACGGGAACTGGAGGCCGTCTATCTGGGGGCGAATATCGATGCTCACCTCAAGAAAGCTATTGTCGAGCGCCTGGTAACAGACTACCCCGATACCAAGGTCTTTCAGGCGGAAATTGCACCGGGCCGCTACGATATCCAGTTCGCCCGTGTCAGCCTGCCCAAGCGAAAATAGCAGCCACTCAACTAAAGCGCCGGCGCGCCGCCAGCACTCCAAGCACCGATGCCAGCGCCAGCCACAGCACCGGCCAGTGGCCCGCGCGCATAAAGGGGGTGCGACCATAGGCGGGGTAGACCTCGCCCGTCAGGCTGGTGGCGACAAACTGTTCACTGCGCGCCACCGTGCGCCCGCGATGATCGACAATGGCACTGACGCCATTGTTGGTACTGCGCACCAGGTAACGACCGGTCTCCAGGGCGCGCATCTGCGCCATCTGCAGGTGTTGCAGCGGGCCGATGGAATCGGCAAACCAGGCGTCGTTGCTGACGGTGAGCAATACATTGGCGTGACGGGCACTTTCCGCCACCAGCGCCGGGTAGACCACTTCGTAGCAAATACTGGGGGCAATGCCTACCTCTCCCACCATCAAACCGCGCTGCCCCTCGGGCCCCACGTTGATATAAGAGGTGGGCAAATCAAAAAAGGCAATAACCCCGCGCAGCCATTCCTCCAAAGGCACATATTCGCCAAAGGGCACCAGGCGGCGCTTGTGATAGAGGCCCGAAGCTTCACCGAGACCGACCAGGCTGTTGTAGAATTGTCCGCCCGGCTCATCGTAAATAATGCCGGTAATCAGTCCCGTGCCCGAGTCTCTGGCGCGCTGATCAATACGCTCCATAAACGGCTGGGCATTGTGGTATACCAGCGGTATGGCGGCCTCCGGCCAGATTAACCAATCGTTGCCCCACAGGGGTTCACTGAGGCTCTCCAGCAGCGCCAGCGTAGGTCTGGCGAAC
>CBFGUT010000138.1:0-8525 GCA_965652265.1 uncultured Cellvibrionaceae bacterium | reverse complement strand
CATGAGTGGTGGAATGCAGGTCATAGGCCGGGCAAATACCTTTGTAGCCTGGGCCGAGGGGCGCCAGCTTACCCTTGTCGTCGTGACGCAAAAGGTAAAATTCCGGTTCAATACCCAGATTAACCCGATAACCCTGATCCGCCGCGAGCTTGACCATGCGCTTCAATATCACGCGGCTGTCATTGGCGTAGGGTTGACCGTGGTAATAAAGCTCCCCGGTATACCAGGCCTGAGTTTTGTCCCACGGGAAAATCACACAAGTATCGAGATCCGGCACTGCCGCACACTCGTCCTCCTGAGGGCCAGTCAACCCCATTCCTTCAAGGGCGCCGACGGTAAAAAGTTCGGCTCCAGCACACATTTTTTCAAATTTATCGATGGGAGTGCATTTGGCTTTGGGAATGCCGTGGATATCCACATAGGACGCGAAACAATATTTGACACCTGCCTCCAGCAATTGTTGCTTCATAGCAGCGATTCTGGCTGTGTCGATGGGCATATCCTTGGCGACGCCCGGCGAGGGGGCGTTGGCATCAATGAGTCGGTTCTTGACAGCGGTGTTCATAACGAGTCCTCGACGTCACAGGCGGACGAATCATTAACAGTTAAGTGGGAGGGGAGGTTCTTCAATGCGGGCGCGCTGGAGAATATCGGTGAGTGCCTCCCCCATTTCCCGTAGCAATACAGCACCTCGCTCAGGTGTCCCCAGGCTCGGTTGCCCGGTGACACCGTTAGTGCTGGTGGCGGGCACGAGATAGCTAAATACCTTGCCCCCGGTTCGGTCAGGGTCGTCAGCCACGGCGTCCATATCACATGCCAGGGGGTCCAGGTAAAGCATCAGATCGGTTTCGGCGCGGTTGGCGTGAATATCCTGGCCGTCGCAGGTGAAATAGCCACTGATTTCCGGTGTCAGTGTGTAGGAGTTGACCAGGCCAATCTGTATCTTGTCTCGAAAATCAAATCGTAGCCGGTCCACCGCAATGGACAGTGTGGCGTGATTGCCGAAATGGGAATTCACCAACACAATACGACGCCAGCCCTGACTGACCAGCCAGGCCGCTATTTCGCGCACGCTCAGAGCCAGAGTTTCATGCATTAGCGACAGGGTTCCGCGCCAGCGCTCGGTATGGCCAATGGATACCCCGTAACTCAAAGTCGGCAACACCGGTACGCCGGCTTTGGCGGAGGCGTAGGCGCACACGGCCGTTGCAATGGCCGAATCCGTGGAAACCGGCAAATGCGGGCCGTGTTGCTCGGTGGCGCCCACCGGGATCACCACCAGCTCTTCGCCGTCAGTGCGTCGCGCCTGTAAAGTCTGCCAGGTCATACGCTCCCATATGACCGGGTCGGCCTCCGCCAGGTCAGCGGCGGCCTGATAGTACCGCCCGTGGGACATGTCAGAGTTTTCCTTCGGCGGCCATGCGCACAAAATCGTTGTTATAGCGCATTTGCACGTTCTCGGCATTGCCCCAGATTGATCCGTCTGGCATTTCAATGCCAATGGCATCGGGGGCCGTTGCCTCATCCCCGAGCAGACCATGACGGAAGGAGAACTGAGTGACAAAGTCCATGGTCTCGGTCAAGCGCTCTGTAGTGAGGTATTCAAGTTTGTCTTCAGGTGTATAAAAGATATGCGTGGCATCAAACTGAATTTTCAATCCCGCTAAATCAGTGCCCGCCGCTTCAGCCATCAGCTTGCGTGCCGCCAGACCTTCGGGTGTGTCGGAATTGATGATCGCCAGTGCCTCAAACCAGGCGCCGGTGAGGGCTTTACCCAACTCGGGATTGGCTTTGAGGGTGTCGGAATTAACCGCCATAATATCGAGAATTTCACCCGGTATTTGCGTGGAGTCAAAAACCACGTTTACCTCTGGGTTCTTCAAAATTTCGGCCAGTTGCGGGTTCCAGACAGTGGCCGCCTGTACCTTGGGGTCGTTAAACAAGCTGGCGTAATCGGCATCCGAGGTATTGACTACGCGCA
The DNA here is from genome assembly GCA_965652265.1 of uncultured Cellvibrionaceae bacterium. GTDB lineage: Bacteria > Pseudomonadota > Gammaproteobacteria > Pseudomonadales > Cellvibrionaceae > Gilvimarinus. Next base: position 6,544 of record CBFGUT010000138.1, on the reverse strand, counting down.
CATCGCGCTCTGTCAGACCCACCGAATCCAGTGCGCGAGCCAGTGTGTAATGTGATACAGATAGCTCCAATAAATAGACATCCAGGCCTTTAATCTCTTTTAAGTCGTCGCGATTTCTGAGTACCACAGCATCATTGCCGTTGGAAAAATCGCCAGTTATCAATGCGGTGGTGTCTACACCTGAGGCCGATGGAATCGTCAGCATATCGCCATTGGTCATAGTGGCACCATCAAACCTGCCGGCGGTATACATATTGATGGCTTCAATGTAATCATTGATTTGGCGAAGCTCGATATCAATGCCATATTTGTTTGCCCATTTGTCCATAATGCCTGACTGATCAATATAGGCCCAGGGCATCCAGCCCACATAGATGGACCATGCCACCGTAAATTCTTTCTTTTGGGTTTCCGCCTGAGCGCTGGTGGCGCAGAGAAGGACAGTTAACAAAAGTGTAAGGACAAAAGTGATAGATTTGAAAAATCTCATAGGATGTCTCCTGGTTTTGAAGGTGGAGTGTTGTGCGGGTAATACACCCGCTCAGAGGGACAGTCCTTTGAGGCCGGCTCAAGCTTCCCACCGGAAATCCACCGGCAGGTACGAACGGTTGAGCGGTTAAACGGGTTGAGGGCGTCGGGTTTCAATTTCATTCAGGCCAAAACCTCGGTATAACGGGTCAGTGTTTTGGCTTCGCGTTTGAACCACTCGGCGGCTTCGGGAGTGGTCATGGTGGCTAAGCCGAAGTTCACGAAAGGTTCGAATGTATCTATTTGGTAATGTCGTTCGCGAGGTTCTCCGTCGGCTGTCATATAGCGGTGGTAGAGACGATCGCCATCGGCCTGCCATTCAAAACCATCATTGAGAAACAACGGCTGACCCAGGCGATTGGCATGTGTGCTGTGAATAATATGGAAGCCTTTCGTAAACGAGCCGTGGGCAACCGACGTCTCAAAGTCCAGCGCTTTTGCCAGATTTTCACTGCTGCGGCAGGCCGCCACATATTCCGGCAAGGTGGACGCTGTTGATTGAATGGGTTCTGGTCTGCCCAGTACCAGTGCGGCATGATCGCCGCAAATAATGAGGCCGCCACCGCGATGCAGGCACTCTCCGGTCAGAGGGTTGATTTCTTCGATCAGGCGCAAGCCCACCAAAGCGGTGCCCAGACTGGCCTGTACCCGCCAATCCTCCACATAAGCGCCACTGGGAGCAAACTCAATCATGCAGTTGCCAATGCGGTACAGGCGTGCCGGTTCTGGCCAGCGGTTGTTGAACTGTCGTGAGCAGCCACCGTGCCAACTTAGGGTGTCGCCATTCCACTCGCACTCGGCCTGCCAGCCTTCGTAGTTGGCAATTTTTTGTATTTCGCAAGCCGAGTAATCGGCCCAGGGCCGGTAGGGTGGTTGATCAGCGTGGGTCGGCAGGCGTAAATCCAGTGTAAAGTTACGACTCTGGAACCAGTAGACAATAGTGGACTGATCGGATTCGCCGTTGGCGAAACTGATACAGCGGCGGCGAAAACAGCCCAGCATCCAGTCGGGTACTGAGGATTCGGCGCGCCGGTTATGGTTGGATAGTAATTCTTCCAAAGTCATTTTATGGCTCTCGTCTGGTGGCCAAAGGAAGACAGGCCCTTGGCGCCCACCGGCAACTCGGCCGTGCCCTCCGCCAGTCGCTTTTTCAAGTAGGTAAAGGTTTGCAGTGTCTGTGCGTAGAGGTGATCACCTGCCACAAGAGGGGTATAGCGGGCCGGGCTGTCGGCACTGAGCAATGTGATTACTGGCGCAATAACGGTGTCGTAATCCAGGCTGCAAAACAGGGGAAATGAATAACGCTCCTCGGCCACCTTGCGCACGCGATGTGAGGTGGCAACAAATTCACCGTTGCTCAGAATTTCAAGCATATCGCCGATATTGATAACGAATGCCTCTTCCATAAGCGGTACATCAATCCACTCTCCAACACCGTTTAATACTTCAAGGCCTGGCGCAGTGGGCAATAAAATGGTGAAACATTCGTAATCGGTATGCGCGCCAATGCCCGGCATATCATCAGGTAGATTCGGAGTGTAGGGATAATGTATCAGCCGCAGTTGGCTGGGAGGGCGATGCAAATACTGGGCAAAATAGTCTTCCGGTAACCCCAGTGCCAGCGCAAAGCCGGCAAATAAACGGTTGCCAAGTGAGAGTACGGCCTGGTAATACGCGAGCACATCCGTTTTAAAACCCGGTAGCTCAGGCCATTGATTGGGTCCCAGCATGGGCCGATGGAAAGCCGGATCGTGCATATCAAAACCGACATCATAGGCCTCCTTGCGATCTACCGTATCGCTGTAGAATCGCTCTTCACCCTCGGGCACATAACCACTGTGATTAGTGGATTGGCCGATATAATCCCGCATTTTTTTATCCAGCGGCTGGGCAAAATATTCCATAGTGCACTGCTGTAGCCGCTGAGTCAGTCTGGGGCTGATACCGTGCCCGGTGATATACAGAAATCCGGCGTCGCGTGCGGCTTGACCCAGTGCCTGGGCACAGCGGTATCGATGCTCAAAATTTTCGGCATGGAGGTCGGCGATATCCACTACCGGTAATGTTTGAAACGCAGTGTGGGAGCTCTGAGTGTTAGTCTTTGATGTCATATCAATCACCTGTTTGGGGTGGCCCAGTGCCTGGTCGTCCAGACGGTAATTCGACCTGTATGGAGGCCGCCCGGGTCGTCCCGGTGATGACACATCAAGTGTTAATGAGAGGCTGTTGAGCAGAATTCGTACCAAGGCCTTTGTAAAGACTCAAAGTATTTGAATTTCTTGATTTTTTTGCTTTGAGGGTATGTGCAGGCAGAATCTTAGTGTGTGTTTTAGGCCCTGTTTTGGCGCAGCGCTCCACACCCTTGGGGAATTGTGGGGCACCCTCTGCTATCGCTATTGATGACAGGGAGATTGTGTCCACATATTGATATGAAACCGGTTTCATTAAGATGAGTTTTGAGTAATAATAGATCGCAGCTTCTCTTTGGGAGTTGTCCTTAATAACGATAAATCCATGTGTCGGCCCTTGTGCCGCTTATCTGCCGGTGTAGTTTATGACCCAATCTGTTGCCTCCCCCGCCATTGTGGGCACTGGAAAAAAGACCCACACCTATGACGCTATCGTGATCGGCTCCGGTATATCCGGCGGCTGGGCCGCCAAGGAGCTGTGCGAAAAGGGGCTGCAGACCCTGGTGCTGGAGCGCGGCCGGGATATCAAGCATATTGAGGATTACTCCACCGCCCACCTGGAAGCCTGGCAGATGCCCTTGCGGGGTGAGATGTCGGCGCGGTTCCGTCGGGAGAATCCGGTACTTTCCCGCTGCTATGCGGTCAGCCAGGCCACACAGCAGTTTTTTGTCAAAGATGCCGAGCACCCTTATATGCAAAGCAAGCCTTTTGACTGGATTCGCGGATACCAGGTGGGTGGCAAATCGCTCATGTGGGCGCGCTGGGTACAGCGCTGGAGTGAATTTGACTTTGAAAGCAACCTTAAAAACGGTGTAGGTATCGACTGGCCCATCCGCTATCAGGATCTCGCTCCCTGGTATAGTCACGTGGAAAAATTCGCCGGTATCAGTGGCAATCGCGATGGTTTAGCGCAAATCCCCGACGGTGAGTTTTTACCGCCCATGGAAATGAATGCGGCGGAAAAACATTTCAAGCAGGCTATTGAGAGTCACTTACCCGGTCGTCACCTGGTGATTTCCCGCACCGCTAATCTGTCGCGCGCACATCTGGGGCGGGGGCCTTGCCTCTACCGGGCACGCTGTGCGCGGGGTTGTCCCTACAGCGGCTATTTCAGTAGCAACTCGGCCACCTTGCCAGCCGCGGCGGCCACCGGCAACCTGACCATGCGACCGCTGTCGGTGGTGCACTCCATTATCTATGATGATAAAGCGCAGCGCGCTACCGGTGTCAGAGTGGTGGACGCGGAAACCGGCGAAATGACCGAGTATTTTGCGCGGGTGATTTTCGTCAATGCCAGCACCCTGAACACCACGCTAATTTTGAAAAATTCCACCTCAGAGCGCTTTCCCGAGGGCCTGGGTAACGACAGTGGTGTACTGGGTCACTATCTGATGGACCACAACTACCGTGCCCGTCTGTCGGCGGATATTCCGGGCCTGGAAGAAGACTTCTATTTTGGACGTCGTCCCACCGGCACTTATTTGCCGCGTTTTCGCAATATTTTCAATGACAAGCAGGACGACTATCTGGGCGGTTTTGCCTATTCGGTGGGCGCCTACCGTGAGCAGGGTAATGTGGGCCCGGAAGACAAGCCGCTCGGTGCCGCCTTCAAGGAAAAAATGACGGAAGTCGGCCCCTGGAAAATCAAAATGACGGGCATGGGGGAGTGTCTCCCCTATTACGATAACAAGGTCAGTTTGAGCAAGACCGAAACGGACCGCTGGGGAATGCCCTTGCTGGAAATTGCCTGTGAATACAAACAAAACGAAGCCAATATGGCCGAGGATATTCACCGCAGCGGTGCGGAAATGCTGGAGCGGGCGGGCTATACCAATATCCAGACCACCAACAGCCAACAGGCCCCGGGCCTGGCTATTCACGAGATGGGCACGGCGCGCATGGGGCGGGATCCAAAGAATTCCGTACTTAACGGTCATAACCAGATGCACGCGGTAAGTAATGTGTTCGTTACCGATGGCGCCTGCATGACCTCCTCCGCCTGCCAAAATCCCTCACTGACGTATATGGCCTTGACCGCTCGCGCGGTGCACTACGCGGTGAGTCAGCTTAACAAACAAGACTTATAGGAGCGGCCATGATGAATCGCAGACAGGCGCTGGTTGCCATGATCCATGCCCTGGGGCTGGCGGGTGTCAGCAGCGTGTTTGGCGTATCGGCTCAGGCCGATCAACAGCCGACCAAAGCAGACAAATGGTTGTTGAGTGATAGTCAAGTGCGCTTGCTGGTGGAGGTGGCCGACACCATTCTCCCCAACACAGAGAACTCGCCCGGTGCCCGCGCCGCGGGTGTTGACACCTTCTTTCAGGAAATGGTCAGTGATTATTATAGCGCTGAAGAACAGCGTATTTTCTTGACGGGCTTGCAGGCTTTGCAAAATCAGGTTGTTGCCGCCGGTTATCAAAGTTTTGAGGCCATGGATGTGGCCCAGCGGGAGGCGCTGTTGCTGGTGCTGGAAGACAATGCCGACGCCACCTATTATCGAATGATCAAGCAGTTGACGGTGTGGGGTTATTTTTCCTCGGAGGTGGGTGTTAAGCAAGCCTTGCGCTTTGCCCCCATTCCCGGCCGTTACGACGGCAGTGTCAAAATTCAGCCAGGCACCAAGGCCTGGGCCAATATCGGTGCTTGAAGCTGCCCCAGGATTTTTATGTTGTGCAGCTTGTTAGCTCAAAAACCTTTTCGATAATTCTCTAGTTACTAAGAAGATCATAAGGAAGAGTACCCTCTGGTTGAAGACCGTCAGGCGAAGGGACACGCCTGCCGAGCCTACAGGGATGTATTCACGGCGCGTCTTCAACCAGAGGGTACTCTTCCTTTCCGTCCCGGTAGTAACGACAAAAAATCACCATTTCCCCGGCCCGTAGGCGATGGGAAGTGGCATAATAGTGTCCACAAAAACCCTCATTGACAGAACAGACTATGAGTTGGGCGATAGAGACCCAGGGTCTTATTAAAACCTTTGGTGCGGCACGGGCGGTGGATGGCATTGATCTGCAAGTCAAGGCGGGCAGTGTCTATGCCGTGCTGGGCCCCAATGGCGCGGGCAAGACCACAACCGTGCGCATGCTGGCCACGCTACTGCCCCCGGATGGCGGCAGCGCCAGTGTATTGGGGCATGATATAGTGCGCGAGGCGCACACCCTGCGCTCGCGTATCAGTCTGACGGGCCAATTTGCCTCGCTGGATGAAGACCTTTCCGGCATGGAGAATCTGGTGTTGCTCTCTCGCTTGTGGGGTTTTGGCCGAGGAGCTGCTCGCCGGCGCGCCGAGGAGTTGTTGCTGGCTTTTGATCTGGCAGAGGCGGCCAAAAAACAGGTCAAGACCTATTCTGGCGGCATGCGCCGCCGATTGGATATTGCCGCCTCGCTCATAGTCACTCCCGACCTGATTTTCCTGGATGAGCCCACTACCGGGCTCGATCCGCGCTCCCGCAATCAGGTGTGGGAGATCGTGCGCGCCCTGGTGGCCGATGGCACCACGGTATTATTGACCACCCAGTACCTGGAGGAGGCGGATCAACTGGCCAATCGCATCGCGGTTATCGATCATGGCAAGGTGATCGCCGAGGGGACCAGCAAGGAATTGAAAACCTCAGTGGGCACGGGTGTCATGCATATCCAACTGGCCAATGACGACCAGCGCGAAGCGGCCCAAAAGCTGCTTGCGGATTTCCTCGCCGTCCCCGTGCATATTGAAGCTGCGCCCGGTGCCCTCAGCGTGCAATTCTCCGATGTGGCCAAAGCCACCTACGCCCTGTCGGAATTGCCGCGCGCAGGGATTGAATTGGCTCACTACTCCATGGGTCA
>CBFGUT010000137.1:0-8656 GCA_965652265.1 uncultured Cellvibrionaceae bacterium | reverse complement strand
TGATGTCTGATGTCTGATGTCTGATGTCTGATGTCTGATGTCTGATGTCTGATGTTAAAAGGATTGGACCACCTCGCCTCCCTGTCAAGGCCCCTTGTTACCCCGCCGGTATAATTCCCGACGGGGTAGCATCAGACATCAGACCTCCGGCGTCAGACTTCTTATTTCTCCTGGCAATCCAGTATCGCCCCTTCCGCCTTGTGTTTTTCCAGGCGGACATTGGCAAAACTTAACTCCAGTTCACCCGTGGTATAAATGGTGAAGGGCCGCAGCACCTGGGTAATAAATTCTTCCTGCGGCTGAATCACCCCGAAGTTGGCACCCGATTCCGGGAAACAGTTCAAATCCACTGAAATGGTCTGCCATCCCTGCCCTGCCATGTGATCGCGCATACCATCGGTGACGTCAATGTCCGACGCGCAGTAGGAACCGCATCCCAAGCGCAGGAAAGTGGTTTCCGTCGGTCCGTGATCCACCCGCATATCAAACACCAGCGCCGCCTTGTCTTCCAGGTAACCGCTCCAGTCCTGACGCTCCTCGGTGAACAGGGCCACATGGCCGGGGCCTTCGCCATTCCAGACCACACGGCGGGCGTCCTGCTGCTCGTTGCGGTCCACCGCTTCCACCGTCACGGTGGACGTCTCCAGTGTATTAGAGGTCATTTCGCGGCGGTCATTCTCCGCACCCACGGCTTCGAGACCCCAGGGATCAATGGGACGGCGGTTGAAAATCTCCAACACATCCACGGTCTCGGTCGCGGGCATTCCCTCCTCGGAAAGCTCGTCACCCAGCGTATCTTTATCCGCATAGCTGAGGCCAAAACCGTAGGGGAACAGTGGCTGGTACTCGTCGTCACCCCGGTTGAGTCGATACTGGTCCGGGCGCGCCGGCCAGGAAAAGGTGAGACGCCCCGTCATATCGTGCTGTATCTCACCTTCGTTATTGCGGAAAATCACATCCGCCACACCATTGCCCTCGGTGCCCGGCTGCCAGATCACCACAAACGCATCCGAGGCGTTGAGCTCGCGGTTGACCCACAGGGGACGGCCGGTGATAAACAGGGACACCACCGGGATACCCTCGCCCTGCAATTTGCGCAACAGCGTCAAATCTTCCTCATGGCCTTGCCGGTAGAGCAGGTTGGGAATATCGCCCTGCATCTCGGCATAGGGGTTTTCACCGAAAACCACAATGGCCACATCCGGTTTTTGCGTATATTCGCCAGTTTCGCTCAGCTCCACCGAGCCACCGCCCTCGGTCACCGCCGCCTCAATGCCTTCATAGATGGATGTGGCACCGGGAAAATCGCTGTTGACGTTCCCCGTGCCCTGCCAGGAAATGGTCCAGCCACCCGTTTGCTTACCGATATTGTGGGCGCCCTCGCCGGCCACCAGCACTTTCTGGTCGCGCGCCAGGGGCAAAAGGGCGTCGCTGTTTTTCAGCATCACCAGGGATTCCCGCACTGCCTGACGAGCAATTTCGCGGTGTTCGGGCGCTCCCAATACGCTCTCGTCGCCGGCCAGAGGACGACTGGAAGGCAAGCCCTTGTCAAACAGGCCCGCGCGCAGTTTCACGCGCAGGATACGCCGCACGGCATCGTCGATGCGCGCCATGGGAATGGTGCCCTCGCGGGCGTGGCGTACCGTGCTGGCAAACAATTCCTTCCACTCGGGCTCCGGCGCCATATAGATATCCAGGCCGGCATTGACGGCATCGGGGCAATCCAGCGCGGTACACCCGGGGATAAAGCCATGGCCGCTCCAGTCGCCCACCACCAGGCCGTCAAAGCCCATCTGCTCCTTGAGCACCTCCGTCAGCAGGTATTGATGACCATGCATGCGAATGCCGTCCCAGCGGGTAAAGGAGGCCATCACCACCTGCACACCAGCTTCCAGGGCGGCAAAATAACCGGCACCGTGGATATCGCGCAACTCGCGCTCATCGCCCATGGTGTCCCCGCGGTCGACACCCCGATAGGTGCCTCCGTCGCCGATAAAATGCTTGGCCGTGGCAATCACCCGCCCGGCACCCAGAAAGTCTTCGCTCTCGGCGTCACCTTGCAGACCCCGTACCATCGGGCCGGCGTAGGCACCCACGATTTCCGGGTCCTCCGAATAGGCTTCGTAAGTGCGACCCCAGCGCTCATCGCGCGCCACCGCGACGGTGGGTGAGAAATTCCAGTCAATACCGGTTACCGCCAGTTCACGGGCGGTCGCCCAGCCGATTTTTTCCATTAACTCGGGGTTCTGCGTGGCCCCCAGCGCGATATTGTGGGGAAACAGGGTGGCGCCAATCACATTGCCCACCCCGTGCACGGCGTCGGTCCCCCACATGATGGGGATGCCAGTGCGCCCCCCGGTCTTGTCCACCGAGGCTTTATAGTAGCTGTCAGCCAGATCCACCCAGTCCTGTACTGCGGCGTACTTGTCATTGTTGGGCGTCGTACCCCCGCCGTTGAGAACGGAGCCAATATGGTAATCGCGGATATCTTCCGGCGTGACCTGCTTGATTTCCGGCTGGATCATCTGACCGACTTTTTCTTTCAGCGTCATCTGCGCCAGTAACTCGTCGATCCGCGCCTCTATAGCCGGGTCTGTTTTCACCTCACTGGTAATAGCGGGCCAATCTACCCCAATTTCGCTGACGGGCGCCGAGGACACAGGTTCACTCGCACCCTGGTCCGCCTCACTGGCATCTTCCGAGGGCTGGCAGGCCGCCAGGGTCGTCAACAGGAGAGCACCTACAGCCAGGCGCAAAAAGTGATTCATTGACATATTGGTTCCTATAGGCTTTATCAATTTTATATGCCGAAGCAGTATAGAGAAGACTACAGACTACCCCCATTGGTGGTATTTGGCGACCCACTTCGTGTGTCGGCGCGAAGTGGTCCCGCGATTGTCTGAATTTAGACCAGGCATAAGACTGCACCGCCTGTTTATCACAGCATGATACCGCAAGCATGTCCCTCTGCCCATGGCAACCCCACCCCTGTCAGTACAAGATTACAGCGGCTGTCGCATACAAAAAAACCGCCCCCTGCGGGGCGGTTTTTAGCGACGGCAATAGTCTTCCGACTAGAAGCGTGCACGCACACCCAGGGTGTAGCGCGGTTCGTAATAGTTCTGGAAGGCATACTGGTCTTCGAAATCGAGGTAGTAATCCTCGTATTCCCCAGTCACGTTGGAGCCGGACAGATAAACCGTCAGCGCCTCGGTGATATCGTAGCTGGCCGAGACATCCACATAGGAAGTGGCTTCCTGATAGAGGTTCAAGGCACCCCAGGCACCGCCACCCTGTGACGCCAGGCGCTCACTGCGGTAGTTGTAAGCAATCCGCGCCTGGAAGCGCTCGCCCTGATACCAGGTGGCCAGATTGAACTGGTTCTCGGAGTTATCCGGGAACATGTTCTTGTCATCGAAGATATCGTCGCCAGAGCCTTCACTGGGCGAATAGGTGTAGTTGGTATCCACACCAAAGTTACCCAGGAAGCCATCGGTGAAATCGGCAAAGGCAATCTTGGCCGCCAATTCCACACCTTCCAGCGTGCCGCCTTCGCCCTGCACCAGAGTGCTGATGGGCACTTCGCGGCGAATGACACCATCGGCATCAGGCTGCGGCATCATCACCGTGGTGGACTCGGTAAAGCTGTCAATATCGACTTTAAAGACTGCCGCGCTAAAGACCGTAGCCGGGCCAGCGTACCATTCAACCGAAAGGTCGTAGTTGTTGGACAGCCAGGGATCCAAGTCGGGGTTACCGGCCAGTGAACCACCGGAGACAATAAACTGACCCTGGGTGGGACTGCCCTCTTCGGTGTCGATGGTAGTGTTGAGGGTCAGACCATCGCCATACTGATTCAAGTCCAGCGGTACCATGTTTTTGGCGGCGGCAAAACGTACCACCAGGGCATCGTTAAACCAGTAAGCCAAGTTCAAAGTCGGCAGGGCTTCGGTGTAGGTGCGCTTGGTGAGCACATCACCTGTATCCACATTAGTGTTGCCATAGTCTTTTTGCGGACCGGCAATATTCTGCTTCACAGTCAGGTCGGTCTCGACCACGCGTACCCCCAGGTTACCCTGCAGGCCACCGGCTTCAAAATTGGCCTGAATATGGTAGGAGAGCTCTTCCATATCCACGTCAAAGGTGCTGCCGGGAATAACATGCTTGGTGGTGGAGCCAAACACGCGGTCGTGGAACGCCTTGGGATCATCGTAGTCGGCCGGATCCACGGCCCAGACACCGGGAATACCGTTAACCGGACCAAAATCCGTCACCCAGAGCACATTGTTGTACTGATCCAGGGGCACATTGGGCAGCACGGTATAACCGACAAAGGTATCCTCAATCTCGTTGCCATTGAGGGCACCATTGACAATCTCACCGTCCTGACAGGGGCCGGCATGCAGTTGTACGTCGGTGGCCTTCCACTGGGCTTCGCAGCCTTCATCATAGAATGGCGAGAAGAGATTGAAGCGCTCGAAAGAAGCGGAGCGCAAACTGGAACGCACACCCACATCCACGCTGGTAATAAAACCCTGGTCAAACTTGTAATTACCTTTGAGGCTAAAGGCTTTTAACGAACCGTCGGCATTCTCATTATTCTCCGAAGAGAAAGCGCCCACATTGTAGCTGTCCAGGTTGGCCATATAGTCGGCCGTCGTCGCCCCCTGACCCAAACCGCCCGCGAGCGGACGGTCAAAACCACCCCAGGTGGGATGCTCAGTGGTGGTATCGTAGGTCAATTGCGGGTTTTCGCTGTAACCCAGCGGGTTCACGCTCTGGAAGCAGCCGCCTTCATCACCCAGTACCACGGCATTGTCACCACACAGTTCGGAGGGGAAGAAGCCCGGCGGCAAACCGCCACCGCCCCACGTCAGTGGATTAATACCCGTGGTAGTACCATTGGTCAAATCGCCTTCGTTGTATCCATGCGCTTTGATGCGCTCGGCCTCGCCCACCACGGCACGGAAACTGCCGGTAAAGGCTCCGCCGTTATCATAGTCAAGTTGTACATTAACGTTGGTGGATTCAGTGTGGAACACATCGTTTTGGGTGAAGGACTTCAGTCGCTTGGGCGACAGCTCCGCCATTTGCCAAGCGTAGAATTCACCACCATCGATAGATGTACCAGTCGCCCGCTCTGCAGTGGGTACAAACCAGTTATCACCTTGCCATTTATTGGTGGCACTGACACCCACTTTGCGGTTGTACTCATCCTGGTCGGTGTAGAACCAATCAGTGGTGAGAATAAAGCCTTCCCCCAAATCCGCCTGAAAGGAGGCATTAACCCCCAGGCGCTCACGTTCCGTCACCTGATTCCAGGCTGAAAAACCCTGAGACCCCACATACCGACGGCCTTGATCTGCCAAGCCCACGGCCGTGTCGCTGAAACGACTGGTCCAACCGGCGTCACCGGGTGAGCCGGTATTGAGGCCATTGTAGGAGTTGGAAAGGTTCACATTGGCGTAGGAAGCGGCCAACAGGAAACCCACACGGTCATTTTGCCAGTTTATCAGGCCATTAACGGAAGGGTCCGTCTCTTCAGTCTCGGTGCCGTATTGCGCTTCCACACCGCCGGCAGCGGTAAAGCCCTCATCAAAATCAAAGGGGCGATAGGTTTTCAGGTTCACCGTACCGGTAATACCCGTGTTGCCCAGGCTGGCCATGGACGACTTGTAGACATCGGCCCCCTTGAACAACTGGGAGGGGATGTCGCCAAAGTTGGGCTGGGTGGACACCACGGAATTGGCACCCAGATACTGCTCGCCATTGAGTTGGGTAATCACCTGGGGCAGACCGCGTATATTGACCGAAGACCCTTCACCCGCCGAGCGACGGATTTGAATCCCGGGAATGCGCTGCAAAGAGTCGGAGATGGTCACATCCGGTAATTTACCGATGTCCTCAGCCGAAATGGCATCCACCACCGATAGCGCATCGCGCTTGGTGCTGACCGCTGTCTCCTGGGCCGCGCGTACACCGCGTACCACCACCTCTTCCAGCAGTTCCTCGCCCTGAGCGTAAGCGACGCCATTAAGGCTGGCCAGTGCGCAGGAAGCAACGGCGGAAGCGATAAGTTTTTTCTTAAAGCTTGAATGACTGTACATGGAGCTCTCCTTATTATGTGCCGGGCTCTCAGTTGCCCAGCAGGTTGTTCTCCCCTGCCGGCTATCAGACGTAATACTGGCAGGTGAGGATTTCGCCGAAGAGTGTGAGAGTGGTCGTGCACGACCCGCTGCTGCACACTCCATAGCTTTTATATATAAAAACATTTGCAATACATGAATGTAACGCATTACAAATCAGCATGAGTGTAACCCATTACAAATTGAAAAGTAAAATACTTGCAGGCGCGCCAGATGAAATGATGGCAGACGGTATAAATATATTTATAATTAATTCAATGGCTTAAATATATCATCTGAGGGCGACAAGGCCAGGATCTGGTCAAGGCCTGGTAAGCAGTTTGAAGAAGATAATGATATCGGTTCCAATTTTGGCGGTAAAAACGGGACGGAGGGGGTAAATTATAATCAGTACCTCCACCCTCTTTCAGTCGTGGCCTACCGCGCCCCATTTGCCCCAGCATGATGCCGTACTTGGACTCGATTTGATCCCGAAAGCGATCATCGCCTAGCGGTTGGCAGTAATTATCCGCTCTCCGCAGCAGATGCAGATTCTCAGTATTGATTTCTTGGCGGAACAGCTCCCGGTAAGCGTGCCTTCTTGACGAACCTTCAGTGCCTACGGCATTGACCTAAAAGAAAAAGTGTTTTAAACGCCACCCCTTCCTTAATGGCGCTATGTTGCAGGAAAAGGGGACTCCGCCCCCTCTAATGAGCTTTGCAATAATTGTCAACAAACTCCTGATGACTTGGAAGCTTACTCACCACTTCCGAGATAGTATTTCGTGTATTGGTCAAGTGACCAACTAACTCTTCATCCGACATGGTTTGAAACATCAAGTGATAATGCTTGGGCATAATACCTTGCCCGAACATGACGTGAAGCCATGAATCGCGCCTGAACAGCTCTCCGTCCCCCTGATAAGCGAAAGCATTTTCCCTGAACAAGTCCAGACGATGAGATAATGAATCCGGCACATCCATATACTTACAGTAACGCCAAAACTCGCTATCCTCACGATCTGTGGCGTGATAGTGCAAGATAATGAAGTCACGAATGTTTTCCAGTTCAGCAATTGATTGCGAATTATATTCGTCTATCAACGATTGCGTGACGCCATGAAACGGAAACATTTTCATTAGCCTGACTATCCCAATCATAAACATATAGATGCTGGTCGACTCCAAGGGCTCAACAAACCCACTGGAAAGACCCAATGCAACACAGTTTTTATTCCAGAAGACTTTACGTCGACCTGTCTTATATTTAATAACTCTGGGTTCAGTTAATACTTTGCCTTGAACATTATCTAAAAGGTGCTGTTTTGCTTGATCATCAGACATGAACTCACTGCAAAAAACATTACCGTTGCCAACCCTATGCTGCAAGGGTATATGCCATTGCCAACCAGCCTGGTGAGCCGTACAAGTAACATAAGGTCTGGCTGGCTCAACGGATTCGGTCTGCACCGCAATTGCGCCATTACAAGGCAGCCAGTGCGACCAATCCTCATAAGGTGTTTTCAGGGTTTTATCGATCAACAACCCGGTAAAGCCGGTGCAATCGATAAATAAATCACCATCAACAACCTCGCCAGTCTCCATCACCAGCGCTTTTATATCACCATCTTCGTGCTGCTCTACGCGTTGAATTTTGCCTTCAATGCGTTTGGCTCCAAGCTTCTCGCTGAACTTTCGCAAAAACTGGGCGTAGCGAGTGGCGTCCAGGTGGTAAGCATAATTAATACTGCCCTTTTTTGATATGGCAAATTTATTGGCTTTAGCAGCCTGCACTTCCAAACTGTACTCCCCAAATTCTGCATCTATGCCTTTACTTTTCCCGTACAACCAAAAGTGTTGAAAATCGGCCAGAAAACTACTTTGCCCGGTAGAACCAAATGGGTGAATATACTCATCGCCTATTTGCCCCCAGTTTTTAAACGAAATACCGAGTTTAAAGACCGCCTCGGTGGCGCGCATAAATTCTTGTTCGTCGATTCCCAACAACGAATGGAAGGTTCTCATCGGCGGAATGGTCGCTTCACCCACGCCAACCGTACCGATTTGTTCGGATTCAACAAGCACCACTTCCAGCAACTGACCAAGCTGCTTTACCAAGGCTGCCGCCGCAACCCAACCCGCGGTACCGCCGCCAGCAATGATTACTTTCTTTACCGTCTTGTTTTCCACAATGAATTACTCACATTTCAATAATTGAATTTTGATACAGACAACTGCACTCAAAGTTTTGCCAAATAAGTACAGGCAGTATCCAACATGACTCAGAGGCGCTAACGGTTAAGTTTATTTAATAGCATAGCGCGTAACATTCTACTTTTTCCAACGTCCATCTCGCCAAGATATCCTCTCGCTTGCTCAGGTATGTGCGCACCGGCCTGCTTGACATTACCGAAAATGTAATAATCAAAAACATGTTTCCACGCCTGCTTTTCATGTTCTGGCCTATCGCGCAAGTTCAACATTGCGTGATACAAGACGTCCTTTGCTGGCCCCATATATTTTGCAGAGTC
>CBFGUT010000136.1:0-8718 GCA_965652265.1 uncultured Cellvibrionaceae bacterium | reverse complement strand
GCAGCGCGCTCAATGGCCTGCTCGTTGGTGTCCACCGTCAGCACGCCACAGGTAATGGGTATACCGGCATTGAGAGACACCTGGGCCTGGCCCTTGGTGCACTCTCCTGCCACATAGTCAAAGTGCGGCGTACCGCCGCGAATGACGGCCCCCAACGCGATAATGGCGTCGTATTTGCCCGTGGCCGCCACCTTCTGCGCCACCAGCGGGAATTCAAAGGCGCCCGGCGCGTAGTACAGGGTGATATCCGCCTCCTTGATACCGTGACGGCGCAAAGTGTCCAGTGCCCCGTCCTTCAGGCTCTCCACCACAAAACTGTTCCAGCGGCTGACAATCAGGGCGAACTTGCCCTTGCAGGCGGAAAAATCGCCTTCTATTACCTGTTTGCTCATGGTTTTATCTCTCGTGTTATCAATCCTGCCCCTCGCCGGGCACTATATAGTCCACCACTTCCAGGTCAAAGCCCGACAGCGAGGAAAAGCGCATGGGCGCGGACATCAGGCGCATCTTGCGCACCCCCAGGTCGCGAAGTATCTGCGAGCCAGTACCCACCTGTTTATAGACCACATCCGGGCTGCGCTGGCGCTGGCGGCCGGACAACAGCCAGTCGATAGACTCTTCCATATCCACCGTGGACTCATCGTGACAGATCAGCACCAACGCCCCCGCGCCCTCGCGCTCGATTTGCGCCAGCGCCCCGCCATAGGTCCAGGTGGGCTGGCCGTCGGCATCCACCCGCTTGAGCGCCAGCAGGTCGCGGGCGGCATCCAGCACATGCACCCGCACCAACACATCCTGCTCGGGCGTGATATTCCCCTTCAACAGGGCAAAATGCAACTGCCCGCGCGCCAGATCGCGGTAGGTTTTCAGAGTGAAGTGGCCGTGCTCGGTCTCCACCTGACGCTCGTTGATGCACTCGACAGTCTTTTCCTTGGTGGCGCGGTAGTGAATCAGGTCGGCGATGGTGCCGATTTTCAGGCCGTGGACCCGGGCAAATTCCTCCAGGTCGTCGCGGCGGGCCATGGTGCCGTCCGGGTTCATGATTTCCACCAGCACTGAGGCCGGTTCGAAGCCGGCCATGCGCGCCAGATCGCAGCCGGCCTCGGTATGGCCAGCGCGGCTCATCACCCCCCCGGACTGAGCCATAATGGGGAAAATATGACCGGGCTGGACGATATCCCGGGCACTGGCGCCGGCGCGCACGGCCATTCGCACCGTGTGGGCACGGTCCGCCGCCGAAATACCCGTGGTCACCCCCTCCGCCGCCTCGATGGAGACCGTGAAGTTGGTGGCATACTTGGCCTTGTTGTCGCGCACCATCAGCGGCAAACCCAGTTGCTCGCAGCGCTCGGGCGTCAGGGTCAGGCAAATGAGGCCGCGCGCCTGGGTGGCCATAAAGTTGATATCTTCGGGGCGCACCTGCTCGGCGGCCATAATCAAGTCGCCTTCGTTCTCGCGCTCCTCGTCATCCATGAGGATGATCATCTTGCCACGGCGCAGATCGTCGATCAGCTCTTCAACGGTATTCAATTGCATCATCGGTTAAAGCCATGTTCGGTGAGAAAATCCAGGGTGATGCCACTCTCGGCAGCGCGCTCACCCAGCATCAGCCGCTCCAGGTAACGGGCCAGCACATCCACTTCCAGGTTCACCCGGGTGCCGGCACTGTAGCCGCCCATTACCGTCTGTGCCAGAGTGTGCGGCACAATATTCAGTTCAAACTCCGCCCCCGAGACCGCATTGACGGTAAGGCTGGTGCCATCCACGGTAATGGAGCCCTTGTGGGCAATATAGCGTGCCAGTCCCTCGGGGGCACGCAGGCGAAAGCGCTCGGAGCGGGCATCGCCATGCCGGCTGACCACCTCGCCCACGCCGTCCACATGGCCGCTGACAATATGACCGCCCAGACGGGTGGTGGGCGTCAGCGCCAGTTCCAGGTTGACGGCATCGCCGCGCCGCCATTGGCCGATGGTGGTGTGTTCCAGGGTCTCGCACGACACATCGGCCCAGAAGCCGTCGCCCGGCAGTGCCACCACCGTCAGACAGACGCCGTTGGTGGCAATGGAGTCGCCCAGTGCCACAGCCTTCAGATCCAGGGTGTCACTGGCGATATGCAACCGCAGGTCGCCGCCGCGTGGCTCCAGTGCTGCCACTGTCCCTCTATCAGTGATAATGCCTGTAAACATGCTAACTATCCCAATCCGGCACCACGGTGAGGCGAAAATCACTCCCCACGGCGCGAATATCCTGAATCCGCAGTGGCAACTGCCCCGCCATGCGCTGGATGGGCAGATCGAACAGCGGGCGCGCCTCACTGCCCAGCAGCTTGCCGGACAGGTAAATCACTATGACATCCAGCAGCCCCAGCCGCAAAAAACTCCCCGCCAGGGTGGCGCCCGCCTCCACCATCACTTCATTGCAGCCGCGCCGGCCCAATTCCGTCAACAGCGCCAGCAGGTCAATTCGCCCCTCGCTCGCCGGCAGGGCCAGGGTTTCCACAAAATCCGGATAGCGGGGGGGCTGCACCTCCGGCGTGTGCACCACCAGCACCGGCGACGCCTGGGCCAATAGCGGCGCCTCCGCCGGCAACCGGCAGCGGCTGTCCAGCACCACCCGCAGGGGCTGGCGAATATCGCCGCTGGGGGCCTCCGGCCAGTCCTCGCGGCGCACCGTCAGTGAGGCACCGTCCATCAGCACCGTATCGATCCCGGTGACAATCGCGCAACTGGCGGCGCGCAGGCGCTGCACATCCTCGCGCGCGCGGCGTGCGGTAATCCAGCGGCTCTCGCCACTGGCCATGGCGGTGCGCCCATCCAGACTCATGGCCAGCTTGCAGGTCACTCGCGGCCGGCCGCTGAGCATGCGTTTAACAAAACCGGGATTTAGGGCCAGAGCATCGCCCTCGCCCACCGGCCCCACCACCTCAACACCGGCTTCACGCAGCTGCGCAAATCCCCTGCCGGCCACCTGCGGATTGGGGTCTTCCATACCATAAACCACCCGCGCGATGCCCGCCGCCACCAGGGCTGCGGCACAGGGGCCAGTTTTGCCGGTGTGGGCGCAGGGCTCCAGGGTCACATAGCAGGTGGCGCCGGCACAGGCGCGGTGCCAAGCATCCCGATTGTCGGGATCGCCGCCGGTACGGTTCACCGCGTCGCGCATGGCTTCGATTTCCGCGTGCGGCTCGCCGGCCCGGCGGTGCCAGCCGCGGCCAATCACCTGGCCTTCACGGACCAGCACGCACCCCACCCGGGGATTGGGTGTCGTGGTCGTCCAGCCGCGTCGTGCCAGCGCCACGGCTTCGGCCATAAACTGGCGGTCATGGATCTGAATATTATTCATCGCCCAGCCAGACCCGATTCAATCCTTGCCCGCCGGCTCCGCCACCTGACCTGGATAGTTTTCCAGCCGGTCGATCTCCTGACGGAATTCCTGTAAATCCTTGAAGCTGCGATACACCGAGGCAAAGCGTACATAGGCCACCTCGTCCAGCTCGCGCAGCTCGCTCATGACTTTTTCGCCCAGCGTGCGCGAGGCCACCTCGCGCTCTCCGGTCGCCTGCAGAAAGTGCTTGATGGCATTGATGGCATTCTCGATGGATTCCACCGACACCGGCCGTTTCTCCAGCGCCCGCTGCAGGCCCGCGCGCAGCTTGTTTTCATCGAAAGGCTCGCGCGTGCCGTCCTGCTTGATAATACGCGGCATCACCAACTCGGCGATCTCATAGGTGGTAAAGCGCTCGTGGCACCCCAGGCACTCGCGCCGGCGGCGTACCTGATCGCCCTCGGCCACCAGCCGGGAGTCGATCACCTTGGTTTCATCGGCACCACAGAAGGGACAATGCATGAGAGGGGCCTCATTGGCTGCAAACTGCGCGTATAGTAACAAATTTTCGGGAAGTCCGGCTTTACCGCGATCCCGGGTACCGCTGCCGCACCGCCTCGAACAGGCAGATGCCCGTGGCCACGGACACATTGAGGCTGCTGACCGTGCCCAGCATGGGAATTTTTACCAACTCGTCGCAACACTCGCGTGTCAGGCGCCGCAAGCCGGTGCCCTCCGCTCCCATCACCAGGGCCAGCGACCCGGTGAGATCGCTCTGGTGAATGTGGGTCTCGGCCTCACCGGCGGCACCCTTGACCCAGACGCCTTGTTCTCGCAACTGATTCAGGGTGCGCGCCAGGTTGGTCACCGCGATAAAGGGCAGCACTTCCGCCGCCCCGCAGGCCACTTTGCGGGCCGTGGCGTTGAGACCAGCGGCGTTGTCCTTGGGGGCAATCACCGCGTGCACACCGGCCGCCTCCGCCGAGCGCAGGCAGGCGCCGAGATTATGGGGATCGGTGACACCGTCGAGCACCAGCAAAAACGCGGGCTCCGCCAGTTGTCGCAGGCGGGCCATTAAAAAAGCCTCGTCGTGCAGTTCACCGGGGCGGCACAGGGCCACCACCCCCTGGTGGTTTTCCTCCTGCACCAGCGCGTCGAGTTTTTTGCGCCCCACTGGCTGGCAGCTAATGCCCTGGCGGCAGGCCAATTGCAAAATTTTCTGCAAGCGCTGGTCCTCGCGGCCGGCGAGTACCATCAGTGTGGTTATCCGCTCGGGGGCGGTTTTCAATACGGCCTGCACCGCGTGCAGGCCGTAGACAGGTTCAATTTTGCTCACGGGATTCCTCGGCAACCGGAGGGTGGCAGTAGCGGTTTTGCCAGAACAGCAGGGCGTTGGTGCGTCTGAGGCTACTTTTTAAATTTCGCCAGCGCTTTCTTAACGCCTGCCGCTGCCTTTGCAAAGAGAGATCCGCCCGACGCTGCTGCAGGCGCTTGCGCCGGTCGAACTGCCTGATCTTTCGCTGTGTTGCGAACTTGCGCAGCATGCGTTTGCTCGCCATCTCTGGGTTTCCTCCTGCGCGGCTGAGACTTGGATCGATGCTTGTCACTGGGAGGCGCTTCGCGGCCGGCAGAACGACCACGCGTCGCCTTGGGTTTGGCACCGCCTTTGCGTCCGCCACTGTCTTTGCGTCCGCTGCTCGCGGCTTTGCCCGCGCCCCGGCGCGAGCGTTTAAACGCTTCCACCTCAAAGTCGATTTTACGCTCATCGAGGCTGACACGCACCACACGCACCGTGAGCTCATCGCCCAGGCCAAACACCTGGCGTGTGCGCTCGCCCACCAGCCGGTGGCGAGCGGCATCAAAGCGGTAGTAGTCCTGTGGCAGCGCGGTGATATGCACCAGCCCCTCGACGTAGATGTCGGTGAGTTCCACAAACACCCCAAAGCCGGTGACGGCACTGATCACGCCGGGGAAGATTTCGCCCACGTGATCGCTCAGGTACTCGCACTTAAGCCAACTGATAACATCGCGCGTGGCCTCGTCGGCGCGCCGCTCGGCCAGGGAGCAGTGCTCGCCCAGCATGATCATGGCCTGCACGTCATAGGGGTAGATCTGCTCGCGCGGCAGTGGCTGGGTATCCTCGGCCCGCACCACGTGGCTGGTGGTCTGTTCGGAGCGAATGACACTGCGAATGGCGCGGTGCACCAGCAAGTCCGGGTAGCGGCGGATGGGCGAGGTAAAGTGAGCATAGGCATCGTAGCCCAGGCCGAAATGGCCTTCGTTTTCCACCTGGTACACGGCCTGGCGCAAACTGCGCAGCATCACCATCTGAATCATGGCGGCATCGGCGCGACCGCTGATGGTTTGCATCAACTGCTGGTAATCGCCGGAGGTGGGTTCGTCGCCACCGCCGAGACCCAGCCCCAGTTCCGCCAGAAACTCGCGCAGGCTGGCCAGCTTCTCCGCTGTAGGGCCCTGGTGCACCCGGTACAGAGAAGTGAGATTGTGTTTTTCCAGAAAACGCGCGGTGGCCACATTGGCGCACAGCATGCACTCCTCAATCAGCTTGTGAGCGTCGTTGCGGCGCACGGGGACGATCTCGTCAATCTTGCGCTCTTCATTGAAAACGATGCGCGTCTCCACCGTTTCAAAATCAATGGCGCCGCGTTCGGTGCGCGCTTCGCGCAGAGTTTTATAGAGGCCGTGTAAATCATCGATCACCGGCACCACTGACTGATACTCGCGGCGCAGCGGGTGGCTGTCGTCGGCATCGATCATCTCACCCACTTTGGTGTAGGTGAGCCTGGCGCGCGAGTGCATGACACCTTCGTAAAATTTATAGCCACTGACCTGACCGCGCTTGGTAATGGTCATCTCGCATACCATGCACAGGCGATCCACTTGCGGATTCAATGAGCATAGGCCATTGGAGATTTTCTCCGGCAGCATGGGCACTACGTAATCGGGAAAGTAGACGCTGGTGGCGCGATGGCGGGCATCCTGATCCAGTGCCGAATTGACCTGCACATAGTGGGAGACATCGGCGATGGCCACAAACAGTCGCCAGCCGCCGCCCTTTTTGCGTTCGCAGTAAACGGCATCGTCGAAATCGCGGGCATCTTCGCCGTCGATGGTGACAAAGGGCAGGTCGCGCACATCGATGCGCCGCTGCTTGTCCGCCTCCGCCACTTCATCGGGCAGGGCCGAGGCCTCGGCCAGGGCTTCAGGGCTCCACTCGTTGGGAATACTGTGCGCCTGTATCGCCAGATCGATCTCCATCCCCGGCGCCATATGATCGCCCAGCACTTCTATTACGCGTCCGGCGGGCGGCAGTTTTTTATCGGGCTGGCGAGTGATTTCCACCACCACGATCTGGTTCGGCTGGGCCTCGCCCTCGTCGCCGGGCACAATCATCACATCGTGGGTAACGCGCGGATTTTCCGGCTGCAAAAATTGCAGGCCACCATCTTTAATAAAACGGCCGGCAAGCTTTTGGGTATTGCGCGACAGCACCTCCACAATCGCGCCCTCTTCGCGGCCGCGATAGCGTGCGCCCTGCAGACGCACCAGCACCTCGTCGCCGTCAAAAACCTTGCGCATTTGCCGGTGGTGCAGGTAAATATCCTCGCCGCCCTCGGCGGGGACGGCAAAGCCGTAGCCATCGCGATGGCCCTGTACCCGGGCGCGCACCACATCGGTGAGGTCCACGCGCGCGTAGGCGCCACGGCGGTTGGTAATCAATTGCCCATCGCGGGCCATAGCAATCAGGCGGCGGCGCAGAGCCTCCACATCGTCTTCATCCACCAGCTTGAGCAGCTCGGCAATTTCCGGATGGGTAACGGGCCCCGGTTGGCGGTCCAGCAATTCGAGAATCAACTCGCGGCTGGCGATAGGGTTGTCGTATTTTTTCGCTTCGCGTTCGGCGAAGGGATCGTTTAAGGGTGTTCTGGATTTTGTCAAAATAAAAACCTTGTGATATGTCTTTTCCATAAATGAAAGGACTTGTGGAGCCATTATAGGGTATATGGGTCAGTAAACCTATGAAACCGGCTGCGGAGCCGGGGATTGTGCGGAAGATCACCCTCAACAGGTCGTCCACAAATGCTATTCTGGAGTCTGTCAGGCCGTTGAAAAACGTTTTCGAGGCAGGCGATGCTAGGCAAAATCAGGCGAAAAAGCGGAGTTTATGGTTTATAAATGAGCATTTTGAGCCTGGTTTTAACGACGCAGCGGCCACGCAGATAGTTTTTCAACAGCCTGCTAAGTAAGGAGCACACAGCCGGAGCACTTATGTCAGACTATATTCTCGCTATCGATCAGGGCACCACCAGCAGCCGCGCCGTGGTTTTCGACCGCCATGGCCGCATGGTGACCAGCGCCCAGCGCGAATTTGAACAGCACTTTCCCGAGGGCGGCTGGGTCGAACACGATCCGCAGGAGATCTGGGAGGTCACCAGTGCCGTGTGCGGCGAGGCAATGGACGCCCTCCCGGCTGGCAAAGACGTGGTCGGCATGGGCATCACCAACCAGCGCGAAACTACCCTGGTGTGGGACCGTGAGACAGGCGAACCTATCTATAACGCCATTGTCTGGCAGGACAGGCGCACCGCCGGGCAGTGCCGCCAGCTTGCCGAACAGAGGCACGAAGCGGACATTACCGCGCGCACCGGCCTGTTGCTGGACCCCTACTTCTCCGCCACCAAACTCACCTGGATACTCGACCATGTGGAGGGCGCCCGGGATCGGGCGCAGCGGGGCGAGTTGGCCTTCGGTACCATCGACAGCTGGCTGATCTGGCAGTTCACCGGCGGCCGCGTGCACGCCACCGACGCCACCAACGCCGCCCGCACCCTGCTGTTCAATATTCACGAGCAGCGCTGGGACGAAACCCTGCTGGCGCTGTTCGACATTCCCCAGGCACTACTGCCCGAGGTCAGAGACTGTGCGGCGGACTTCGGCATCGCCAGCGAGGGACTGAGCGGCCGCGAGCTCCCCATTGCCGGTGTGGCCGGCGACCAGCACGCCGCCATGGTGGGTCAGGCCTGTTTTCACGAGGGCATGATCAAAAGCACCTACGGCACCGGCTGTTTCGCACTCCTGCACACGGGTGAGACGCCCCGGGCTTCCCGCAGCCGCCTGCTCACCACCCTCGCCTACCGGCTGGATGGCAGGCCCTACTACGCCCTGGAGGGGTCCATTTTTATCGCCGGCGCCGCCGTGCAATGGCTGCGTGACAAACTGGGGATTATTCAGCACGCCAGCGAGACCGAAGCCCTGGCGGCGAGCCTGGACGGCAACCACGGCGTCTACCTGGTGCCCGCCTTCACCGGTCTGGGCGCCCCCCACTGGGACCCGGACGCCCGCGCGCTGATCTGCGGCATGACCCGCAACACC
>CBFGUT010000135.1:0-8744 GCA_965652265.1 uncultured Cellvibrionaceae bacterium | reverse complement strand
CCCCTCAAGCCCGTGAGAGGACAAATCAGTTACCTGCCCGCTACAGCTGACAGTGAGCGGTTGCGACTGGCACTCTGCGCCAAGGGTTATCTGGCGCCGGCCAGCGACGGCATGCACTGCCTGGGCGCCACTTTTAATGTGCACGAGCATACTGAGCAGGAGCGCGCGGAGGATCATGCGGCCAATCTCGAGCACCTGCGTGAATTCGGCCCGGCACTGACAACCAGTTTACAGCCCACTGAAGCACTCCACGGCCGGGTGGCTTTTCGCTGTACTACCCCGGACTACCTGCCCATTGTCGGGCCGGCGCCCGACGCCGAGGCCTTTACCCGCGATTACCGTGAACTGGCCCGCGATGCCCGGCGCACGCCGGAGGTCACCCCCCGCTACTGGCCGGGTCTGTATATCCACACCGGCCTGGGCTCGCGCGGCCTCGCCTACGCTCCCCTGTGCGCCGAAATCCTCGCCTGCCAACTCAATGGCGAGCCATTGCCCTTGCAGCAGACGCTGGTGGACGCGTTGCACCCGGGGCGATTTTTGATTCGCGGTATTATTCGCAATCGGGCCCGGTAATCGCCGAGTGATTTTGGTTTATCGAGGAGATCAATAAACGCTGCCTATTTTTTCAGCCCAGAAGCATCCTGCGCAATTGTCTCTCTTCTCGCATAACGTGAATAATAAAAACAGTTTTATTCTCTTGCCGATAGAATACTCGACAGGGCTTGACGTACAGCTCGCGGTAAATCGAGTTGGGGATTTCGGGGGGTGTATGGCCGGATTGCGGAAATGCCTCTAGACGAGCAACGCTGGCGAACACCTTCTTGACCAACCTTGCAGCGGCTTCTGGCTTATCGATCGCAATATACTCAGCAATATCGTCGAGTTGATCCAGAGCGGGATCAGACCATACTATTTCAGCCACTTCTGCATCCGCTCCCTGGCTTGTTCATGAGGGGTTGTTCTACCCTCAAAGACTGCCCTTTCTCCTTTGGACAAGCCTTCCAGCAGTGCCAATCGACTCTGCATAAATTCATAATCCTGGACATCGACCAGATAGGCCGATGGCTGACCGTGCTCGGTAATCAATACGGCCTCCTTACTGGCGTGTAAATCCGCAAGGATTTTAGTCGCTCGACGTTTGAGATTGGTAACCAACTCTACTTTCATAAAGACCTGCCCTTAAGTATCACTATAGTATCACTCGAAGCGGTATGGAGGCTAGCACCAATTGTCTTCTATACTAGGATCATTACAACCTCCACAGGAATCCACTATGCTCTCCCACGCCGGACGTCACCACTACGATCTGATCAGCGCACTGGATTCGGTGCATAATTACTACGAGCGGCGGGTGATTGAAGACGCACTGCAGCAGAGCGAGCGGGCGCGAGAGGATCATGATTTTCTGGCTGACGTAGCCTGTGTGGCGTTGAATCATCTGCCGCCGCGCTATATCCGCCACGACGTGGATATGACCTTTTTCATGTCGCCCCAGGAGCTGGGGGAAATGGCGGACAAGGTGGAGGCGGCGGTAAAAAAAGCCATTGCCTATGTGGAAAGCCGGGAGTTATCTACCGAACCAGAGGCCAGTGAAATCAAATCGACACCAAAGAAAAAGACTGCAAAAAAGGGAAAAACGTCGGACGTCTGAGGTCGGATGTCCACCGCGTCCGACATCCGACCTCAGACGTCAGACGCTTCTGACAACTTCCCCATAATCATCTGCGAACCACTGCCACAGGCCACGACAGTGCGCATGGCCACTTCCACGGACACATCCAGATATTCAATACAATCCATGGACAAATGGTAGACAAAGCCTGAAGTGGGGATGGGCGCGGTGGGTACGTACACGGTGCAGTTGCCATCTTCATGTTCGGCGGTGACAATCGCCGTCACCGAAACGGCAGAGTGGCGCCCCATAATATAGGCCCGACATACCTTGCCATTTAGCAGCGATGCACTATTGCCCTCACTGCCGATAATCTGGGTGACCATCTCTCGTATGGTGCGGTAACCGGGCGCCAGTCGCGTTAATACGCCATCCACGCGCAGATGCAGCCAGCGGCCCACACTGGTGCGTACCAACAGCCCGATACTGAAACAGCCGCCCAGAATCAGCAGCACCACCAACAAGTCGGCCAGCGGAGGGCTCACCGTGAACCAGCCCGCCAGCCCTCGGCTGATGGGTGCAATCAGCTTGCCCACCACACCCACCAACCACTGAACCAGCAGCAGAAAAATGGTGATGGGCAGTACCACCGCCAGCCCACCAAACAGGGTCAGCATAATAAAAGTTCTCATTCTCCGCATGGTTTTCCTCTCTCGTATTGCACCCATGCACGGGCATTGAAAGTGGCTTATCATAGCCTACCCGACCGCAAGCGACAGGCGTTTCCATGACCCGGCCTCTGATAATTTGTCTCGCGCTGCTGTTCCCGGCGCTCTGTGCCTGCCAGCCTTCCAGCACCACCGGAACTGTGACAAACCTGGAGTACCGCCTGGTTGAGACGCGCCCCCACCCCCAGCGCCCTTTTACCCAGGGTCTGGAAATGGACAGCGGCGACTGGCTGGAAAGCAGTGGCCGCTACGGCCATTCCTACCTGATGCGATACCGTTTTGATGAACAGGCCCAGGCGCAGATTCTCTGGCAGACGCCACTCGCCGATCATTTCTTTGCCGAGGGTCTCACACGCCTGGGGGATTCTCTCTACCTGCTTACCTGGAAACGCGGCACCCTGCATATCTTTCACAGCGATACCGGCGAGCTGCAAAACACCCTTCACTACCCCGGCGAGGGCTGGGGACTGACTAACGATGGTCAGTGGCTGATACGCAGCGATGGCAGTGACCGCCTGTATTTCCACCACCCCGACACCTTTGCCCTGGAGCGCAGCATCCAGGTTACCGCCGAGGGTGAAGCTGTGACCCGGCTCAACGAGTTGGAATTCGCCGGAGGGCTGATCTGGACCAATGTCTGGCAGCAAAACCGGCTATTGGGCATAGACCCACTGACCGGCGCGGTACGTTACCAGGTGGATATCGGCGATCTGGCCCGAGGGGAGGCGCACCGCAACCCCGACTGGGTGGCCAATGGCATTGCCTGGGATGAAGAGCGGCAGGGATTCTGGATTTCCGGTAAGCGCTGGCACCAGCTCTACTTGTTACAATGGTCGCTGCCGCCGGCAACCCCCATTAGCCAACGCCATGAAGAGGAATCCCATGACTGAACACGAGCGCCTGACACGCACTCTGGCCGCCTTTGACGAGGCCAACCGACGCGACCCCCACCGTGAGACCGTGGACGGAGAATCGCAGCCCCGGGAATGGGTCTACGGCCAGCGTATGAGCGAAGCACTGGCGGATTTTATGCCCGATGCCGGTGAGGCGCTGCAACTGGCGGCGCGCAGTCAACACATTGAGCGCTGGGTAATCCCGCGCGAGGACTACCCCATGGACCGTGCTGGTTACAAACGCTGGCGCACCGAACTGGGCCGTTACCACGCCCGCCGGGCCAGCGAAATCATGGCGCAAGAGGGCTACAGCGAAGAGATGTGCCTGCGGGTGGCCGATTTACTGCAGAAAAAGCAGCTCAAGCGCGATCCCGAAGTTCAGGCGCTGGAGGATGTCATCTGCCTGGTATTCCTGCGTTACTACCTCGCCGACTTTGCCCGCAAGCACCCCGAAGACAAGCTGATTACCATTATCCGCAAGACCTGGAACAAAATGTCCAGCCGGGGACATGAAGCCGCTTTGCAGCTATCCCTGCCACCGGATCTGGGCAATTTGGTGCACAAAGCCCTGACCCCGACTTGATATGAAAAAAAGGCATAATAAAATCAATTCTAAAATATTTAGCAATTAAAGAGGAAAATATGCCGTCGAACTTGACCTATCACGTCAATTCCTTTATACCCAAAGTGAGACTTGGATAACAAAAACAATATCACGAGGTAATTTGGTTATGAAACGTTTATGGGCGCTGTGTCTTCTGGTTCTTATGGGCTCGCCGGCCCTGGCCTGCGATGAGACCTGCAAACGCGAAAAGGCGATGGCGGAGCATGGGGTAAACTTTCCCAGTTATCTGACCGCCGAATTCTGTAAAACGACGAGTACAGACTTTTTGCTGCGCGACGCCAAGGATCTGGAAAAATACCGCAGTGGCCATCTGCTGAGCGGCCACAAGGGTGGCATGAACAATATTCGCAAAATGCTGGAACAGCGCAAAGAGTGGCTGGTGGAGTGTGATGAGTATTTGCGCCTCACCGATCAGGGGCGGGTATTCCGCACTGAGGAAACCACCGAAGCCATTTTTGCCTCCATGGATCGAGTCAGCAAAGAGTTGCACGGTATGATCTACAACGGTGACCGCAGTGTGACCGTCAGCAGCGGTATCGATGTCGCCGAACAGCGTTTTGATTCACTCTTCCAGTTGCTCGAACGCCACAAGACAGACCTGCAATTACGCGGTCAACTGGTAGTGCGCTAGATTTCAATTCTTCCCCCAAAGGTAGAACCCCTCTCCCCCGCGTCAAGCGGGGGTTTTCTTACGAGACAGCACCGCCCGTTGAGGTTTATCGGGCCGCTCGGCAAACATCTTGGCCTGCTGCTCCAGGTTTTCCACCACGGCACTCTTTCCGGCTTTTTGATCGCGGCCAGGGCGACTTCTGCCTGCCGCCGCCAGCGCCTCCATGCCCGAACGCAAAAGGCGCGCCTGCTCCAGAAAGTCGAGAGACTTGGGAAAATCTCTGGGATCCACCGCCGTGGGGTTGGCGGGATCTCCCTCCACCTCAATGACAGCACCGCAGTCGTGACGCGCTATGCCTTGAGCTGTATCCACTGTCCATGCATCAAAATCAATCATTGTTCTTAACCCGTTATACAACCACCGACGCAGTATAAACCTGTCTCTTCACGAAGATACAGTCTAAATCCCGAAGATGACAGCATTATTGCGGGGAATTTGACAGGCGTCGCTGCCGGGCCGGGGGTGGCGCGCCAATATGAGCTTCATTGCGAGCGCGCGCCAGCTCGATCTGTTTTTGAAGCTCGGCAAAACGGGCTTTTTGCAGCTCACTCAATTGGTCGTGACAGCGCGGGCAGCAAATACCCGCCATATACAGTGGCGACTGCATATCCTCGGCGGTAATAGGGTGACGGCAGCCGTGGCACTGGTCGTAGGAGCCCTTCTGCAGTTGATGATCCACCGCAACACGGTTATCGAATACAAAGCACTCGCCACGCCATAGGCTCTGCTCCGGCGGCACTTCCTCCAGATATTTAAGAATCCCGCCTTCCAGATGATAGACTTCGTCGAACCCCTGCTCTTTCAAATAGGCAGTGGCTTTCTCACAGCGAATACCGCCGGTACAGAACATGGCCACCTTGGTGTGGCGCGAGGGATCGAGATTCTCCTTAACGTACTGGGGAAACTCGCGAAAGGTCTCGGTCTCCGGATTTACGGCGCCTTCGAAAGTACCAATGTTGTATTCATAGTGGTTGCGGGTATCCACCAGCAACACCTCGGGATCGCTGATCAGTGCATTCCAGTCACTCGGCTTCACATAGGTACCGACAATCTGCAGCGGGTCGATACCCTCCACCCCCATAGTGACAATTTCCTTCTTGAGTTTGACCTTCATCCGATAGAAAGGCTGCTCCTGGAAAACCGACTCCTTGTGCTCGATCCCGGCAAACCGCGCATCGCCCCGCAGGTAAGCGAGCAGGCCATCAATACCTTCGCGCGTGCCCGACACAGTTCCGTTGATGCCCTCGGCCGCCAGCAACAGCGTGCCCTTAAGGCCCAGACGCAGGCACTCGGCCTTTAGGGGCTCGGCGAGTTGGGTGTAATCGGGCAAGCTCACAAACTTGTACAGGGCGGCGACAATATATGACTTCATGGCGGTCTTTGGGTGCTTCTACTCAATGGATTCAAAGGATGCCGCCGGGCAGCGGCGGTAAAGGGCGCGCATTATAGCGCATAAAAAGTGAACAGGCAGCTGGTTGACAGTGGCCGCAAGAGAACACGGAATTTAGCGACCACCCCCCAGGCAGTTGGGCGAGTCGGGCACCGAGGCCGATTGCCATTCATTGGCATCAAAAGTATGCAGGGCCAGGGCGTGCACCGGCCCCGCCAATTCCTCGGCCAGCGTGCGATAAATGGCCTGGTGTCGCTGTACCTGCCGTTGACCGGCAAAGTGATCACTCACCAGCGTCACCTTGAAGTGGGTTTCCGCATCGGCGGGCACGGCGTGGCGATGACTCTCATTCACCACCTCCAGGTGCCGTGGGGCGAAGGCGTGTGTCAGCTTGGCGATAATGCTCTTTTCAATGGCGGCCATAATACCCTCCAGCGCGCTGAGTAAAAGCATGGGCAAAGGGGTATTCTAATACGGATCACTGACCGCCGCATTCACCGGCAAAAGCGCCCGCCGCCGCCCGCGCGGGGATCAGTGTCGGCGTACAACCTGTGGCCTTCTGATAGTGCTCCAGCACGGCCCGGCTGAGCCCCGGGACTTGCGCCGCCGGTGCCACCGCGACCACGCAACCGCCAAAGCCGCCGCCGGTCATGCGCGCCCCCACTTCGTCGCCTCCGGCGGTCGCCAGGATATCCACCAGAGTATCGATAGCGGGCGTGGTAATCTCAAAGTCGTCCCGCATGGAGACATGGGAGGCGGCCATCAGTTGACTCAGCGTCGCCATATCGGCCTGCCGCAGCGCCTGACAAGCCTCCAGAGTGCGCTGGTTTTCCGTGAGCACATGACGCGCTCGCCGCTGCGCCACCGGGTCCAGGACATTGCCCGCCGCCTGTAGATCGGCCAGCGTTACCTGCCGCAGGGAAGCTACCCCAAAATGCGCCGCTACTTGCTCGCACTGGGCGCGACGCTCATTGTAGTGACTGTCCACCAGCCCGCGTTCGACTCCCGAATGCATGATCAAGAGCCGCCAGTCGGCGGGAATCGGTACCGGGGTAATGTCCAGGTTTTCGCAATCGATCAGCAGCGCGCTATCCTCACGGCCACAGGCGCTGGCCAGTTGATCCATAATGCCGCAGGAACAGCCGACAAAATCGTTTTCCGCCGCTTGTCCCGCCTGGGCCGCCACTCGGGGATCAATAGTACCGCCAGCGATAGTGACCAGCGCCTTGGCCATGGCCACCTCGAAAGCGGCGGAACTACTGAGGCCGGCACCCACCGGCACCTCACCCGCCAGCCAGAGGTCGGCTCCCGCCAGGGTGAAATCGCGCGCATGCAGCGCTTGCACAACACCGCGCAGATAGTTGCTCCAGGGAGCCGCCGCATCGGGTCGCATGGGGGCATCCAGGTCGACCGTCAGTAAGGTCTCGCTGAACCCCTCGGCCCATACCCGCAACTGACGATCATCGCGACGGCTGGCGGCCACATAGGTGTAGTAGTCAATGGCGGCGGGCAACACAAACCCATTGTTGTAGTCCGTGTGTTCACCGATCAGATTGACACGGCCGGGGGCTCGCACCAACAACTCCGGTTGCCGTTGAAATTGTCGGCCAAATGCCGACCGACACTGTTCTGGATTCAACGCCACGGTCACCTCGCGCGAAAATGTAATGTCGATTGGGCGCGCAGTCGTTCGGCGGCCTGCTCGGGGGTCAAATCGCGCTGGGGTTCGGCCAGCATCTCATAACCCACCATAAATTTTTTCACGCTGGCGCTGCGCAACAGGGGCGGGAAAAAATGCGCATGCAGTTGCCAGTGAGTAGCCTCGGGCCGCTGGGCTAGCGGTCCCAACGGAGCGCCGTGCCAGCCCATGGAATAGGGAAAGGAACAGACAAAAAGATTGTCGTAGCGGGTGGTCAACTCGCGCAAAATACCGGCCAGAGACACCTGCATTTGCTCATCCAGGTCGGTCATGCGCGCGCAGGCATGTAGCGGCAGCAGCAGGGTTTCAAAGGGCCAGGCGGCCCAGAAAGGCACCACCGCCAACCAGTCTCGGTTCTGACACACCACGCGCTCACCGCGCTCAAGTTCCCGGCGTGCATAATCCAGCAATAGCGGCTCACCGTGGCGCGCCTGGTATTCTCTCTGCTGCCGGTCCTCGCGCTCCGCCAGTGAAGGCAGGTGTTGCTGGGCCCAGACTTGACCATGAGGATGGGGATTGGAACATCCCATCACCGCACCTTTGTTTTCAAACACCTGCACCCAGCGATAGTGCTCTCCCAACTCGCGGGTTTGAGCGACCCAGGTACTCACCACCGCCTGCAACGCGTCGTCATCCAGCAGTGGCAGGGTTTTACTGTGGTCCGGGGAGAAACAGATAACCCGGCATTCGCCCTGCTCAGCTTCCAGGGTAAACAGCTCATCAGGCACCTGCGTAGCACTGGGTACTTCGTTATTAAGCGCGGCAAAGTCGTTGCCGAAGACAAAGGTGCTTGTGTAGTGGGGATTGTGTTCCCCACCCGCGCGTGCATTGCCAGGACACAGGTAACATTGAGGGTCGTGTGCGGGTGATATCGGCCACTGGCTGACCTCCTCCTGCCCTTGCCAGGGGCGCCGGGTGCGCTGGGGAGACACCAGCAACCACTCGCCTGTGAGGGGGTTATAGCGCCGATGCGGGTGCTCAGTGGGGTTAAACGTCTCGGACATAGGTGTTGGGTCAAATCAATTCAAGAGACGGCATAATAAATCTTATAAATAGGATAATCAAATCGCGGTACGCGGTACGCGGTACGCGGACAATAGAGTTGTGGCTTGGGTAAGAAGTGTCAA
>CBFGUT010000134.1:0-8773 GCA_965652265.1 uncultured Cellvibrionaceae bacterium | reverse complement strand
GCCAGTAACGGCATTGAGCCCAGTTTTGCGCACCACTACGCGCGCAATGTGATCCGCAGCGGCAAAAAAACCAAGGAGAAAGTGGATGTGTTCTCCTACGAACTGCTGCGCTATCGCCAGCTGGTCGAGCCCAACGCCAAGCCCTACCCGCAGCCGGGCGAGACCGGTCTGCCGGAGTACTTTGTGGTGTCCGACCAGATCACGCCGGAGCAGCATGTGGATGTGCAGGCAGCGGCGCAGAAATGGATCGACTCCTCCATCTCCAAAACCATCAACGTGCCCACGGAAATCGCTTATGACTGGTTCAAGGATATTTATCTCTACGCCTACGAAAAAGGTCTGAAAGGCTGTACCACTTTCCGCTTCAATCCGGAAGCCTTCCAGGGTGTGCTGGTAAAAGAGCAGGACCTAGAAAATACCACTTACGTGTTTGAGCTGGAAGACGGTCAAAAACTCGAATTGAAAGGCAACGAAGAGGTGGAGTACGACGGCGAAATGCACACCGCCGCCAATCTGTATGAAGCCTTGAAAGAAGGTTATTACGGCAAGTTTTAATTGGAGCAGTCTGTATGAACGCCAAAGTTATTGACAAGAAAATTACCGGCTTCTCCATCAAAAAGTCGGAGCCCCACAAGGAACCGGGCATTGAGCGTATGCACGAAAAGTTCGAGCGCCCGGAAACCCTGGAGGGCAGCACTTACAAGATTAAAACGCCATTATCCGATCACGCCCTGTACATCACCATCAACGATGTTGTGTTGAACCGGGGTACCGATCACGAAGTGCGTCGCCCCTTCGAGATATTTATCAACTCGAAAAACCTGGAGCACTTCCAGTGGGTGGTGGCATTGACTAGGGTCATTTCAGCGGTCTTCCGCAAGGGCGGAGATGTGACCTTTCTGGTGGAAGAACTCAAAGCGGTGTTCGATCCTCAGGGCGGATACTTCAAATCCGGCGGCCGCTTTATGCCCTCTCTGGTGGCGGAAATAGGTGACGCCATTGAAACGCACATGAAAGCCATTGGCTTGCTAGAAGACGAAGGATTATCGGAGACTCAAAAGGCGATACTGCAGGAAAAGCAGCTGGCATATGAGCAAAAACATAATCTCGAAAGCAGTACAGATGAATTTCCTCCCACCGCAAGCCTGTGTTTGAAATGTCACACCAAAGCGGTGATTGTAATGGATGGCTGTAAAACCTGTCTGAATTGCGGGGCTTCCAAGTGTAGTTGAAAGTATCGGTTTTTCCTCAGGGCGCTTGTACAGGGTTATCGAAGGGTTCATCCAGATGTGTTACATACATCTGCCAGGGCTCCATGGCTTGCCCATGTTGGCCGAGCGGTACGCTTTGCATATCCGGTAACTGATGGGCAATACCCTTGTGACAGTCGATACAGGTTTTCTCGCCGCTGGCCAGCAGGGTGGAGTGCATGGCGCGTGCGCGCGGTGATTGCAAGGTGAAGTCCATATAGTCAAAGTCGTGGCAGTTGCGACATTCCAGCGAGTCGTTGGCCTTCAGCCGGCGCCACTCGCGTTCCGCCAGCATCCGGCGCTTGGCCTTGAATTCCTCCTCGGTATCGATGGTGCCAAAAATCCAGCCCCAGACTTCCTTGGAGGCCTCCATTTTGCGGGCAATTTTAAAGGTCCAGTCGTGGGGCACATGACAATCGGAGCATACGGCACGGACACCCGAACGATTGGTGTAGTGAATGGTGGGTATCAATTCCTTGTAGGGGTTGGCTTTCATTTCATGACAACTGATGCAGAACTGCTCGGTATTGGTGTATTCCAACGCCGTGTTGAATCCGCCCCAAAAAATAATACCGGCGATAAAGCCACCCATGCTCAGCGTGCCGAGACTGATGTAGGCGGCAGGCCGGTTGAACACGCGCCAGTAATGTTTGATTCTTTTCCACATAAATTATTCCGCCTGGGTTTGCTGACTCTGCTGTAAGACGGTGTCTATGGCTAAAAAAGTATTATTGATAACAGGCGCAATATCATGTTGGGGCACATGGCACTGATTGCAGAAGTAACGCCGTGGGGACACCGCTGCCAGAGGTTGGTGATCGCGATCCCAGTAGTGAGTGATGCTCACCATGGGGGCGCCGCTCTGCACACTGCGGGAGCGGCTGTGGCAGGTCAGGCACTGATTGAAATTCCTGTCCACCTGATAGCCGCGTATCGAGTGGGGAATGGTGGGTGGCTGTTCGGGCCAGTTGCGCGTTTGCCGCTCAATACCGCGCCTTTCCGGGGCAATTTCCGGGGCGGGAGCGGTGTCGTTCAGAGTGCCGCCGGGGCGCATGCCGTCGGGCGCCGGCACATTGATGGGCGTATCCTGGGCGGCCAGTAGCGCGGGTATGACTAACAGCAGTAAACACAGTTTTTTCATACAGCCTCCTATGCCAGACTGATCAATTCGAGCCTCACGGCGCACTTTTTAAAATCCGTCTGCAGGGAGATGGGATCCGTGGCATCCAGCGTCAGTTTGTTCACCAGACGGTTGGCATCGAAAAAGGGGATATACACCAGACCGCGCGGCGGCGAGACTCGGCCGCGGGTTTCCACCCGGGCGCGAATATCGCCCCGGCGACTGATAACGCGAACTTCACTGCCGCGCCGGAAACCCTGGTCGCGGGCGTCTTCGTAGTGCATATACACCAGGGCATGAGGCACCGCCAGGTTTAGCTCTTCCACCCGTTGGGTCATGGTGCCCGTGTGCCAGTGTTCCAGTACCCGGCCGGTACTCAGCCAGAAGGGATAGTCGTCATCGGGGGATTCCGCCGGTGGCTCGTAGGGCAGGGCGAAAATAATCGCGCGGTTGTCCTTTTTGCCGTAAAACTGCACGCCCGCGCCTTTTTCCACGTAGGGGTCGTAACCCTCGCGGAAGCGCCAGCGTGTCTCCTCGCCGTTGACCACTGGCCAGCGCAGGCCGCGTACCTGATGGTAGGTGTCGAAGGGCGCCAGGTCGTGGGCCTTGCCGCGGCCGAAGCGGGCATACTCTTCGAACAGCCCTTTTTGCACATAAAAACCAAAGTGTTCCGCCTCATCGTTGCGGTAGTCAGGGTTGGTATCCGCCAGGGGAAACTCATTCACCTGGCCGTTGGCGAAAAGCACATCGAATAGCGACTTGCCCCGGTAGTCGGGCGCCTGTTCCAGCAGCGCCGCGGGCCAGACATCGTCGGTGGTAATGCGCCTGGAGACTTCGAGCAATTGCCAGAGGTCCGAGCGAGCCTCTCCCGGTGGCGGCACCAACTGGTGCCAGAACTGGGTACGGCGTTCGGCGTTGCCGTAGGCGCCCTCCTTTTCCACCCACATGGCGGCGGGCAGGATCATATCCGCCGCCTGGGCGGAGACGGTGGGGTAGACATCGGAGACAATGACGAAGGCATCGGGATTGCGCCAGCCTGGCAGCACTTCCTCTTTGAGGTTGGGGCCCGCCTGCACGTTGTTGCACACCTGGGTCCAGTAGACCTTGATCTGACCGTCCTTGAGTTGGCGGCTCTGGGCCACGGCGTCAAAGCCCACCTTGGCGGGAACAGTCCCGTTAGGCAGCTTCCAGATTTTTTCCGCATAGCTTCGGTGTTCGGCGTTGGCCACCAGCATATCGGCGGGCAGGCGATGAGCGAAGGTGCCCACTTCACGCGCCGAACCGCAGGCGGAGGGTTGGCCGGTGAGCGAGAAAGGACTGTTGCCCGGCTCGCTGATTTTGCCGGTGAGCAGGTGCAGGTTGTACACCATATTATTGGCCCACACACCGCGGGTGTGCTGGTTAAAGCCCATGGTCCAGCAGGACATCACCTTGATCTTGGGGTCGGCGTAAATATTCGCCAGTTTTTCCAGCCGTTCGGCGGGTACACCGGTGTCGCGGGCCGCGCGCTCCAGGGTGTAGGGTTTAACGAACTCGGCAAACTCCTCGAAGCTGATATCCGTCCAGCTGTTGGGGTTGTCGGCACCGCTGGCGTTTTGCTGGCGCGGGTCGTCGGGGCGCAGTCCGTAGCCGATATCGTCCTGGCCGCGGGCAAAGCGGGTGTGCTGGTTAACAAAGTCGCGATTGACCTTGCCGCTCTGAATAATATGGTTGGCGATATAGTTGAGAATGATCAGATCGGTGTGGGGCTTGAAGATCAAACCGATATCCGCCAGATCGAAGCTGCGGGTCTGGTAGGGAGACAGTACAGCCACCTGCACATGTTCGTAAGACAGGCGCCGATCCGTCACCCGGCTCCAGAGAATGGGATGCATTTCCGCCATATTTGAGCCCCAAAGCACAAAGGCGTCGGCGTGTTCGATATCGTCGTAGCAACCCATGGGCTCGTCGATACCGAAGGTGCGCATAAAGCCACCCACCGCCGAGGCCATGCAGTGGCGGGCGTTGGGATCAAGGTTGTTACTGCGCAGCCCGCCTTTAAACAGCTTGCTGGCGGCATAGGCCTCCCACACTGTCCACTGGCCCGAGCCGAGCATGGCCACGCTTTCGGGGCCGTGCTCTTTAATGGCCGTTTTCAATTTGTCGGCGACGATGTCCAGCGCGCGGTCCCAGCTGATGGGGGTGAACTCACCCTGCTTATGGTATTGGCCATCTTTCATGCGCAACATCGGCTGGTGCAAACGATCGCCGCCGTAGAGAATCTTGGAGAGGAAATAGCCCTTTACACAATTGAGCCCGCGATTGACCTCGGCCTTGACGTCACCATGGGTGGCCACCACTCTGTCGTTTTTGGTGGCCACCATAACGCCACAGCCGACACCACAAAAGCGGCAGGGCGCCTTGCTCCATTTGAGTTCGGTCAACTCGCGGTTGGTAATCAGATTGGCGCTAATGGCCGGCGTGGGTAGCCCCAGTGTAGCGGCTGCCATGGCGGCGGCCTGTGCCTTGGAAAAGTCGCGACGGGTGAGTTTCATGGCGTCGGCTCCTCGGTCAGAATTTCGTGGTAGACAAGTGCGGCGTTAACCACACCCGGGCGGGCGGCGATCTTGTCCATTAAGTGGGTAATGGCGCGCTCGTGCTGGCTTTCCATGACCACCACCAGCTTGCCCATCGGATCTTCGCCATGAATTTCAACGCCCGTGAGTTGCGTCAGCCAGTCCCGGGTGGCGGATAACTGATCGGGCAGCACCTGCACAGCCAGGCTGGCGATATGCATTGTCGCTTCGGGAATCTCGTGCAAGTGAATGTGATTTGCATTTGTCATTGTGGGCCATCCATAGAATGAAAATTCACGGGCATAGGGTCGATAACAAGCTCAGCCGCCAGTGGGCGGGCCCATCAGTAATTGATACATCCAAATGGAAAAACCGTAGGCGCCCACCAGCGCCACGGTGAAGATGGGGAAGAGAAAAATCACAATAAATAAAAACATGCGCCATTCCTGGCGCTTCTGTTCGCGGGAATCGGGAGCGATCTGTGTCTCAGTGGGTTCTGCCGCCACACTACCTCCATTTCGTCCGGCCAGTCTGCTACAAGACTAGCCCAAGATAGGGAAGTTGCAAGTGGAGCAAAGCGATCGCCGAGTCATCGACTCAGCGATCATGGATCGAACATCCGGTGACTCGCGGACTAGCCTAATCCGGCAGAGTAATATTCAACTCCAGCACCGAGCAGTCGTCGCTGTTATCCAGTTGCACGGTGACCTGGTCCTGGTCGATATCCACGTATTTGCGAATCACCTGCAGGATTTCCTGTTCGAGCAATGGCAGGTAATCGGGCTGATTGCGTTTGCGACGCTCGTGGGCCACCACAATTTGCAGACGCTCCTTGGCGGTGGCGGCGGAGGAGGCTTTTTCCTTGCGCAGAAAATAATCGAAGATGCCCATTATTTACCTCCCAAAAGGCGCTTGAACAGCCCCTTCTTCTGAACCTCTAAAAAACGGTGTTCCACGGTTTCTCCCAGCAGTCGCGCGACGGCATCTTCATAGGCCTGGCCGGCTTCCGATTCGCGATCCAGAATGACCGGTACGCCCTGATTGGAGGCCTTGAGGACCGCCTCGGATTCCGGAATAACGCCCAGCAGGGAGATGGCCAGGATTTCCTCCACGTCGGCGACGCTCAACATTTCGGCCGTGGCGACGCGACCGGGATTGTAACGGGTCAGTAAAAGATGTTCCTTGACGGTCTCGCCCTTTTCAGCTTTTTGTGATTTGCTCTGTAGAATGCCCAGTATGCGATCCGAGTCGCGCACGGAAGACACTTCCGGATTGGTGACAACAATGGCTTCATCGGCAAAGTAAAGTGCCATCAGTGCGCCCTGCTCGATGCCGGCCGGTGAGTCGCAGACGATAAAATCAAAATCCTTTGCCAACTCGTCTAATACCTCTTTGACACCCTCGTGGGTCAGCGCTTCCTTGTCGCGGGTTTGTGAGGCCGGCAGAATAAACAGTCCCTCGGTGCGCTTGTCCTTGATCAGCGCCTGCTTGAGGTTGGCTTCTTTGTTGATGACATTGACAAAGTCGTAGACCACGCGACGCTCGCAGCCCATGATTAAGTCCAGATTGCGCAGGCCCACATCGAAATCAATTACCACTGTCTTGTGACCCTTGAGCGCCAGGCCGGTGGCGATGGCGGCGCTGGACGTGGTTTTACCCACGCCGCCCTTGCCCGAGGTAACAACAATAATTTTAGCCACGGAAATTCCTCTTGAAAAATTTAAAGTGCAGAGATCTGAATGGATTCATTGTCGAGATAAATTTGCGCGGCTTGTTTCCAGCAGTGTTCGCGCAGGGAATCATTGAGAATAAAATGGCCGGCAATGGCCACCAGCTCGGCTTCGAGCTGCTGGCAAAATATACGGGCCTCTGGGTTATCTTTTACACCCGCCAGGGCACGGCCACGCAGTGTGCTGTAGACGTGAATATTGCCGTCGGCTATCACCTCGGCGCCTTCGCTCACCGGTGCCAGTAGTATCAGGTCGCCGCCCTCAGCGTAAATCTGTTGCCCGGAACGCACCGGCCGATGAATGACTTTACTGGGTGCGCCCACGGCTGAGGCGGCAGACTGTGCCGGTTGTGCATCAGTCGGGGCCTCACTGCGGGTGCGCGGGGCGGGCAGGGCGGTCAGGCCCAGGGCGGGCAGTTCGGCAACGAGGGCGTCGCTGGCCC
Organism: uncultured Cellvibrionaceae bacterium; assembly: GCA_965652265.1. Taxonomy (GTDB): domain Bacteria; phylum Pseudomonadota; class Gammaproteobacteria; order Pseudomonadales; family Cellvibrionaceae; genus Gilvimarinus. Next base: position 1,676 of record CBFGUT010000134.1, on the reverse strand, counting down.
CCCTGACACCAAAGGGCTGGAAACCGTGCTGGCGGCACTGGTGCACAACGGCTTTCAGGGTATCCACTTCCAAAGTGCCCACATAGCCTGCCAGATTGATAAAAAGGGGAGAGTCCCGGAAAAACTGTGGCGCCGATTTCACTTTGTCTTCTAGTTGTGCGGCAAAGCGGTCGGCGTTGTATTGGTAAAGGTCCAGTGACAGGGTAGTGAAATTGGTGCCTTTTATCTGAAAGCAGGCATCGGCCATGAAGTTTTCCCAGTGAGTCGAGCGATCGCCAGTCGGCCTGTCTAAAATTTATGCATCATGAACAAATTTACAACAGGCAACATACTAGCAGGGCGCAATAATTGAGTCTGCGTGGTGGGCCGCAATATAGCAAAGAAAACGGCGCTAAATAAGGGCCTGGCCGCTTACCACATCAGATCGTCGGGAATCACATAATCCTTGTAGGGGTCGTCCTCGGCAAGGGCATCCTGCGCCCGGGTGTTGGCGACCACCACCGCGTCGCTATCGCGCTCGGCAATCTTATCGGCCACCACGCGCGGTACCAGGGCGTAGTCATCGCCCTGGCGGACAATGGCCAGTTGCCCTCGAATGATTTGTTGTTGTACGGAGCTGCTCAGGCGAATCTTCTTGATTTTGCGATTGTCGCTGAAGTTGTGCTCCACTTCGGCTTCACCGCGGATCAGTCGCGGCTGGCTGTGGGTTTGCACCAATTGGCGGATTTGCGCGGCAATGGCCTTTTGCTGGGCCTGCGCTTCGCGTTCGCGGTTAAGTGCCCGGTCGCGCTCGATCTTGGCCTGGCGGGCCTGCTCGGCCGACTGTTTGATGTCGTCGTTGGCTTCGCCGGTGCGGCGGGCTTGCTTTTGTTGCTTACGCTTTTCTTTCTGAGTCTGTTTGGCCTTTTTGTCGTCCACCAGACCGGCGTTTTTTAATTGATCGAGTAATGAAGACATAAAAGGGACACCACGGATGAATTGCTGCCGACCGAGTCGACGGATGGCCAAATACTAACCATCCATCGACGTAATTTCCAGTGGTTTATGTAGTCTCTCGTCTGGCGTCAGACGCTGGATGTGGGGTTTGCGACGTTGGGTGGCGTTGCACTTACCCAACCTACGGAGCTGCGAACACAGATGAGTCATTGATCGATGATTCGGTGATCGGCTCCGCAAGTTGGGTAAGCTTCGCGCCACCCAACAATACGGGTCGTGGTGTGTGTGGTACAAGGTCCAACTGCGTCAGACATCAGACATCAGACGTACTATCTATTGCGTACTGATAATCCCCGCCCAGCCACCGCCAGCGGCAAGCTTGAGAGTGAGCTTGTCATTTTTATTCACAGCCCGTTGGTCGAGCCGATAGTCTTCGGCAAAATTCTCCGTATTGAGACCGTCTGCCAAATAATCCAGGGTAAATTTCCCTTTGGGTAAAAACTCAAGGTCCAGGGTCAGCTCCCGTGGCTGGCTGTTGGTCATGGCGCCGAGGAACCAGCGTTCGCCGTGACGGCGGGCGATAAGAATGTATTCGCCCACTTTGGCATCGAGTACTCGGGTTTCGTCCCAAGTGACGGGAAAGGCCGCCATAAACGCAGTGACTTCCGGTTCGCGCATATACGTCGAGGGCGATTCACACAGCATCTGAAAGCCGCTTTCAAACACCGCGTACATGGCCA
>CBFGUT010000133.1:0-8819 GCA_965652265.1 uncultured Cellvibrionaceae bacterium | reverse complement strand
CTGTCGCTGGCCCGCTATGCGGCCAAGGCCAACGCCCCGGAACGCGCCATTGTCTGGCTGCAACAGGCGCTGGCACTGCACCAGACGCAACTGCTGTGGCTAGCGGCGGACCCGGCCTACGCCTCCCTGCGAGATCACCCACAGTTTCGGCAGATAGTGCAGAAACTGGGGCTGCAAACCCCCTAATCAGCCTCCTTCAGCTTTCTTCAGAAGCGGCCACAGGACTCTTCAACCCTTGGTTGTCAGGATGGTTTTCCCTCGCCCAGGCGACAACAACCAGGAGTTCTCATGAAACATCTACTGATAAAACTGACCCTGCTGACAGGGCTGGCACTGACCCTGCAAACCTCACTGGCCCAACCCCCCGATGCCCGGTGGACCCTGCAAACCGATGGTGCCATATGGTCCAATCCGGTGGGCGACGGACACCATCTCTGGGTGGGTTCCGACGATCACCAACTCTATAAACTGGAGCAAGCCAGTGGCAAAACCGTCTGGACTTTCACCAGCGGCGGTCGCATCCGCTCGGAGGCGGTACTGGATGACAAAAACGTCTATTTCACCGCCGACGATGGCTATCTTTATGCCTTGGATAAAACTACGGGTGAGCAGCGCTATCGCGTGCAGCTGGGGCAGACACAACAAGCCCGACAACTGCCCGCCTATGAGGAAAACAACCGCTTCGACTGGCCCGGCAGTTCCCCCCTGCTGGCGGGCGGTGTCATTTATACTGGCAGCGCCAGCGGTGAGCTCTATGCTCTCGACGCGGCCAACGGCCGGGAACGCTGGCGCTTTGCCAGCGAGGGGGTCATCCGCTCGCGACCGGCACTGATCGGTAACACCCTGGTGGTGGGCAGCTGGGACGGTCGCCTTTATGGGCTGGACGTCACGACTGGCGAGCAACAGTGGCAATTTGCCACCGGAGCCCCGGTGTTATCCAATATTGCCACCTGGAACCAACTCGCCATTGTCGGCGGCCGCTCCGCTGTACTCTACGCCTTCAATGCCAGTAGCGGTGAGCTGGCGTGGGAGTTCAAGCACGAGAGTGGCTCGTGGGTGGAGTCCAGCGTCACAGTGGTGGATGACAAACTGTATGTGGGTAGCTCAGATGCCCTGCAATTACTCTGTCTAGAGGCGGCGACGGGCGAATTGCACTGGTCCTTCTCCACCGGGGGCTGGAGCTGGGGCACTCCGGCGGTCACGGCGGAAACCGTGTTTATCGGCAGCTTTTCCGTACACCCCCACTGGCAGGCGGACATGAAACGCGGCCTCTATGCGGTGGCGCGTCAAAGCGGTGAGCTTCGAGCCTTTTACCCCGCAGCCGAAACCGAAGGCTATATTACCGGCGGTGTAGCCACCCGTCCGTTGGTGACGGACAAGTTGCTCATTGTCGCCGCCCTGGATGGCAGCATCACCGCCTATCCACGTCCCACACACTGACAAATCACCCAGCGCCAGGGAGGGCGCCCCGCCATTGGCCATTTGCGTGAAATAGCCTACACTTGTCCGATAACACAACAACAGTACAAAGGACGGAGACTGGGGGTCGCTATGGATACACCCTTGATGATTGTGCTCGCCGGGCCCAATGGCGCAGGGAAGACCACGTATTATTTCAACGAACTCGAAGATCTCTACCCGCACCTACCCTTTATTAATGTGGATTTTATCCAGGCCCGGGAGATGAAGGACCCGGAGGTGGCCGCCTCCTTTGTGGCTGCCAAGATGGCCACCGAGCGGCGCGAGCAGTGTCTGGCGGCGCGCAAGAGCTTTATCTGGGAATCCAGTTTCTCCCACCCCTCCAAGACCGAGTTAATCCACCGCGCCCGCGATGCCGGCTATCACGTCCGCGTCATCCACGTGGGTCTGGCCTCGGTGGATATTTCCCTGCGCCGCGTCGCCCAGCGGGTTTCAGAAGGTGGTTTACCGGTGGACGAAGAGCTGCTCAGACATCGCTTTGAGCGCTGCAACCCCCATATCCGCGAAGCCGTGGTTGACGCCACGGAGGCCGATGTCTTCGATAACAGTGTGGATTACGAGGAGCCCACACAGATTCTCGGCTTTCAACATGGACGCTGCTGTATTTATACCGACCCGCCGCCGTGGGTCGACGAAATCTATCTCTCCATGCCGGCCCTCAGCGGTGATGAGGCTTAAGACGCACATAGAGTTCCCGCCGCACCCGCGCCACCACCTGTCCCCGCCGGTCGTGAATGTTGACGGTAAACACGGGTAAATGCTTGTGGCCATTCGCCGCCTGGGTGCGAATACTCTCTAATTGCTCTTCGTCCAGCCGGAAGTGTGCGCTCACATGGGTTTTGCCCGGCGCCACATAGTCCACATGCGCGCTTTTATCCCAGACGTAGTACTCATCCCCCAGGTTGTGCATCAGCATCAACATGTACCAGGGGTCTGTCATGGCGTAGAGGCTGCCGCCGAATTGGGTGCCCACATAGTTGCGGTTGTACCAGCGCAGTTTCAGCGACACATGCACCTCGCGAAAATCCGGGCTGATATAGGTGGCGTGAATACCGGTGAAAAACAGCGGTGGCCAGAGATTGATAAGACGGCGCAGCCACTTGGCGTTCATGGTATTTCTCCTAAACGAATTACCGTCTTTAGGTGAGCACCAGATTGTCCCGGTGAATCAGCTCTTCGCTATGCTGGTAACCCAGCTTGTCCACAATTTTGGCACTGGGCAATCCCATGATTTGCCGCGCCTCGGCGGCGGCGTAATTGACCAGGCCGCGTGCCACTTCCCGTCCCTCGGGGTCCAGGCAGCGCACCATGTCACCGCGAAAAAAGTCGCCGCTGATGCTCTTGACCCCTACGGGTAACAGGCTCTTGCCCTGTTGGGTGAGGACCTTGACGGCGCCGGCGTCCAGTATCAGGCTGCCGCGGGTTTGCAAATGGCCCGCCAGCCAGCGCTTGCGCGCCGCCTGGGGCTCCTGGTCGGCCCATAGGAAAGTACCCAGGTTATCGCCCGCCGCCAGGCGCGTAAGTACATGGTCCTGACGACCACCGACAATCAGCGTATCGGCGCCCGAGCGCGCGGCCACCCGCGCCGCGCGCACCTTGGTGATCATACCCCCGCGCCCCAGACTGCCGCCGTCGCCGGCCATGGCATCCAGCCGGGTGTCCGCAGCCGCCATTTCGGGGATGAGTTGAGCCTCCAGGTTGTGGCGCGGATCGCGGTCATACATCCCCAGCTGGTCGGTCATAATCACCAGCAGATCGGCGTCGATCAGATTGGCCACCAGCGCGCCCAGGGTATCGTTGTCACCGAAGCGAATTTCGTCGGTCACCACGGTGTCGTTCTCATTCACCACCGGCAATACGCCCAGCTCCAGCAGTGTCTGCAGGGTGGCGCGGGCATTGAGGTAACGCTGACGGGAGGACAGGTCGTCATGATCCAGCAACACCTGGGCGGTGTGTTGACCATAGCGACTGAACTCGGCTTCGTAATTTTGAATCAGGCCCATCTGCCCCACGGCGGCGGCGGCCTGCAGCTTGTGGATTTCCAGTGGGCGAGTGCGCCAGCCCAGGCGTGTCATGCCGGCCGCCACAGCACCGGAGGACACCAGCACCAGCTCGATACCGCGCTCGCGCAGTGCCGCCATCTGTTCTACCCACTGGCTGATGGCGGCATAATCCAGGCCCTTGCCATCCGCCGTCAGCAGGGCACTGCCGATCTTCACCACCCAGCGACGTGCGCTGGTAATGGCCCCACGCTTGCTCATAGATTGATTTCCTACTGCACGTAAAACACCTCGACGCCGTCGTCATCGTCGTCGAAGTCATCGTCATCATCCTCGCCCTTGCGCCGCGCCCGCTGCGCCGCCCGCAGGGCCTCGATACGCTCGCGCGCTTCCTGTTGCATGGCGTCCTGCATGGCGTACTCGCGTTCACGCACTTCGCTGTCGCCTCGCTCCGCCTGCCATACCGCTTCCAGGTGTTTCATCAGCGCTGCCGACAGGGCCTCGGTGCCCAATTGACTGAGCGCGGCAATGGCATAGACCGGCCCCTGCCAGTTGAGCTGGCTGACGATATCCGCGATGCGTTCCTCGCGCTCACCGTCGGGCCATAAATCCACCTTGTTGAGCACCAGCCAGCGCTCGCGCTGTAGCAAGGTGGGGCTGAATTGCTCCAGTTCGCGCTCGATGGCGCGGACATTGGCCACCGGGTCAGACGCATCCGGCGGCAATACATCCACCAGATGCAGTAATACCCGACAGCGCGTCAAGTGCTTCAAGAAGCGAATGCCCAGGCCGGCACCCTCGGCGGCGCCCTCGATAACGCCGGGAATATCCGCCACCACAAAGCTGCGATGCTCCTGCACCTTCACCACGCCGAGGTTGGGTACCAGTGTGGTAAAGGGGTAGTCCGCCACCTTGGGCCGGGCGGCACTCACGGCGCGGACAAATGTACTTTTGCCGGCATTGGGCAGCCCCAGCAGCCCCACGTCCGCCAGCACCTTCATCTCCAGCTTCAACTCCCGCACTTCGCCCTCACTGCCGGGGGTGGTCTGGCGCGGGGCGCGGTTGACGCTGGATTTGAAACGGGCGTTGCCCAGACCGTGGAAGCCGCCCTGGGCCACCTTCAGCACCTGGCCCGCCTCGGTGAGATCGCCCAGGGTTTCACCGGTTTCCTGATCGATCACGGTGGTGCCCACCGGTACCGGCAAAGTGAGATCCTCACCACTTTTGCCCCGGCAGTCTTTGCCGCGCCCGGATTCGCCACTCTCGGCGCGAAAGCGCCGCTGATAGCGATAATCCACGAGCGTGTTGAGATTTTCATCGGCGCGCAGAAACACACTGCCGCCATCGCCGCCGTCACCGCCGTCGGGACCGCCCTTGGCAATAAATTTTTCGCGGCGAAAGCTCAAACAGCCATTGCCGCCGCGTCCGGCCTCCACCACGATTGGGGCCTCATCGACAAACTTCACTTTGCGCTCCCGCCCCGAAGGGGCTGTTGGCGACCAATAACAATACCCATTTTGGACTGCGAAACTGTCCGATTGGCACAGCCTGGGCCGGGTATACCAGCTCGGGACCGTCTGCCGCAGGGATAGCGGCAGTCGAGCCTACAGGGATGTATTTACGGCGTGTCCCAGGCTGGTGTACCCGGCCCGGGCTTGTGAATATCAACGCCCGAAACTCAAGCGCTACTATACACCAAGGGCCAGCAGGCTGTTGTCCGCGACAAACAAAAAGAGCCCTATCGCGGGCGACAGGGCTCTTCGGTAGGCTGCCGTGGCAGCGGTGCTTACAGTCGAATCAGGCGTTTACCACGCTGACGAAACGACGGTTTTCAGCACCTTTGACTTCAAACTTGACCTGACCGTCTGCCTTGGCAAACAGCGTGTGGTCCTTGCCAATGCCAACATTCACACCGGCGTGGAACTTGGTGCCACGCTGACGCACGATAATGCTGCCGGCTGAGACTGTCTCGCCACCGAAACGCTTGACGCCGAGGCGTTTACTTTCCGAGTCGCGACCGTTGCGGGTACTACCGCCTGCTTTTTTGTGAGCCATGAGAAAACTCCTGCTTAACCTTTGATTCCGGTGATTTTCACTTCAGTGAACCACTGACGGTGGCCCTGACGCTTCATGGAGTGCTTGCGACGACGGAATTTGATGATTTTCACCTTGTCCGCGCGGCCGTGGCTGACCACCTCGGCAGTCACTTTGGCACCCTTGACAACCGGTGCGCCGATTTTCACGTCCTTGCCACTGCCCACCAGATAAACTTTGTCGAATTCGATTTTCTCGCCGGTGGCGACTTCGATTTTTTCCAGCTTCAGGATTTCACCTTCGGCCACGCGATGCTGCTTGCCACCGCTTTCGATAATTGCGTACATAACTGCTCCAATTGGCTTGGACGGCACGAAGTAACGCGGTCACACCGCATTTTTCCCGACTTGCGCCGTATCGATCACTACAGGGGCGGCGATTTTATGCGAAACCCCCGCCCGGCGCAAGCCCCGGGACGTCTAACTTCAGACGTCGGACGTCAGACGCGCATAGCCTGCGCTTGGTGTCTGACGAGCGAGGCTCTATAATGCCCGGTCTTTTGTCACACTCTCTTTATTATACAGTCAGGGAACACAGGCCCCCACCATGCAAGAGCACTATCAGCCCGCCGAGGTAGAAGCCAGCGCCCAGCGCTACTGGAACGAAAACCGCAGTTTTGAGGTACAAGAGGACACCAGCCGCGAGAAATTCTACTGCCTGGCCATGTTCCCCTATCCCAGCGGCAAGCTGCATATGGGTCACGTGCGCAACTACACCATCTCCGATGTGATTGCCCGCTACCACCGCATGCAGGGCAAAAATGTACTGCATCCCATGGGCTGGGATGCCTTCGGCCTGCCGGCGGAGAACGCCGCCATCAAAAATAAGACGGCTCCCGCCAAGTGGACCTACGCCAATATCGACTATATGAAGGGCCAGCTCAACCAGCTGGGCTTTGGTTTCGACTGGTCGCGCGAGCTGGCCACCTGCCGCAGCGACTACTACCGCTGGGAGCAGTGGTTCTTCACCCGCCTCTACGAAAAAGGGCTGGTGTATAAAAAAATGGCCACCGTCAACTGGGACCCGGAAGATCAGACGGTGCTGGCCAACGAGCAGGTGATCGATGGTCGCGGCTGGCGCTCGGGCGCCCTGGTGGAGCGCAAGGAAATCCCCCAGTGGTTTATCAAGATCACCGACTACGCCGAGGAGCTGCTGAACGACCTGGACAAACTGCCGGACTGGCCCGAGCAGGTGAAAACCATGCAGCGCAACTGGATTGGCCGCAGCCAGGGCGTGCAGATGCGCTTCGACCTGGCCCAGGCCGCCGGTGAGCACACAGCCTTTGAGGTCTACACCACCCGCCCCGATACCCTGATGGGCGTCACCTATGTAAGTCTCGCCGCCGAACACCCCATCTGCCGCCATCTGGCCAACGACAACCCCGAACTGGCCGCTTTTGTGGAAGCGTGCAAAAAGCAGTCGGTGGCCGAGGCGGACATGGCCGCTATGGAAAAAAAGGGGATGGACACCGGGCTCAAGGCCCTGCACCCCATTACCGGCGAGGAAGTCCCGGTGTGGGTGGCCAACTATGTCCTTATGGATTACGGCTCGGGCGCGGTCATGGCCGTACCCGCCCACGATCAGCGCGACTACGAGTTTGCGCGCCAGTATAAACTGCCCATCCAGCAGGTTATCGCTCCCCTGGGCAATGAGCCCTGCGATATCGGCCAGCAGGCCTTTACCGACAAGGGCGTGCTGGTGAATTCCGGTGAGTTTGACGGACTGGACTTCCAGGCCGCCTTTGATGCTATCGCCCACACGCTCAAGGCAAGCGGCCGGGGCGATATTAAGACCAACTATCGACTGCGCGACTGGGGTGTCTCCCGTCAGCGCTACTGGGGCGCCCCCATCCCCATGCTCAATCTTCCCGATGGCGGGGAAATTCCGGTGCCCGCCCACAAACTGCCCATCCTGCTGCCCGAGGATGTGGTGATGGATGGTGTGCAGTCACCTATCAAGGCCGACCCCGAGTGGCGCCGCGATGAACTGAATGGCCAGGCCGTGGAGCGCGAGACGGATACCTTCGATACCTTTATGGAATCCTCCTGGTACTACGCCCGCTATACCTGCCCGCATTACGACAAGGGCATGTTGGACAGCCAGGCCGCCAACTACTGGTTGCCGGTGGATCAGTATGTGGGCGGCATCGAGCACGCCATTCTGCACCTGCTCTACGCGCGCTTTTTCCACAAGCTGATGCGCGACGAGGGACTGGTCAACTGTGACGAGCCCTTCGAGCGCTTGCTGTGCCAGGGCATGGTCCTCAAGGACGGCGCCAAGATGAGCAAGTCCAAGGGCAATACCGTGGACCCCGCCGAACTGATTGAGCAATACGGCGCCGACACCGTGCGCCTGTTTTCCATGTTCGCTGCCCCGCCGGACCAGAGCATGGAGTGGAGTGACTCGGGCGTGGAGGGTTCCCACCGTTTCCTGCGCCGGCTGTGGAAAACCGTTCAAGCACATCTGGCCGCTGGCACACCGGGAAAACTGGACGCCGGCGCCCTGAATGAAGCCCAGCGCGACCTGCGCCGCAAGACTCACGAGACCATCGCCAAGGTGGCCGACGACTACGGTCGCCGCCAGACCTTCAACACCGCCATCGCCGCCGTGATGGAATTGATGAATGACATCGGCAAACTGGCGGATCGCGCCACCCCGCTGGGGCTGGCGGCGGAACGCGAGGCGCTGGAAGCGGCGGTGCTATTGCTGGCACCCATCGTGCCTCATATCACCCATGTGCTTTGGGAGTCCCTGGGTCATGACAGCGCGGTACTGGATGCCGCCTTCCCCGCCGTGGACGACAAGGCTCTCCAGCGCTCTACCCTCGAGGTTGTGGTGCAGGTCAACGGCAAGGTACGCGACAAGATGCAGGCGCCGGTGGATGCGCCCCGCGACTCGCTGGAGAGTCTGGCCCTGGAACAGCCCAACGTGCAAAAATTCCTGCAGGATGTCACCGTGCGCAAGATTATTATCGTGCCCAACAAGCTGGTGAATATTGTGGCTAACTAGCGGGTGTTAACCCCGGACCCCCAAGCGAGGAAAGCATGCGAATACTCCTGATCGGCCTGATGCTGTTTTGCCTGGGGGCCTGTGGCTGGCACCTGCGTGGACAGCTGACGGCCCCGCCCGCCATCGAGCAGTTGCATATCGTCTCCGCAGCTCGTCACACCGCGCTGCTGGAACAAATTCGCCTGCAACTACAGAGCCAGGACATCCAGGCCACCACCGAACAGTTGCCCGGCGTCT
>CBFGUT010000132.1:0-8901 GCA_965652265.1 uncultured Cellvibrionaceae bacterium | reverse complement strand
CCAAGGTGCCCAACAACATCATGGTGGACTGCAGCCACGCCAACTCCAACAAGGACCACAACCTGCAGACCCTGGTGATGGATAATGTGGCCAATCAGATTATCGAGGGCAACCGCTCCATTATCGGCCTGATGGTGGAGAGCAACATTGGAGCCGGCAATCAGAAGATCCCCGAGGACCTGAGCATGCTGGAATACGGCGTTTCCATCACCGATGCCTGTATCGACTGGTCCGCCACCGAAAAGGCGTTGCGAGGTATGCATGAAAAGATTCGGGAAATACTGCCTCACCGCAATAAGTAATGACTTTAAGATTAAATTATAACCTGTTGTTTTAAATAAAAAAGCTCCCTTCTGGGAGCTTTTTTATTGTCACCAACTGGCCACAGTTTTAAAGATAAAGACATTTAAACCCTTGCTTTGGGCAGGATGTCCTAAACAAGCAGCAAGATTGAGGGAAAATGTAACCGATTCTTGAATCGATAAATATGGGGGTTATGGCACCCCAAGTTCCATTCCTCAGACTTCCGAGGTTCAGTAATAAGCCTGCGAGCGATCCGTGTGGTCAGTCACATCGCGAATACCCTTGAGCTCCGGCACCTTGTTCATCAGCGCCACTTCCACACCGTTTTTCAGGGTCAGGTCCACGGCACTGCATCCCTGACAGCCACCGCCAAAACGCAATACCGCATACTGGTCCTCGGTCACCTCCACCAGACTCACCTCGCCACCGTGGGCGGCAAGACCCGGGTTGACCTCATTATAGAGAACGTAATTGATGCGATCCTCCAGCGGGCTGTCGTCATTGACCTGGGGCATCTTGGAATTGGGCGCCCTGATGGTCAGCTGCCCGCCCATGCGATCGGGAGAGTAATCCACCTTGGCGTCCTCCAGATACGGCAGGCTGCGCTCTTCAAACCAGGCGGTGAAGCCATCCAGCGCCAGAGTGACGTCCCCCTCCTTGGTTTCGCCGGGCCGGCAATAGGCAATGCAGGTTTCCGCCCGGGGGGTGCCGGGGTTGGCTACAAACATACGGATGCCCATGCCAGCGTTATCCTGCTGTTTATCCAACAGCTCTTTCAGATAGCCCTGGGCGGCGGGGGTAATATCGACATTGACACTCATAGCAAAGGGGCAATCCTGTATACCTGATTGATTTAGTCGGGTATTTTACTGCATTCTGCCGACATTAAAAACCATGCGGCGCAACCAGACCAATAATTTACATCAGATTTTCTATGTATCTTGCTGATTAAAAAGGACTTTCACAAAAATATTCTAGCTTTTCTCCCGCCTCAGGGTGGGCAAAGCCCAGGCGCGTAGCGTGCAGCATAAGGCGCGAGGCCTGTGCCCTCACCGCCGCCGGCGCGTAAAAGTCACATCCCAGCATGGGATGGCCGATGGCCTGCATATGCAGACGCAGCTGATGGGAGCGACCGGTCTCGGGGTATAGCAACACACGGGTGACATCGCCTTCGGTATCATAGTCAACGCACTGATAGCGAGTTTGCGAAGGCTTGCCTTCGCGATAGCAGATTTTACACCGTGGACGACGTTCGCGATCGGGAGCGATGGGCAGATCGATGAGTCCCTCGGCGGGATTCGGTTGGCCCGACACCAAGGCCGTGTATTCCTTGATGACCTGGCGTTGCTGAAACTGCGCCGCCAGCGCCCGATGACTCTGCCGGTGGCGGGCGAAAACCATTATTCCCGAAGTGTCGTAATCCAGCCGGTGAACCACCGTGGCCTCCGGAAACTGCTGCTGCAAGCGGGTAATAGCGCAATCGCGATTTTGGGGGTGACAGCCAGGCACACTCAGGAGCCCGGATGGTTTGGCGACAATCACAAAGGCCGGGTCCACCGACAGTATCTCCAAGGGCGCTTCGCTGCTAGGCAGCACCGCCAGATCGCTGATACTATTAGGCATAATCATCCCCGTCAGCCGATGGCTGCCCACGTTAACTGTGTTGCCCGACCTATGAATCAGAGACAGGAACCAGAATCTTCCCCAACCCCCATCAAAAAACCCGGCATTGGGCAAATTATCGTCAGTACCCTGGCGGCTGCCTTCGGTGTGCAGAGTAATAAGAATCGCGAGCGCGATTTCGCCGGCGGCAACATTTACAGCTACATTATTGCCGGCCTGGTATTTACCGCGTTGTTCGTGGGCGGGCTGATCTTACTGGTGAATTTCCTGCTGCGCAACGTCAATTGAGCCGAACCTATATTTGCCTCCACAAGTGACGGGATTCCACCCCTCCGGCCCGCAACAGCTTCTGTACATGACTTTTAAATACCCGCAACTCGGTAGCGGGTAAATGTGAGAGAAAGTCCTCCTGTTGCCGATCAGCCAGGTGGTTGAGCGACTCCATCAGGGCCCGCCCGGAGGCCGTGAGGCCAATATTCACCCGACGCCGATCGCTGCGGTCGTGGACCCGCTCCACATGAGCCTTTTCCTCCAGGCGGTCCAGCAGGCGTGTGGCCGCCGAGCGGTCGATACCCAGAGTATCGGCTATCTCGGCCGGGGTGGCCGCCACTTGACTGTGCAACAGGTTGAGTACCATCCACTGGGGCCAGGTAATGTCGTGCTCGCGAAAGGCCTCGTTAGCCGACTCGCGCATCTGTGTCGCCAGGCGATTTAGCCAGAAAGTCAGGTTGTTGAAGAGCTGGCAGTCGCCTTCGGGTTTGTGGGGCATGGTCGAGATCCAGGCAGAATATCAGGGGACGCAAACCAAAAAGCCGGCGTTGTGCCGGCTTTTACAGACTGGTGCCGGGCATTTCCCGGCAAGAGGCTTACTGCCCGCTGATCCAGAAAATACACGTGGCAACAAAAATCGCGATCAAGGACACGGCCGCAATGGCATCGGCAATGCTGTCACCCTCATTCTGGATTTCAATATTTTGCTGTTCGTTCATTATTTTTATTCTCCCCTATTGGATATGAATTTTGTTGTGGTCAATCCCTAGAGGTTATGAATCCCTGTCACACCAACCCGTATCCCGGGCGTAGATTACATTTTTATACACTTCCCTCCGAAAAATAGCAAGCCCGGCTTCTTTTTCCATATAACAAAAATCTTTATGCATAGACAAAAATAGTGGTTCAAAAGCCGTGAATCGGCTGCTATTGTGCCCGCCTGCGGGACTACATCTCACCTGACACGGGCTTTTGGTGTATTCTTTCGCGCCTGCAAAAACCGGGGTAGTCCGGTCGAAAGTAACCGGTAGAGTTCATCTATGTATATATACGACGAATATGATCAGCGCATCCAGGGGCAGCGAGTTGCCCAGTTCCGCCGTCAGACGGAACGCTACCTTCAGGGGGAACTGGAGGATGCCGAGTTTTTGCCCATCCGCCTGCAAAACGGCCTCTATATACAACGCCTGGCGCCTATGCTGCGTATCTGTGTGCCCTACGGCCTGTTGAGTAGTCGCCAGTTGCGGCAACTGGCCTATATCACCCGCACCTATGACAAGGGCTACTGCCATGTGAGCACACGCCAGAATATCCAGCTCAATTGGCCCCAACTGGAGGATGTGCCGGATATCCTTCAGGCGCTGCTGGACGTGCAGATGCACTGCAACCAGACCAGTGGCAACTGTATTCGCAATACCACCACCGACCAGTTTGCCGGCGTGGCACCGGACGAGGTGGCAGACCCCCGCCCCTATTGCGAGTTGATTCGCCAGTGGTCCACTTTTCATCCGGAATTTGCCTTCCTGCCGCGCAAATTCAAGATCGCCGTCAACGCCAGTACCGCCGATCGCGCCGCTATCATGGTGCACGATATCGGCCTGGAGCTGGTCAGGAATGACGAGGGCGAGCTGGGCTTCAAGGTATTCGTGGGCGGCGGGCTGGGCCGCACCCCGGTAATCGCCAGCCTGATCCGGGAATTCCTGCCCGAGGAGCATCTGCTCAGCTACCTGGAAGCCATAGTGCGCATCTACAATCAGTTTGGCCGCCGTGACAACAAGTTCAAAGCCCGTATCAAGATCCTGGTGCGCGCCCTCACCCCCGAGGTATTTGCCGAGAAGGTGGAAGCGGAATGGGAGCGCACTCGCGACGGCGCCAGCACCCTCACGCGGCAAGAGATCGAACGCGCCAGCAGCTATTTTACTGAACCCGCCTACGACACTCTGGACGAGACGTCCGCGCAGGCTTCGCTGGAGACCCTGGCCAGGGACAACCGCGCCTTCGGCAACTGGCTGCAGCGCAACGTGCATCCCCACAAGCGCCCGGGTTACGCGGCGGTCACTCTGTCCCTGAAACCCACGGGAATCGCCCCCGGCGATATAACCGACACTCAGTTGGAAAGCATCGCCGATCTCGCCGACCAGTACAGTTTTGGCGAGGTGCGCACTACCCACGAACAAAACATTGTATTGGCCGATGTGAAAAAGCCGGACCTGCCCGCGCTCTGGGAAGCGGCACGCAAACTGGGCTTTGCCACACCCAATATCGGCACGCTCAACGATATTATCTGCTGTCCTGGCGGTGATTTCTGTTCGCTGGCCAACGCCAAATCCATTCCCATTGCCGAGGCCATTCAGCGTCAGTTTGACGACCTGGACTACCTTTACGACCTGGGGGATATCGACCTCAACATTTCCGGCTGCATGAATGCCTGCGGCCACCATCATGTGGGACACATTGGTATTCTCGGCGTCGATAAAAAAGGCGAGGAGTTCTATCAGGTACTGCTGGGTGGCGACGCCGGACGCAATGCCGCTCTCGCCAGTGTCGTGGGGCCGGCTTTCAACGCCGAGGAGGTTCCCGCAGTCATTCAGAAAATCATAGATGTCTATCTGGCCAACCGCACCGAGGAAGAATTGTTTATCGACACGGTGAAGCGTCTGGGCATCGCCCCCTTCAAGGAGCGTATCTATGCCAAAGCTGCTTAAAGACGGCGCCATTGTCGACAACACCTGGACGCTGCTGGCCAAAACTGAAGACACTACAGCGAGTGTACCCGCCGGTGCGGTTATTGTGCCGCTTGCCGTCTGGCTGGAACAGCGACAAGCGCTTCTGCAGCGCGATGCGGTGGGGGTATGGCTGGACAGCGATGAAACTCCCGAGCAAATACCGGCGGAGGATATTGACCGGCTGCCACTGATCGCGGTGAACTTCCCCGTATTTACTGATGGTCGTGGCTTTACCAGCGCCCGCTTACTGCGCGACCGTTTTGAGTTCAAGGGTGAGTTGCGCGCGGTAGGATACTTTCTTGCCGAGCAGGTTTGCTACTTGCGCCGCTGTGGCGTCAACGCCTTTGATTTCGGCGCCGAGCGCGAACAGCACCTGCCGGCGGCTCAAGTCGCCCTGCAGGACTTTACCGAGTACTATCAGGGAGCGGTGGATCAACCACTTCCCCTTTTCCGCCGCCGCGCTTGAGGCCCTACAGTGCATCGACCGCCATTGGCAGGTCGATGCCTGTGAATAGACTGTCCAGGATTGGCGCTCGCGGATCGCCTTGCTGAAAATACAAGTTTTAGTCAGCGTCAGTTTTGCTTGGCGGAGTCACTGGGCCACTGTGAAAGCGAAAAACCTCATCACTCGACAGTACCAGTTCTCGCTCGCGTTCGAGAAAAAAATGCACTCTTTCACTGATTGAGATGTCCCCCGCCGCCTTTTGCGCGAGTTTGAGGTAATCCTGAAAGTGCCTGGCCTCCGACTTCAAGAGCGACAGATAAAACTTTTGCAGTTCTTCATCCAGGTGCGGGGCCAGCTTAGCAAAACGTTCACAGGAGCGGGCTTCAATAATCGCGCCCACAATCAATGTGTCAATCAGACGACCTGGCTCATGAGTGCGCACGGGTTTACGTAATTCAGCGGCATAGCGTGAAGCGCTGATTTGCTCATAGGGAATGCCGCGCGCCTGCATCAGAGCTATCACCTGTTCAAAGTGTCGCAGTTCCTCGCGAGCCAGACGCGACATTTTGTTGAGTAACTCAAAATCCGACACGTAGCGATACATCAAGTGTATGGCTGTGGAGGCGGCTTTCTTTTCACAGTTAGCGTGATCGAGTAACAACAGCGCCGGATGTGCCAGCGCAGTATCGATCCATTCCTGTGGTGTGGTACACAGCAGGAATTTATCAATAGCCTCCAACTCTTTCACGTCTCTCTCTCCTCCCCCCGTTCCAGCCCCGGGGCGATATAACGATCGTAATAGGCGCAGGAAAGCGCATAGAAATCGCGATCTATAGCCTCTTTAATCTCAGTCAACGTCAAGTCTGCCGCTACTACTTGACGTGACAGTCCGTAATCTTCCAGGCGGCGGATTTGACTGGCGCCGGCGCGCAACAAATCAAAGACCCAGCAGTAGGCATCCTGCTCGGATTGATAGCGAATTTGCTGATGATCGATCTGCATGCGCAGCAGTGACGGGTCAAGAATGGCAAGGTAGTTGGCCACCACCTGCGCGAGGTAAGTCTCCAACCGACGGGCTATGACCCGCCGCTGGCCCTCCGAATAGGCATTCCAGTGAATGACTTCGTGGCTGAATCGCTTACACCCCCGACATACATCGTCGCCAATACCTGTGGAACAGATACCGACACAGGGGGTTTTTACCGGTTTAAAAACAGCCATGCCAATCCAGGGGTGATACAAAGGGCCATTTTACACCCTTCCGGCTGTGGTCAAAAGCCAATGGCAGCGATAGACATCACAGGCTGGGAGGCAAACGTCGTCCGCAGCGCAGCCCTTAATAGGGTAAACCGGCCACATCCAGTTCCACCGTCCACAGCGAACCGGCACCGGTAATGTATAGAGTCTTGCGCTCGGGCCCGCCGAAGGCAGCGTTAGTAACATTGGCATCGAGAGGTATATGAGCAATCTCCTCTCCCGCCGGCGTAAAGATCCGAACGCGCCTGGCGGCATGCTCGGTGGCGTAAATATTGCCAAGGCAATCCACCGCCATACCGTCGGGAATTGTCAGCGAGGCAATATCCCGACCTTCGCCCGGGATACCATTGTTCATGGGGTACGCACGCAAGAAGCCCTCTTCGCCACCACCGGCCACATAGAGCACAGACTCATCCGGCGCCAGGGATATACCGTTGGGATTGGCGATAGTGTCATCCACCACTGTTACCTGATCGCCTTCCACCCGGTAGACGCGGGTGGCCTCCTGCCCGCCCGGTGCGGCACTGCGCTGATAGTCCGGGTCGGTGAAATACAGTGTATCCGTGGCTGTCAGAGTCAGATCATTGGGTGAGTTGAACACATTTCCTGCATACTCGCCTGCCAGCGTTTCCCGCTCGCCAGATTGGAGATCATAACGAGAGACGGCCTTGTACTTGTGGGTGGCGGCAATCAAGTGGCCCTGGCTATCCACGGCCAGCCCGTTGGAGCCGGCATTATCGAGAGCGACAGTGAGTTCACCGCCCTGCCACTTCAGTACCTGAGACGGAAAGCCCTCGGTGAAGGTAAAACTGGAAAAATACAGGGCACCATCCAGCCATACCGGCCCCTCGTAGAGGCCCACCTGCGCTGTATTTGCCGCTTCAATACGCTGCGCCGCCAGCTCACCGCTGGGCGCAATGCCAGGCTCTGCAGGACAGTAGCGCTGTGCTGCCGTCAGTGGCATTTCACCCTTTGGCTCGCTGGATGCTGAGCTCAAAGCCTTGGCCTGTTGCTGCGCCGACTCGTTGCAACCAACAATCACTATCGAAAGCAGGGATACGGCAATCACAAGAGGGGCGCGCATGGGGAACTCCTTGATAATTTTTATGGTTGAGCGGCTATGCAAAAGTAGCATACTAGCAGAAATGATTGCGTTAACATAGCGCTATAGCGGTCGCGAGGTTAACGCCATCGCGCCTTAACAGCTCCCCTGCCATCGTGTATAATTCGCGCCCGATTCCACCCCACCGGGGTGCCCGATCCATGTGGTCATGGATAGCCTCCCAAGCAGAGATCCTGCCCGGGGAGTAATCACACAAAGTCAGAGGAAACCAACCGTGCTTGAAGCCTATCGCCAACATGTTGCAGAACGTGCAGCCTCAGGAATCCCCCCCAAACCCCTCAATGCTGAACAAACCGCCGGCTTGGTCGAGCTGCTGAAAGCGCCCCCCGCCGGCGAAGAAGACACTCTGCTGGACCTGATTACCAACCGTGTCCCTCCCGGTGTGGATGAAGCCGCCTATGTCAAAGCCGCATTCCTGCGCGCACTGTTGAGCGATGAAGCCCAGTCACCCCTGCTTGACAAGCCTCAAGCCATTCAACTGCTCGGCAAAATGCTCGGTGGTTACAATATTGAGCCTCTGATTCAGGCTCTGGATAATACCGAGTTGGCGCCACTGGCCGCCGAACAACTCAAACACACCCTGCTGATGTTCGATGCCTTCCACGACGTAGAGGAAAAGGCCAAAGCCGGCAACGAACACGCCAAAGCGGTGCTGCAATCCTGGGCCGACGCAGAGTGGTTTGCCCAGCGCAATAAAGTTTCCGAGAGTTTCAAGTTAACCGTGTTCAAGGTAACCGGCGAAACCAACACCGATGATCTCTCACCCGCGCAGGATGCCTGGTCTCGCCCGGACATTCCCCTGCATGCCCTGGGCATGTACAAAAACGAGCGCGAAGGTCTAACGCCGGACGACCCCGGCACCATTGGTCCTGTTAAACAGATCGATGAGTTGAAAAAGAAAGGCTATCCGCTGGCCATGGTGGGTGATGTGGTGGGTACCGGCTCCTCGCGTAAATCCGCTACCAACTCCGTGCTCTGGTATATCGGCGAAGACATTCCCGGCGTACCCAACAAGCGCACCGGCGGTGTCTGTATTGGCAGCAAAGTGGCTCCTATTTTCTACAACACCATGGAAGATGCCGGCGCGCTGGTCTTTGAAGCACCGGTGGACGATCTAAATATGGGTGATGTCATCGAAGTGCGTCCCTACGAAG
>CBFGUT010000131.1:0-8938 GCA_965652265.1 uncultured Cellvibrionaceae bacterium | reverse complement strand
TTGACAGGAGACCAGAAAAAAGACGCCCAACTGATTGGCCAGTTTGGTGTTGGCTTTTATTCATCCTTTATTGTGGCGGATCGAGTGGTAGTAACCACTCGCCGTGCCGGGGCGCCAGCCACTGAAGGGGTGCGCTGGGAGTGCACAGGAGAGGCGGAGTACAGCATTGAGACGGTGGAAAAAGCCCAGCGCGGTACCACTATTGAGCTACATCTCAAGTCAGATGCCCATGAGTTTGCTGATCACTGGCGCCTGCGTTCCATCATCAAAAAGTATTCGGACCATATTGCGATTCCGGTGGTTATGACCAAGCCGCAGGAGGCCGGGGAAGAGACACCGGAAACGCCGGCAGAGGAAGTGGTAAACACGGCGACGGCACTGTGGACACGCTCGCGAGCGGATATTACCGATGACGAGTACAAGGAATTTTACAAGCATGTTAGTCACGATTTTGCCGACCCACTCACCTGGAGTCATAATCGTGTGGAGGGCAAGCTCGATTATACCAGCTTGCTGTATATTCCCCAGAAAGCACCTTTTGACCTCTATAATCGCGATGCTGCTCGCGGCCTGAAGCTCTACGTACAGCGCACGTTTATCATGGATGATGCTGAGCAGTTTTTGCCGCTTTACCTCCGGTTTGTTAAAGGGGTTGTGGACTCCAACGATTTATCGCTAAACGTTTCGCGGGAAATTTTGCAGAAAGATCCGAATATTGACTCCATGCGCGCCGCACTGACCAAACGCGTGCTGGATATGCTGGAAAAGCTGGCGAAGAAAAAGCCGGACGAATACGCTGGCTTCTGGCGTGAGTTTGGGCAAGTGCTCAAGGAGGGGCCGGCAGAGGATTTTGCCAACCGCGAAAAGATTGCCAAACTGCTGCGTTTTGCCACCACCCACACGGATGCCGCCGAACAAAATCAGTCGCTGGATGACTATATTACCCGGATGAATGAAGGGCAGGAGAAAATATACTATATCGCCGCGGATAATCATCAAACCGCCAAAAACAGTCCGCATCTGGAGGTCTTTCGCAAAAAGGGTATAGAAGTATTGCTATTGTCTGACCGCGTGGATGAGTGGTTAATGAGCCACCTGGCTGAATATGATGGTAAATCACTACAGGATGTTGGCAAAGGTGAGCTGGATCTGGGGGAATTGGATTCGGAAGAAGAGAAAAAAGCCCACGAGCAGAAGGCTGAAGAGGTAAAGCCATTGTTGGAGCGAGTTAAAAAAGCTCTGGGTGAAAAAGTCGCTGAAGTCAGAGCCACTCACCGGCTAACCGATTCACCTGCCTGCGTCGTCGTGCCTGAGCATGAAATGGGCGCGCAGATGCGCCGGCTATTAGAGTCGGCCGGACAAAAGCTGCCCGAATCCAAGCCGATTTTTGAAATTAATCCAGAGCACCCCCTCGTTCAACGGCTGGACGGCGAAGCCGACGAGGATCGTTTTGCCGATCTGGCGGAAGTATTGCTGGACCAGGCTAATTTGGCTGAGGGAGCACATCTGGCCGACCCGGCCGCTTACGTACAGCGGCTGAATAAGCTATTGTTGGAACTCAGCCATTAATAGACTGGGTACTGGTGGCTCCAAGGGGCCATCCGCACCCGGGATTAACGCCAGGGGACATAGATCTTATGGAATTTAAACAAGTCACACTCCCTTCCGCCAAGCGAATTGCGCTGGTGGCCCATGACAATAAAAAAAGGGATCTGGTGGCCTGGTGCCAACGCCATAGCGCGGATCTACAAAAGCATACTCTTTATGCGACTGGCACAACGGGAACGGTGATCGAGAAGCAGGCGGGGTTGGAGATTCACAAGCTTATCAGCGGTCCCCTGGGCGGAGACCAGCAGGTGGGTGCCATGATTACCCAGGGTGAGGTGGACTTTCTGATCTTCTTCTGGGACCCCTTCGAGCCCATGCCTCACGATCCAGATGTCAAGGCCCTGCTGCGGATAGCCGCCGTGTGGAATATCCCCGTGGCCTGTAACCAGATCTCGGCCGATTTCATGGTGGCGTCGCCGCTGTTCAACGGCGAAGTGGAGCGCTCCATTCCTGACTACGAGCGCTACATGCAATCTCGCGCTTCCTGATGTCCCTGGCGCCGCCGACTAGCAGGCCGTTGAAAAACGTTTTCGAAGCCTGCTAGGGCTCCCTATGGGCTACCCTTGGCTCTTCTGTAAAGAACCGTTGCCGCGGTAGCATTCCCCTGTCTGTAGCGTTAATCTTGACACACTTTGCTGCCATTTGGCTGGCAGTGGATTATACCAATAACAGGAATTCCGACTATGAGCTATTCCGTGAAACGCCGCGCGCTGCTACGTTCCGCTGTGGCCGGTGCTTTGGGCGCGGCGAGCCTTGGCGCCCTGGCAGGACAGCAATCCCAGGCTGTCAAAGCGCCCCCTTTACAAGGGAATATCCGCCATTCGGTGGCCCGCTGGACGTTTGGCTTTCTTAGCCTGGAAGAGTTGTGCCTGGTGGTCAAACGCATCGGTTTCGCCGCCATTGACTTGGTAGGGCCCAGCGAGTGGCACATTCTCAAGCAGCAGGGTGTAGATTCCTCCATGTGTAATGGCGCCGAGCTCAACCTCGAAGACGGCTGGGGCGATGCCCGCTTTCACTCGGCTCTGGTCGAGAGCTATCGCCGCCATATTGATCTGGTCAGCGAGGCGGGTTATACCAACCTTATTTGTTTCAGCGGTAATGCCCGGGGTATGGATCCGGAAGATGGTTTAAAGCAGGCTACCCAGGGGCTGAAAAAAATTCTTGCGCAAGCAGAGAAGCGTGGCGTGGTCTTGCAAATGGAACTCTTTAACAGCAAGGTGGACCACCCCGATTATCTCTGTGACAACTCCGCCTGGGGCATAGAGTTGTGCAAGCGGCTCGATTCTCCCAACTTCAAGCTGCTCTATGACATCTACCATATGCAAATCAGCGAGGGCGATATTATTCGCACGATTCGCGACAATCACCAGTACTTTGGGCACTACCACACCGCCGGTGTGCCGGGGCGGCATGAAATCGACGAGACTCAAGAACTCTATTACCCGGCAATCATGCGCGCCATTGACGCAGTGGGTTTTGATGGCTATGTGGCGCAGGAGTTTATGCCCAATCGCGCCACAGAAGAAGAGAAAATCGCATCCTTGCAGGCGGCTATCCGTATCTGCGATATTTAAGTGAGACCAGGCTTATGTCAAAGCAACACTATGACGCCATTGTGGTGGGTTCAGGTATCAGCGGCGGCTGGGCCGCCAAGGAGTTAACTGAAAAAGGGTTGAAGGTTCTATTGCTGGAGCGTGGTCGCAATATTGAGCATGTCAAGGACTATAAAAATGCTCATAAGGAAGCCTGGGACTATCCACACCGCAACCGTCCTACGCAGGCCATGAAGGAAGAGCATCCGGTGCTCAAGCGTGACTTTGTGCTCAACGAGGAAACCCAGGGCATGTGGGCCGATGAGCAGGATAATCCCTATGTGGAAAAAAAGCGCTTTGACTGGTATCGCGGCTATCATGTGGGTGGACGTTCACTATTGTGGGGGCGACATAGCTACCGCTTCAGCCCCATGGATTTTGAAGCCAATCTGCGTGAGGGCATTGCCATTGACTGGCCCATTCGCTACGAGGATATGGCGCCCTGGTACGATTATGTGGAGCGCTATGCCGGAATCTCCGGTAGCCGCGAGGGTTTGCCACACCTTCCCGACGGGCAGTTTTTACCTCCCATCGAGCTCAATTGTGTGGAGAAAGATGTTGCGGCACGCATTAAAAAGTCTTTTGGCGGTTCTCGCCATTTGATTAATAGCCGGGTAGCAAATATTACCCAGCCCAAACCCGAGCAGGGCAGAGCTAACTGTCAGTACCGCAACAAATGCTGGCTGGGTTGTCCCTTTGGAGCCTATTTCAGCACTCAGTCTTCGACACTGCCTGCCGCCATGAAAACCGGTAATCTGACGCTGCGTCCCTTTTCTATTGTCTCCCAGGTGCTCTACGACAAGGACAAAAAGCGCGCCCGTGGAGTCGAGGTGATTGACGCTGAAACAAGCCAGACCTATGAATATACAGCCGATATTATTTTTCTCAATGCCTCCAGTTTTAATTCCACCTGGATTCTGATGAACTCCGCCACCGATATCTGGCCCGATGGCCTGGGCAGTAGCAGTGGTGAGTTGGGTCACAATGTGATGGATCACCATTTCCGCGTGGGTGCCAGTGGCGTCGTGGAAGGTTACGAGGACAAATACTATTTCGGCCGTCGTCCGGCGGGTTTTTATATCCCCCGCTTCCGCAACCTGGGAGATGAGCGGCGTGATTATATGCGCGGTTTTGGCTATCAGGGTTCTGCCAGTCGACAGGGCTGGGACCGGCATGTGGCGGAAGTGGGAGTGGGTGCTGAGCTCAAACAGGCGCTCAGTCAACCCGGCCCCTGGACCATTGGCATGACCGCCTTTGGAGAAATGCTGCCTCACCATGACAATCGTATTTATCTCGACAGACAGGTCAGAGATAAATGGGGGCTACCAGTGCTGGCCATGGATGTACAGATTCGTGAAAACGAGTTGGCCATGCGTCGCGATATGCAGCAGGATGCCGTTGACTTATTGGAGGCAGGAGGAGCCACCCAGGTACGCGGGGCCGACTGGGGCTATGCACCGGGCCAGGGTATTCACGAAATGGGAACCGCGCGCATGGGGCGTGACCCAAAAAACTCGGTGCTCAATGGCTTTAACCAGGTGTGGGATGCTCCCAATGTCTTTGTCACCGATGGGGCCTGTATGACCTCGGCTTCCTGTGTCAATCCGTCGCTCACTTACATGGCACTGACAGCCCGTGCCGCCAATTACGCCGTCGAGGCCTTGAAAAAGGGGACGCTGGTATGAACAGACGTGAACTCCTGAGAATGATTGCAGCGGCAACTGGCACGGCCTTTATTGGGGGGAATACGTTACTGGCCGGTTGCGCCAGTAACCCGGCCCCGGCAATCGCTTTTACCGAGGCGGATATTGCCCTCTTGGACGCTGTGGCGGAAACCATTATTCCGCGTACCGATACGCCGGGAGCCAGGGATGCCGAGGTGGGGAAATTTATGCAGGTGTTTGTCACAGACTGCTATACCGACACAGAGCAGTTGATTTTCCATGCCGGCTTGCCCAGGTTGCAGCAGCGCTGCCAGGCTCAGTACGGCGGCGAATTTGCCAGCCTAAATGCAGAGCAGCGTGTAGCTTTTATTAATGGACTGGACAGAGAAGCGCAAGGGCAATCGAGCTCCGGCGGCGAGCCCCACTACTTTACCATGATCAAACAATTGACCCTGTTTGGCTTTTTTACCTCGGAAGTGGGAGGGACACAGGTATTGCGACATGTAGCCATCCCCGGCCGCTACGATGGCTGTATGCCCTATGAAGAGGGCGAAGCGGCCTGGGCTACCCGCTGATAAACATTCGGGTGCGAACAAGCTGGTATTGCCGGAGCCCTCTTGAAGAGGGCATGGCGTTACTTTCAAGATCGCCCGAGATGGCTGAGGAGCAGGTTGGGTAAATGCAACGCCACCCAGCACCTCGATCGTTGGGTGGCGCGGAGCTTACCTAACCTCCAAACTCTTTAGGGTGCGGTACTTTTTCTATTCAGCTTTTTACTTTTCCCAATATCCTGTCCATCATGCGCGTGCTCAGCAGGCGCTTTAAGGTACCCATCAGATAGGTGGGGAAGGTGACGTAGTAACGGGGCCTGGGTTTTGGACTGTTGAGAGCGTGGTGCAGGCGTTTGTATACCGCTTCCGGACCCAGGGTAAAGCGCGACGCGGGGCCGGGCTTGGCGAGCCGATGAACGGCGGCAGCATACTGAAAGCCAAAACGACTGGCATTGAAGTCAATATTGGCATTGAGTGCCTTGAGGGCATTTTGTCGGAAATGACTGGCAATGGGGCCGGGTTCAATGAGACTGATGTGAATGCCAGTGTCTTCAAGTTCCAGCCGCAGTGTATCCGTGAGTCCCTCGATCGCAAACTTGCTGGCATTGTAGGCGCCGCGAAACGGCATAGCTGCAAATCCCAGGACAGAACTGTTTTGCACAATACGGCCATGGCCCTGACGGTGCATAATGGGCAAGACTTTATTGGTCAGCTCACACCAGCCAAAGACATTGGTCTCAAACTGTTTGCGCAGTGTCTCGCGCGATAGATCTTCCACCGCCCCCGGTTGTCCATAGGCTCCGTTATTAAACAGGGCGTCGAGCTTGCCCTCCGTCAGTAACAGGGTTTTCTCCAGAGCGGCATCAATGCTGTCACTGCTGGTGAGATCAAGTTGCACACAACTCAGTCCTTCGGCCTGCAGGCGTGATACATCCGCCAGCTGCCGACAACTGGCGATCACTTGCCAGCCATCTCGCTGCAGGGCTTTGGCGCAATAATAACCGATACCTGTGGAGGCACCGGTAATCAGTATGCTGCGGCTGTTGGTCATGGCGTCTCCTGAAATGGCGGCAATGGCTGCATGTTACAGACTGTGGATAGCACCTGCCAGTATTGATTATGGACGCGGATGGTGTGAGAGTGCGCTGGTTGTCATTGCTGCCACTGTGTCACAGAGTCTCGTTCAGTGCAGAGTTCTACGGAATAGATTAACCGCAAGCTGATAGCATTGTAGTGCCAGTTCGGGATCGTATCGCTCGCCTTCATCGCGCATAAAGGCGTGCTGGCCATTGACCTCCAACCAGCTAAAGTGACAGCCCGCCTCTCGCAGGGCGTGGTTGATTTGAGCACGAGACTCGTCGGGTACATGCGGATCCTGGCGCCCCCATATCATCAGCAGTTCACCTTTGATTTCCCTTGCGCGCGCCAGGGTTTGGTCACTGTCGGGCGCGGGGAGGGTATTGGAATGCAGATCCGTGGCATAGAGACAGCAGGCGGCACTCAAAGATGGGTTCAGCGCGGCACGAAAGGCCAGGTGACCACCGAGGCAAACGCCCATGCTACCCACTGAGCCGCTGTAATAGGGCTGGTCTTGCAGAAACGCCAGCATGGCCTCGGTATCGGTGTCATGGTTCTTCAGGGGTTTGGCGAACTTGTCCTGATTGCCCTTTTCCTTACCGGCGTCGTCGTAACCGAGCACGGTGCCAATGGGGTTAAATTCGTGAGCAACTTCCGGTACCAAGACTACAAACCCGTGGCCCGCCATGATCGCCGCCGAGCGCGCGATGGGGGCGGTTTGCTGAAAAATTTCCGAGTAGAAAATGATGGCTGGATAGCGGCCCTCTGTCACAGGGCGATAGACGTAGGTGCGCATACTACCCGTTGGTGTTTGCAAATCGACGGTTTGCTGCTGAATTATCATTGCTTGATGACTCCCCATAAAAAAGCCCATTGGGAATAACCAATGGGCTTTATGCGGTTGGCTGTGAACCGGGATTTACACCGCCACTTGCTCAATCTGCACGGCGGCGATACGCTTTCCTTCGTCGGCTGACTTCTGATACTCCTCAATTTCATTGAAGTTCAGATAGCGATAAATATCGCTGGCCATACTGTTTAGATCCTTGGTGTAACTCAGGTATTCCTGCGGTGTTGGCAGTTTGCCGGTCACCGCGGCAACCGCAGCCAATTCGGCTGAGGCCAAATAGACGTTGGCACCCTGGCCCAACCGGTTGGGGAAGTTGCGGGTCGAGGTGGAGACCACGGTGGAATTGGGAGCTACGCGTGCCTGATTCCCCATACACAGTGAGCAACCGGGCATTTCGGTACGCGCGCCTTTGCGTCCGAAAATATTGAAGTAGCCTTCCTCCATTAACTGGTGCTCGTCCATCTTTGTGGGCGGCGCAATCCATAGGCGGGTGGCAAGCTCGTCCTTGGTGGCGTCCAGTAATTTGCCAGCGGCACGGAAGTGACCAATGTTGGTCATGCAGGAGCCAATAAACACTTCATCGATCTTGGTGTTCTGTACGTCGGAGAGTTTCTTCACATCATCCGGGTCGTTGGGGCAGGCCAGCAGCGGCTCGGTGATCTCGTTCATATCGATCTCGATCACTTCAAAGTACTCGGCATCGGCATCCGCTTCCATCAGTTCCGGATTTTGCAGCCATTCCTCCATTTTGCGAGCACGACGTTCAAGAGTGCGGACGTCACCGTAGCCCTGTTCGATCATCCAGCGCAGCATGGTGATGTTGGAATTCAGATACTCGATGATGGGGTCTTTGCCCAGCTTGATGGTACAGCCAGCGGCGGAGCGCTCGGCGGAGGCATCAGAAATTTCAAAGGCCTGTTCCACTTTCAAGTCGGGCAGGCCTTCCACTTCCAGAATGCGGCCGGAGAAGACATTTTTCTTGCCTTTCTTCTCGACGGTGAGCAAGCCCTTTTGAATGGCGTAATAGGGGATGGCATTTACCAAATCACGCAGGGTGATACCCGGCTGCATTTCACCCTTGAAGCGCACCAGTACCGACTCCGGCATATCAAGTGGCATAACGCCGGTGGCGGCGGCGAAGGCCACCAGGCCGGAGCCGGCCGGGAAGGAGATACCCAACGGGAAGCGGGTGTGAGAGTCGCCGCCGGTGCCCACGGTGTCGGGCAGCAGCATGCGGTTAAGCCAGCTGTGGATGATGCCATCCGCCGGGCGCAGGGAGACACCGCCACGGGTCATAATAAAATCGGGCAGGGTGTGCTGGGTTTCAATATCCACCGGCTTGGGGTAGGCGGCGGTATGACAGAAGGACTGCATGGTCAGGTCGGCAGAGAAACCGAGACACGCCAGATCTTTCAATTCATCCCGCGTCATGGGGCCAGTAGTGTCCTGGGAACCGACGGTTGTCATATAGGGTTCGCAGTAGGTGCCGGGGCGCACGCCGTCCATGCCACAGGCTTTGCCGACCATTTTCTGGGCCAGGGTGTAGCCCTTGCCGGTATCATGGGGTTGCTCGGGCTTGCGGAATACGTCGGAAGG
>CBFGUT010000130.1:0-8948 GCA_965652265.1 uncultured Cellvibrionaceae bacterium | reverse complement strand
TCAGACATCAGACATCAGACATCAGACATCAGACATCAGACATCAGACATCAAACCTTTCTTTACAGACCCAGCCGCTGCCAGCGTAGCGTCAACCCGCTCGCTATACTATAGTGCGCGCCTCGGACCACAGCTGTGACGGATTGCCAGTGACCACGACCCCCGCAGAAACCCCAATACCTTCGGCGCTGCCCACTTCCCTGTGGCGCACGGTCTTGATGTTGGCGCTGCCGGTGGCGGCGCAAATGCTGCTACAGTCCTTTCTGGGCATGGCCGATGTACTGATGGTGGGGTCGCTCGGTGCCGAGGCCGTGGCGGCGGTGGGGCTGGCGGCCAAGCTGCACTTTTTGATGTTGGTGACCATGCTGGGGGTGGCTACGGCTTGTGCCATCATGGTGGCGCAGTATACCGGTGCCCGCGATTTTGCCGGCTGTCAGCGCACCCTGGCGATGGCGCTGATCGTCGGCGCACTGTTTATGGTGCCCTTTACCCTGTTGTTCTTTTTCAGTCACGCCTGGGTGGGTTGGGTTAATCCGGACCCGGCAGTGGCCGAGCTCACCGCCACTTTTTTATTGATTACCGCCCCGGTACTGATCCTCGCTCAGCAAATCAGCATTTACGAGGCGGCGCTGAGAGCCATCGGCAATACCATGGTGCCGCTGCTGATGGGCGCCCTGGGGGTGCTGCTCAATATACTGTTCAATTACATCCTGATTTTTGGCCACCTGGGTTTTCCCGCCCTGGGCGTGGCCGGAGCCGCCTGGGGCACCTTGCTGGCGCGTATCCTGCAGCTGGCGGCCACTCTGCTTTGGCTCTACGGCGTGCGCCACGGTTTTGCCCTGCGCCTGGCGGATTTTGTGCGTGGTGTGAACCTGCGCATATTCAAGCGCTTTTTGCGGTTTGCCTTTCCGCTGTTGGTGAATCACGCCATGTGGGCCGTGGGAAATGCCACTTACCACGTGGCCACCGGTTTTGCCGGCACGCATGCGCTGGCGGTGATGGGCGTGATGGTGCCCATTGAAAGCACCTTTTTCGCCTTATTTGTGGGCCTCGCCAACGCCTCATCCGTGCTGGTGGGGCGCGCTCTGGGGGCGGGCGATAATGACGGCGCCTGGCGTCTGGCACGCTTTTTTAACCGTTTGGTGATCAGCCTGGTGTTGAGCCTGAGTTTGGTGCTTTGGTTATGTCGGGATTGGATACTCGCCGCTTTTGCGCATGTGGGCGAGACCACCATTACCTTGCTCGCCCAGGTGATTCTGGTGTTCTGTCTGGGTGTTTGGGTCAAAGTCATCAATATGATCCGTATTCTCGGCGTTCTGCGCGCCGGTGGCGATATCAACTACTGCCTGATTGTGGATTTTGTGGTGATGTGGGTATTTGGCGTGCCTATTTTTATCGCCGCCGTCTGGTATGGTCAGTTTCCCTTTGTAGTGTTATTTGCCTTGATGTTTGTGGAGGATGCGCTCAAATGGCTACCCATTCGCTGGCGAGTGCGTACGGGTGTCTGGCAGAATAATCTGACGAGGGGCGACGACTAATCGCTTTGGTGGAGAATTTTTCGTCGTCGCTGTGGTCGGTAACCGAGAATCCTGAGTGGAGGACAAGAGGTCATGGGTCATCAAAAGGCCGTCGAGGTGCGGTGGTTGTGGTTGGTGTTACTGATAGTGTTGAGCGCCTGGAGCCGCGCCAGTGAACCCACTATTGACTACCATGTGAGTTTTTCACCCGATACCCGGACCGCTGATGTGCGCATTGTCATGACGGATGCGGGCTGGATGCGCTATGCGCGTTTTGACACCCGGGGCTACCGCATTGATAACTGGCAGACCACGGGTGAACTGGAGCGAGATGGCGATGACCTGACCTGGCGGCCCAACGCCGAGACCGGCGAAATCAGCTACACGGTGGAGTTGCTGCGCGAGCGCCATGAGGACGAATATGATTCCTATATCAACGAGGATTGGGCACTGCTGCGGGGTGAACGCCTGGTGCCGCCGATCGCGGTGATTCGACCCGAGGGTGCCAGCACCGAGGTCCACCTGCAATTTACCCTGCCGGAGGGATGGCGATCCGTGCACACGGGTTGGCCCGAGGCGGATAATTACCGCTTCCATATCGATAACCCTGAATACATATTTCCCCGTCCCGCCGGCTGGGTGGTGGCCGGCAAACTCACCAACCGACGCGAACAGTTGGGCGACACGGAGGTGGTGATTGCGTCACCGCTGGGCGAAAACTTCCGTCCGCTGGAATATCTGGCCTTTCTCGCCATGGTGTGGCCGGAAGTGGGCAGGGCCTTTGGTGAAATGCCACCT
Organism: uncultured Cellvibrionaceae bacterium; assembly: GCA_965652265.1. Taxonomy (GTDB): domain Bacteria; phylum Pseudomonadota; class Gammaproteobacteria; order Pseudomonadales; family Cellvibrionaceae; genus Gilvimarinus. Next base: position 6,634 of record CBFGUT010000130.1, on the reverse strand, counting down.
AAAATTTTAATTACTGGCGCAGACGATCCCATGTGGCGCGGTGGTTTGTCAGCACCCAATTCCTACTTTGTGCATCGCGACCGTCCGCTGGTGAGCGCCAATGGCACCAGCACACCTATTCACGAGCTGGTGCATGTGGTCACTGGTATCAGCGGCAAAAAAAACCACAACTGGATTACCGAGGGTATCGCCGAATACTACTCTGTGGAGCTGTTGCATCGGGCCGGTGCGTTTTCTGCGGCGCGCAAGGAGCGAATTTTTGCCGGTTTGGAAGAGTGGAGTGCGGAGGTGAAAACCCTGCACCATAAAAATTCTACGTCACATATTACTGGTCGCGCTGCGGTTTTCTTCCATCAATTGGACGGCGAGTTGCAGGAGCGCAGTGAGAGTCGCCACAATCTGGATGATCTGGTACGCGAGGTGATGCCGAAGAAAACCCTGGATACCGGGGATTTACAATCGGCTTTTAGAGCGCTGACAGGTGGCGAATCAGCGTTGTTAGCCAGCGAGCTATTGCAAAAGCCCTGACTCCGGCAACCTTTACCAGCAGCGCTTGCCACTGGCTAGCGTTTTGCTGACTCTTGCCAGGTGCAATACGACTCAGGAGGCCAGGGTTTAATCCACGCGCCGCTCTGAGAGAGCAGAGCTCGATCGCTGTGCTTGGGATTGCACAGATATATAATGCGACGTTGATTCAGCTTGAGTTCGGCAAACACATCCCGGCTCAAGGGGTGGGTGTTGAAGAAGTTGTCGAAATCGCCATCCTTGCGGGCGCGCATGAGACCCGTCTCCACGCGCTCGGCCAACAGGTCGTGATCCTTGTGCACATAGAAATACACGGGCCAGGGGTAGGCGATAATCAAATTCTGTTCGATGGCCAGGCCCTCGGTGTCAAAACTCTGGGCCTCACTTAACACTTCCTGCGCCCCGCGCGGGAAAAAATCAAAGCGTCCGGCGCGCAGCATGCGGTAGAGAGAATCGTATTTGCGCGTGGTGGTGACGCCGATGCCGTTTAACTGCAAGATTTCCACATCCAGCCAGCCCTCGCCCTGACCGGCGGTAAAGTCGCGCAGATCGTTCAGATTTTGTACGGCGGCGAACGCCGGTTGATCCTCGGGGCGGATAAAGGCAATGCGATAGCCCATTAACCCCTTGAGCAGTGGAAAGTCGATCGCGCGAAATCGCTGGCCGCGCTCAGGGCCGGCGGTGGCGTCGATAATATGGGACCCTTGTTTGTGGGTTAAATCCTGGTACAGGCGCGCCTGTGGTTTGGCATCGGCAGCTAGTTTGGCCGTACAGGGGCCGTAATCTTCAGTGGTTTTATCCAGTGCCAGTTGCAACAGGTCCAGAAAGTAGTGACGGTGATCGTGGCGCACTTCCAGGCGCAGCGGTAAAATCAGTTCTTCCACGCTCTCGCCTTCGCGCAACTGACAGCTCGCCTGGGCACCGGGAGCGGCCATCCACAGACAGAGCCCCAATGTCCCAATCACAGGGAGGTGGAAACGGGAATAAATTGTCGTAAACGATTGGCTCAAAAGTGCAAATTCCTTCTCTTATAACTGACTCTAGGCTGCAAAGCAGCAAAACCTGTGCCCACTAGGCCAGATTTTTATTCTGCGAGCACCATCTTGGTATCCAGGTGAATGGCAAGCATCGACGGTATCCGTCCCTCACAAGAGCGCATTGGGTCTTGCCCGGTGCGGATGTGGCCTATTATAGTCATAATTAACGCTCTTCTCCTATGTGCGGTGTCTCATGCCTGCACCATTAAAATGCCCGAACGGAAAGTGAATCTTTTTTCTCGCCTCCGGTGCGAGCCGACCGCTATACTGATGTTGTCTTGCAGCAGCTAACCGGAGGAGTGAGTAATGGGCATTGAGGTCACTGGAATACTGGGTTTTATTTGGTTGCTGATTATTATCTGGGCCATTGTGCAGGTGGCTCAGAGTCGCGCCAGCAGTCTAGCCAAGCTGTTGTGGATACTGCTGCTACTGTTTATCCCCCTGCTGGGCTTTATCCTCTGGTTGTTGATGGGGCCGCGGGCGAGGCGCTAGTCAGTATTTCTGCGGTCAGGTCCGCCAGGCGGGTTTGACCGGTGAGCGCCATGGCGACGCGCATTTCATGGGCGAGAATGGCGATAACCTCTGCCACCCCCGCTTTTTTGCGCGCTGCTAACCCGTAAACCCAGGGGCGGCCAATCATCACACCGTCGGCTCCCAGGGCAAGGGCGCGCACCATATCCAGCCCTGAGCGAATACCGGAATCCAGCAGAATGCTGGTTTTGCCCTTGACTGCCGCCGCCACGGCCGGCAGGGCGCTGATACTGGAGGGGGCGCCGTCCAGCTGGCGGCCGCCGTGATTGCTGACCACCAGGCCGTCGGCCCCCAAGTCCACACAGTGCTCGGCGTCCTCCGCCTCCAGAATACCCTTGATAATCAGCTTGCCTCGCCAGGCGCGGCGGATTTCGGCCATATCCTGCCAGCTTACCCGGGGATCAAAATTTTCCCCCAGCCAGCGCCAGAAATCATCGATACCGGCATTTTTGCCGAGGATGTGCGCAATATTGCCTAGGTTGTGGGGGCGGCCCATTACCCCCACATCCCAGGCCCAGCGCGGACGGGTCATCACCTGAGAGACGCGGGTAAATTGGCGGCGCAGGGCGCTGCCGCCTGAGAGACCCGAGCGCACATCGCGATAGCGCGAGGAGGGCACGGGCATATCCACAGTGAACACCAGGGTGCGACAGCCCGCCTCCCAGGCGCGTTCCAGCATGGCGTGTAAAAACTCGCGGTCACGCAACATATAGAGCTGGAACCAGAAGGGCTTTTGGGTGCCGGCCGCCACTTCCTCTACCGAGCAGGCCGAGACGGTGGAGAGGCAGAAGGGCACACCGGCCTCCTCGGCAGCCTGGGCCGCCAGTACCTCGCCTCGGCGGGCATTGAGTCCGGCGATACCCACAGGAGCCAATACCAGCGGCAGTAATACTGGGGTCCCGGCCAGGTCAGTGCCGGTATCCACATGGCTCACATCACGCAACACCCGCTGACGGACCCCCAGATATTGAAGGTCTTGCTCATTGCGGTTCAGAGTGGTTTCACTAAAGGCGCCGCCGTCGATATACTCGAAGAGAAAATGCGGCAATCGCTTGCGTGCAAGGGTGCGATAATCGCTGATACTAGCTGGGATCATGGGGTTATCTGGACCTTTTATATTTCAAATATAAACTGTATTTTACTTGTAAAGTGTGTCTGTGGTATACAGCCTGTGGTATAGAGAGAAAGCCAATAATAAACGATGCCCTGCCCCTGTGCGCGGGCAGCAGGAGTCTTCATGAATAACAATGAGTCATCAGCCGGCGCCAGTGTCACCGGCATTGCCCTCTGGGTGCCGCTGTTTTTGATAGTCAGCCTGTTTTTTATGTGGGGGGTGGCCAACAACCTCAACGATATCCTTATCACCCAGTTTAAAAAAGCCTTTGTACTCTCGGACTTCGGCTCCGGGCTGGTGCAGTCGGCGTTTTATTTTGGCTACTTTGCCTTGGCCATTCCGGCGGCGCTGGCCATGAAGCGCTTTGGCTACAAAGCGGCGGTCATCCTCGGACTGTTGCTCTATGGTACGGGTGCCTTCCTTTTCTACCCGGCGGCTCAGGCGCATCAATATAGCTACTTTTTGTTGGCCCTGTTTGTGATTGCCAGCGGCCTGGCGTTCCTGGAAACCTCCGCCAACCCGCTGATCGTTGCCATGGGCGATCCGGACACCGCCGAGCGGCGGCTCAATTTCGCACAGTCCTTCAACTCATTGGGAACCATTTCGGGAGTGTTGATTGGCCGTGAGTTTATTCTCTCGGGGGTGGAACACAGTCCTGAAGAGCTGGCCGCCATGACCGAGGCCCAGCAGACGGCTTTTTACTCCAGTGAGGTGCAGGCCGTAGCTGGCCCTTATCTGGCGATTGCGGCGGTGGTCTTTTTCTGGGCGCTCGCGGTGTGGCTGGTGAAGTTCCCGCCGGTGGCGAGGAGTCACGAGGATACGGAACGTACTTTTCAGTTGTCGGATTTCCGGGCGCTGCTGCGACACCGTTACTATCTGTTCAGTGTGGTTGCGCAATTTTTCTATGTGGGCGCCCAGGTGTGTATCTGGAGCTATATGATCCGCTACGGCCAGAATGCCCTGCCCGGCACCGGTGAAAAGCAGCTGGCGGATTATCTGGCCTGGTCGCTAGTGGCGTTTATGGTGGGACGTTTTGTGTCCACGGCGCTGATGAGCAAGGTGAAGCCGGCGCGGTTGATGCTGTTTTACGCGTTGGCCAATGTGGCCTTGTGCACGCTGGCGATATTGCTGCCCAACCAGGCGGGGCTGTTGGCGCTGGCCGCTACCAGTTTTTTTATGTCGCTGATGTTTCCCACTATCTTTGCGCTCGGCATCAAGGATCTGGGGTCGCTGGCCAAGTCCGGCTCGGCCCTGTTGATTATGGCCATTATCGGCGGGGCCATACTCACGGCGCTGATGGGGCTGGTGTCGGATGCCAGCAGTATCAATATCGCCGTGGTCGTGCCGCTGGCGTGTTTTGTGGTGGTGGCACTTTTCTCGCGCGCCAGCCTGCAGCGGACCGTGACGGTTTAGGTCGTGGACATTATTGACGCCCACCAGCACTGCTGGCAGCTGCAGCGGCCCGAATTCGCCTGGCCCACCCCGGATTTGAACGCGATTTACCGGGATTTTACGCCCGACGATTTCCGGGCCGAGGCCCAGCCGCTGGGAGTAATCGGCTCGGTGCTGGTGCAGTCGCAACCGCATATTGAGGACACCCACTTTTTGTTGCGTCTGGCGGCGGCCCACTCACACATACTGGGGGTGGTGGGCTGGGTCGATCTGTCCACGTCTGAGGCCGCCGAGCAGCTTGCCGCGTTGGCGGGTACTCCCAAGCTGCGCGGCCTGCGCCCCATGTTGCAAAATCTGACGCCCGATGACTGGATTCTCAGCCGCGCCCAACCCGAGGCGCTGGAGGCCATGAGTGCTCAGGGCCTGACTTTTGATGCCCTGGTGTATACGCGCCATTTGCCCTTTATCGATACCCTGGCGCAGCGTCACCCAGAGTTGAATATTGTCATAGACCACGCTGCCAAACCCGCCATTAGCACAGGTGAATGGCAGCGCTGGCGCGATGGACTGGCGGCACTGGCGGCGCACGGCAATGTCGCCTGCAAGCTCTCGGGTCTGGTAACGGAAATGGCCCCCGGTCAGCCTTGGGACGATGCTCTGCCCTATGTGAGCGAGTTGTTGAGCCTGTTTGGGCCGGAGCGCGTGCTCTGGGGCAGCGACTGGCCGGTGCTCACCCTGGGGGGAGATTATCGCCGCTGGCTGGCGTTCAGCCGTGCTGCGGTGGAGCGCTATTGCCCCGGCACTGAGGTGGCTATCTTCGCCGACAATGCCCGCCGCTGGTATCGACTGTCATAATCGTCCACGACTGTTGAGTTTTTATTTTTCCTGAATGGGGTTTCATGAGTAAAATACAGTGGCTGACAACCAGTCGGCCATAGACAAAACCAGGCTGTTTTCTTACAAGAAGTCGGTGCTTACACCGCTCAAACACAAAAAATAGTCCTGCAGGTTGCCTTCCAGGGGCGGGTGGTCACCCGGCCACGTCAGTCATATAAGAGCCATAGTGAGTCCTGAAGCATGAGTGATAACAAGCAAAAAGCCCCTGTTGACGACAAACAAGTTGCGGAAGATGAGCGCAAGTACAAGGCGCCGGCACTGGAAAAAGGCCTGGATATTCTCGAACTGCTGGCCAGCACCGGTGAACCCATGACCACCTCGCAAATTGCCAACAAGCTGGGCCGCTCGGTGAGTGAGCTGTTCCGCATGGTACTGGCGCTGGAGTTTCGCGGGTATATCGTGCCCGCCGAGGATGGTCGCGATGGTTACACCCTCAGTAACAAGCTGTTTGCCCTGGGTATCGCGCGGGCGCCCACCAAAACCCTGCTGGAGGTGGCGCTGCCGGTGATGTCGGCACTGACGCGCGATATTGGCCAGTCGTGTCATATTGCTGTGGCCTCCGATGACCAGATGGTGGTAGTGGGTCGGGTGGAAAGCCCCGGCGATCTCGGCTTTTCGGTGCGGGTGGGTTATCGCCGGCCGCTGATCAAGGCCACCTCCGGCCAGACACTGTTTGGCTTCCAACCCAAGGAGATGCGCTCGGTCATGTTGTCCAAACTGGGCGATGTGGATCCGGGGGAACTGCAGGATTTTATCCAGCGTGCCGACGAGACCCTGCGCCGCGGCTATGTGCGTAATGCCAGTGATTTCGTGGACGGCGTTACCGACCTGTCGGCGCCCATTTTCGGCTCACAGGGTGCCCTGGCGGCCATTACCGTCCCCTTTGTGCGCTCCAACCCCGAGGTCTGTTCCGTCGACGAGGCCATCGAGCAGCTCAAGGACGCCGCCAAAAGAATATCCTCCCTGCTTACCGAACAGAGCCACTGAGGGCGACTTGTCGATACCGCCGGTCCGCACTGCGGGCCGGTGGTATTTTACTCTCACGCCGGTTGGCGGCTTGACAGATAGCCTCGTTTGATTTTTACTCTTAATTCTATTTTTAATTATAAAAATTCTGTACACTCATGGTTCAGGCATT
>CBFGUT010000129.1:0-9092 GCA_965652265.1 uncultured Cellvibrionaceae bacterium | reverse complement strand
GCAGCGTGGATACCGCCGTCACTCGCATCAGTTGCTGCTGACTGATACCACAGGCACTCAGCACCACCATTTCACTATCCATATACAGACGACCGTAGGCCAGCAAAATGGCGATAAAAAAGCCCAGCGGAATCACCAGCTCCAGAAAACCCGGCAATCGGTAAGCCATGATGGCAAAGAGCACGTCCACGGCAATTTTTCCCGCCGCGGCTTCGGCCAGGTATTTGACAAAGCGGCCGCTCATAATGATCAGCAGCAAAGTGGTACTCACCGCCAGGGTGGTGTATAAAATCTCGCGGTTTAAATACCGATAGATAATCAAGCTATCTGCCTCTCACCTGTACTTCCCGGGGCTTTGGTTAAGTCCCGCTTTGCCTTACACTAACATGGTAAGCAACGTCCGCCCAGCGAGGTGCCACCGGGGCGGGCACGCCGCAGTCACTGCGGCTGGCATTATCACCCAGCGCTGTGCATTTGTCTCGGCCCCTGGGACAACAAGCAGCCAGTTTCACGGACATACAGAGGACGACTATGCAGTTTCAGGCCAAAGCCACCGACTCCCTTCAGGCCACCAGTCAATGTCTGGTGGTGGGCATCTTTGCCGACAGCCTCCCCAGCGAAACGGCCCGGCGCATCGATCAGGCGGGTAAGGAGGCGCTGAGCAAGCTGATGGCCGCCGAGCAATTTACCGGCAAGGCCGGCCAGACACTGCTGCTGCATCACCCCGCGGGCACTAAAGCCCAGCGCATGTTGTTGCTGGGGCTCGGCAAAGCCGGCACCGGGGCGATCAGCGAAGCGGATTTCAATAAGGCCGCCGAGGCCCTGAGCAATCAGGCGAGACAACTCAATGCCGGGGACATGCTGATAGATCTGGTGGGCGTTACTGTCAGTGAGCGTAACCAGGCCTGGCAGTACCGACAGATCACCCAGGCACTCGCCACCGGCCTGTGGCGTTTTGATCGCTTCAAGTCCGACAAGCCCAAAGCGCCGGCCTTGAAAAAAGTCACCTTCGCCAGCCCTGAGAAGCCAGCCCGCGATCTGAAAAACGCTGTCAGCGAAGGCGAGGCACTGGCGCTGGGTATCAATTATGCCCGCGAGCTGGGCAACCTGCCCGGCAACGTCTGTACACCCTCCTACCTCGCCAGTGAAGCACGCAAACTCGGCCGCGGCGAGAGCAAGTTGAAAGTCAGCGTACTGGGCGAAAAACAAATGCGCGAGCTGGGCATGAATGCGCTCTTGTCGGTCTCGGCCGGCAGTGTGGAACCGGCCAAATTGATTGTGATGGAGTATCAGGGAACAGCGAAGGCACAAAAGCCCTATGCCCTGGTGGGCAAAGGCATCACCTTTGACACCGGCGGTATCAGCATTAAACCCGCTCCCGCCATGGACGAAATGAAATTCGATATGTGCGGTGCCGCCAGTGTGTTCGGGACTATGAAAACCCTGCTGGCCCTGAAGCCGGCCATCAATGTAGTGGCGATTGTTGCCGCTGCCGAAAATATGCCTTCCGGCAGCGCCACCAAACCCGGCGATATCGTCACATCCATGTCGGGACAGACCATCGAAATTCTCAATACCGACGCCGAAGGACGCCTGGTATTGTGCGATGCCCTCACCTACTGCGCGCGCTATAAACCGCGCACCGTCGTGGATATCGCTACACTCACCGGCGCCTGTGTGATTGCTCTCGGCAACCACGCCCACGGTCTATACAGCAACACCGATGCTCTCGCCAATGAACTGCTGGCCGCAGGGCAACGTGCCGGCGACCGAGCCTGGCAGATGCCCCTGTGGGATGAATACCAGAAATCCCTGGACAGTAACTTTGCCGACATGGCCAATGTGGGCGGCCGCGAAGCCGGTAGCGTCACTGCCGCCTGTTTCCTGTCGCGCTTTACCCGCGACATGCAATGGGCGCATCTGGATATCGCCGGTACCGCCTGGAAATCGGGCGCGGCCAAGGGAGCCACCGGTCGCCCCGTGGGACTACTGGTCAATTACCTGCTGAGCCAGTTATGACCGAAATCGACTTCTATATCCTACCCGCCTCCGACGATGCCCAGCGCCTGGCATTTGCGTGTCGGCTGGCGGAAAAAGCCGTGGACAAAGGCCATCGGGTGATCATTGCAACGGCGTCCGGCAACGAAGCCGAACAGTTGGACAAGCTGTTGTGGCATTACAGCCCCGAGAGCTTTCTCCCTCACCGTCGAATTACTGCACAATCATCCGTGGACGCCTACTGCCCGGTGGATATTACCGACAGCGAACACTATCTGGATCACCACGATGTATTAATCAATTTACACCGCAATATTCCCCCCTGCTTCAGCCGCTTTGAGCGCTATGCAGAAATCGTTATTCAACAAGAGGATATTCTGGCGAACAGCCGCGAGCACTGGAGTTTTTTTCAGCACCGCGGCTACCCGGTACAGAGCCGTCGACTGGGCGGCCGAACCGCTTCTCAACACTGAGTCAGTCACCATCATGAATGATAATAAAAAGAAAACCCGTAGCGAACTGCTCCGCGAACTGGAATCCATCAAGGGTTTACTGGGCGAGGAACAGGATATCCCCATTCTGCAGGAAATTTTTGCCCCCGAACCGGAGCCTGCAGGCACAACCGGGGAGTCAAGGTCGCCAGCGGACTCGCTCAAGCGTGAAGAACTGGCAGCCCTGAAAAGCGCCTATCAATCACTGCTGGCCGATGCAGAACACTTTGCCGAGAGTGACGACGGTGACATTGGCAGTGAAACACTTTCTGCGCCGTCGCGTCCTTCCACGAACCATGCTGCCAATCCTCGTCCCGCCCCATCGCAAACCACTGGCTCAGCCAGCAAGGTATTGCCCGGACAGCAATCCCTGTTTGGCAGCGACCGTGAAAAACAACAGGCGCTGCTCAGCAGTTACGGTGAAAATCCTTTTTTACCTCAACATATTCGCGCACGCCTGCGGGGTAACCGACCGGAAGCCAGCGATACCCAAAACGCGAGTACTGCCAGCCAGCAGACAGCCCCCGGTACAACGCCGCAAAGTCGCGACACACTGATCAACGACTTGGTACAGCAGGTGATGCCACAGCTGGAACAGCGATTGCGCGATCAACTCCAGCGCATGAGTGCCGACGAAATAAAAGCGCTACTCAAGGAGAAATAGATTCCGTCTGCTGGCGGCGAGAGGACGGCAGGCGCACCGCCAAAAACAGGCCAGCGGCCATCAACACCAGCAGTGCATTGGCAAGAAACACCGTGCGATACCCCCACATTTCCGCGACAGTGGCAATCAGCACACTGCTGAGCAATGTCCCCAGGTGGGTGGTATTGGTATACAGTGCCGAGGCACTACCGGCACGGCCCGGTAACATGGCCTGCACCACTGACACACCCAACCCGGCGAGAATCCCCACAAAGATGGCGTTGGCCAGTTGCAGCGCAAAGATGTGCCACAGCGCCTGCCCCCAGAAAATACCCAGGTAGAGTACCATAGCCGCTACCGTGGACAACCGCACTAACAGTAATGGCGACAGCCTCATGGCCAGATAGCCCGCCCCCAGCATGACCGGCACTTCCAGGGCGGCCGTGGCACCCATAATCCAACCCACCCACTCGGTACCTTCACCCAGATTGCGAGACACGTGCAGGGGCAAGCTGATCAGATAGGCGCTGTTGACACCCCAGAGAATGGAAAAGGCCACCAGGGTAATCAGTAGCGGCCAGTTGGCCATTATCGAAGCGCGTGCGGGGGTGTGGGTATCGGATTGCGCTTTCTCGCCAGCTTCGCGACTCCCCGGTAATAGATAGGCACTCAACAGTGCCACGACCGCAAACAAAATCGCACTCACAATAAACAGGACGGTAAACCCCAAGCGCGCGGCAATAAAAAAACCTACCGGCGGGCCCGCCACCCAGGCAAAGGCAATCTGCGCTCGCACCAGGGCATTGAACAGGGCAATTTTTTCCACCGCCAGGTGGCGCTCGGCGTATTCCAGGCTATAGGCGAGAATCTGCGAAAAGGAGACCATGGCCAGACTCAGGCAGGCGATGGCCATAAACGCCGTCAACCCATAGTGGCGCGACACCGCAAACACCGCGCAGGTGGCAACGCCCACGACGCACAACCACACGGTCAACCCGCGACGATTGCTGAGTTTGTCCGACCACTCGCCAATCACCTGATTGTAAACAATACTGCCGATAGCCATGCCGGCAAAGGGAACCCCTACCCAAAAGGGACTGACAGCAATTTCTTCGGCAAAAAACAGGCTCATGGTGGGTAACACCAGAGCGCTCGCCACGCCCGCGAGGAAGGTGAGAAAATAAATACCCAGCGCAACTGGTTTAAATAACTCTCGCGTCACGATAAAACCATCCTATCAAGAAGGACATAAGGAAGAGTACCCTCTGGCTGAAGACGCGCCGTGAATACATCCTTGTAGGCTCGGCAGGCGTGTCCCTTCGCCTGACGGTCTTCAGCCAGAGGGTACTCTTCCTTTCAGCCCCGGTAGTATTTCACCACCATCGGAAACACGGAAAAGTGCCCGTCGTCTTTTATTGGCACCCCCGAAGCTCTAAGGCACAGAAAACAAAACCCCATCGCACTGAGTGCGATGGGGTTTTGCGAAACCTGGCAGGCTGTTGAAAAACTACCTGCGTTGCCGCTGCGGCGTTAAAATCAGGCTCAAAATGCTCACAAACTGCAGGAGCAGTTTGCATAGCGAAGCTACCGGAGGTGTCCCCACAGGGATGTGGGGCATGATTTATAACCCATAAACTCCGCTTTTTCGCCTGATTTTGCCTTGCATCGGCTGCCTCGCCAACGTTTTTCAACAGCCTGCTAGAATTCCTCAGAGCAGCAGCCGTCGAATATCGGCAATCACCTGATTGAGGTAGGTAAAGAAGCGACCGGCGTCCGCCCCATTGACGGCGCGGTGGTCATAGGACAACGACAGCGGCAGCATATTGCGCGGCACGAACTCACTGCCGTTCCAGACGGGCTTGATCTGTGCACGTGACACACCGAGAATGGCCGCTTCCGGGGCATTGACCATGGGTGTAAAGCCATTGCCGCCCATGGCGCCGAGGCTGGAAATGGTAAAACAGGCGCCCTGCATATCCGCCGCACCCAGCTTACCATCGCGGGCTTTTTTCACCAGAGTGTTGATATCCTCGGTCAATTCCCACAGTCCTTTTTTATCGGCATCACGCACCACTGGCACCATCAAGCCATTGGGCGTATCCACGGCCACACCGATGTGGACATATTTTTTGTGCACCAGATGCTCGCCATCATGATGTACAGAGACATTAAAGCTGGGCTCGGCCACCAGCGCCGCCGCCGCGGCCTTGACCAGGAACGGCAGAGGTGTGAGTTTGGTACCGCGCTTTTCCGCCTCGGGCTTAAGGCTGTTGCGGAAGTCTTCCAGATCAGTGATGTCGGCATCATCAAACTGGGTAATGCGCGGCACATTGAGCCAGCAACGCACCATATTATCAGCGGTGAGTTTTTTCACCTTGCTCATCTTCACCGTTTCGATTTCGCCAAACTTGGCAAAATCCACCGGCGGAATGGGCGGAATACCGCTGCCACTCGCCGCGCCCTGCCCCGACTGGCTGGCGGAGACAATATTTTTCACATAGTGGCGCACATCGTCTTTAACCAGTCGGCCACGCGGACCCGTGCCTTCCACCCGGGTGAGATCCACACCGAGTTGCCGCGCCAGTTTGCGCACCGCCGGACCGGCATAAACGCTGCTGTCGTTGGTGGGCTCCACTGAGGCCGCCGTCACCGGTGAGCCGGCTTCGGTTTTGGGCGCTTCGCGTGAGGGCTGCTCGCCCTGTGGTGCCGCCGGCGATGTCTCCGTTTTCGGCTTTTCCGCCGGCGCCGTGGCGCCGCCACCCTGGGTTTCCATCTGGCAAATAATGCTGCCGGTAGACACCTTGTCGCCCTCCTTGAGCTTCATGGCGACAATCTTACCCGCCTTGGGTGCGGGAATATCCATGGAAGCCTTGTCGGTCTCCAGTACGATCAGGGTATCACCCTCGGCCACCTCGTCGCCCTCGGCAACACTGACTTCAATCACATCCACATCACTGGCATCACCGATATCCGGTACCGGCACATCCTCCACCTGGCTACCGCTGGTTTGCGCCTCGGCGGATTCTTTGGAGGGTTGTTCGGCGGTTTGCTTTTCTGTTTTTCCCTCAGTCTTTGCCGAGTCAGCCTTATCGCCGCCCGAGGCTTCACCCTCAACCTCGATATCGACAATGGCATCGCCCTCGGAGACTTTATCCCCCTCGGAGACCTTAATTGCCACCACCTTGCCGGCCACAGTACTGGGCACTTCCATGGAGGCCTTGTCGGTCTCCAGTACAATCAGCGAGTCCTCCACGGCCACGGTGTCGCCCACCGCCACGGAAATCTCAATCACATCAACATTGTCGGAGCCGCCGATATCGGGGACTTTTACGGTTTCAATTGCCACTGTTATTCCTCGTATTTTTTCAATGACGCCAGCTTTTGGCTGGCGCTTATCATCTCCACAGGCTTATCGCGGGTAGCGATTAACAGGTCATGGGATCGGCCTTGTCCGGGTCAATGCCAAACTGCTTGATGGCCTTGCTCACCACATCGGCTTTAATCTTGCCCTGGTCGGCCAGCGACTTGAGGGCGGCAATGGTCACGAAGTGGCGATCCACTTCAAAGAAGTGGCGCAGTTTCTGGCGCGAATCACTGCGACCAAAACCTTCGGTCCCCAGTACCGTGTAGTCGCCAGGCACATAGGCACGCAACTGTTCGGCGTAGGTTTTCAGGTAGTCGGTGGCAATAATCACCGGGCCGTCCTGCTTTTCCAGCAGCTCGGTAACATATGCCTTGCGGGGCTTTTCCGTGGGGTGCAACATATTGTAGCGAGCAACCCTCTGACCGTCGCGCGTCAACTCATTCACACTGGTGACACTCCACACATCGGCTTCGACACCAAAGTCATTACGCAGTATTTCCGCCGCCGCGCGCACCTCGCGCAGAATCGTGCCCGAACCCATCAGTTGTACACGATTTTTCTTTTTACTGGACCCTTTTTCCAGCAGGTACATCCCCTTGATGATGCCCTCTTCCACACCCTTGGGCATATCCGGGTGGGTGTAGTTTTCATTCATCAGGGTAATGTAGTAGTAGCAGTTTTCCTTGTCCTGATACATGCGCTTGAGGCCATCCTGCACAATCACCGCTACTTCATAGGAGTAGGTAGGATCGTAGGTGCGGCAGTTGGGAATAGTATTGGCCAGCACCAGACTGTGACCGTCCTGGTGTTGCAAACCTTCACCGTTCAGCGTGGTGCGACCAGCAGTGCCGCCCAACAAGAAACCGCGCGCTTGAGCATCGCCCGCCAACCAGGCCAGATCGCCAATACGCTGGAAGCCGAACATGGAGTAGTAAATGTAGAAGGGAATCAGCGGCAACCGATGATTGCTGTAGGAAGTGGATGCCGCAATCCACGCGGACATAGCACCGGCTTCGTTAATGCCCTCTTCCAGAATTTGACCCTTCTCATCTTCCTTGTAGTACATAATCTGGCCGGCATCCTGCGGCGTGTACTTCTGGCCAAAGGCGGAGTAGATACCCACTTGACGGAACATACCCTCCATACCAAAAGTGCGAGCTTCATCGGGCACAATGGGTACCACACGCTCACCCACCTTTTTATCTTTGATCAAGGTATTGAGCAGGCGCACAAATGCCATGGTGGTGGAAATCTCACGATCTCCGGTGCCTTTCAATTGCGCATTAAAGGCGTCGAGGGCGGGAATTTCCAACGCCTCGAAATCCGATTTGCGCGAGGGCAAATAGCCATTCAGGGCGCGGCGACGCTCCTGCAGATATTGCATTTCGGCGCTGTCTTCAGCCGGGCGGTAATAGGGAATTTTTTCCAGTTCTTTATCATCGATGGGGATGTTGAAACGGTCGCGGAAAGTCTTGAGCGCATCGATGTCGAGTTTCTTCACCTGGTGAGCGTTATTGACCGCCTCGCCCGTGGGTCCCATGCCATAACCCTTGACGGTTTGCGCCAGAATCACCGTGGGCTGGCCCTTGGTATTCACCGCATTCAAGTAAGCGTTGTAGACCTTATGCGAATCGTGGCCACCGCGGGACAGGCGCAGGATTTCATCGTCGGACATATCCTTGACCAGCTCCAGCAGCTCCGGATACTTACCGAAGAAATGCTCGCGCGTGTAGGCGCCGCCGTTGGCTTTGTAGTTCTGCATTTCGCCATCGACCACTTCGTCCATGCGCTTTTGCAGCAGGCCAGTTTTGTCTTTTTCCAGCAGTTCATCCCACTGGCTGCCCCACAGGACCTTGACCACGTTCCAGCCCGCACCGCGGAACACGCCTTCGAGCTCCTGAACGATCTTGCCATTGCCGCGCACCGGCCCATCCAGGCGCTGCAGGTTACAGTTGATCACGAAAATCAGGTTGTCCAGCTTCTCGCGACCCGCCACGGAAATCGCCCCCAGGCTCTCCGGCTCGTCGCACTCGCCGTCACCCAGGAAGGCCCAGACCTTGCGATCACCCATGTCCTCCAGTCCGCGGGCGTGCAGGTAGCGCATAATGCGCGCCTGATAGATAGCACCGATGGGACCCAGCCCCATGGACACCGTGGGAAACTGCCAGTAATCCGGCATCAGCCAGGGGTGCGGGTAGGAGGACAACCCCTTGCCGTCCACCTCGCGGCGGAAGTTATCCAACTGGTCTTCGCTCAAGCGGCCCTCAACATAGGAGCGAGCGTACATACCCGGCGAGCTGTGGCCCTGGAAGTACACCAGATCGCCCGGCTTATCGCCGTCGTTGCCGCGGAAAAAGTGGTTAAAGCCCACTTCGTAGAGCGTAGCTGCGGAAGAGAAGGAGGCGATATGACCGCCCAGCTCGTCGGCGCTCTTGTTGGCGCGCACCACCATGGCAATGGCGTTCCAGCGAATCATAGAGCGGATTTTGCGCTCGATATAGTAATCGCCGGGGCTCTGAACTTCTTTGGCGGGGGGAATAGTATTGCGATAGGGAGTGGTGATAGCGGAGGGCTGAACAATGCCGTGATCGGCCGC
>CBFGUT010000128.1:0-9093 GCA_965652265.1 uncultured Cellvibrionaceae bacterium | reverse complement strand
CTGTTTATAAAGGATTTTTTTGCTTTAACCCAAGAGAGGTGCCAGCCTAATTATTACAACAGCTTCTATATAATCTAATAATTCACTAATAAATTTATAAATATCTATTTAATACAGTTTAAACATCATCAATTATTTTTCATTTCATTGATTTTTTATTGCACACCTTTTGTACAACGGCGGTAAGGGCTCTATAATGCCTGCCCTTTTACTCGCGCGGATCTGGCGATATGCATTACCCGGAAAGCTTTGATGTCATTGTGGTAGGCGGCGGTCACGCCGGCACTGAGGCCTGCCTGGCAGCGGCCCGAATGGGCTGCCGTACTTTGCTGCTCACTCACAATGTGGAAACCCTGGGTCAGATGTCCTGCAACCCCGCCATTGGCGGTATCGGCAAGAGCCACCTGGTTAAGGAAATAGACGCCCTGGGTGGCGCCATGGCCCTGGCGACCGATCGCGGGGGCATTCAGTTTCGTATTCTCAACGCCCGCAAAGGACCGGCGGTGCGGGCGACTCGCGCCCAGGCAGACCGCGTACTCTACAAAACCGCTATTCGCGAAGTGCTGGAAAACCAGCCCAATTTGTGGATTTTCCAGCAGGCCGTGGACGATCTGATGGTGGAGGGAGACCAGGTGACCGGCGTAGTCACCCAGATGGGACTCACTTTTTCCGCCCGCCAGGTGGTATTGACCACCGGCACTTTCCTCGCTGGCAAAATCCATATCGGCCTGCAAAATCATTCCGGGGGCCGCGCCGGCGATCCTCCAGCCATTGCCCTTGCGCAGCGACTGCGTGAATATCCCCTGCATGTGGACCGGTTGAAAACCGGCACGCCGCCGCGTATCGATGCCAAAAGTGTGAACTTTTCCGAACTGCAGCAGCAGTGGGGCGATGAGCCCAGACCGGTAATGTCTGTGCGCGGCAGTCGCGATATCCAGCCCCGCCAGGTGTGCTGCTGGATCACCCACACCAATGAGCGCACTCACGAGATTATTCGCGGCGGTCTGGATCGCTCGCCCATGTATTCCGGTGTCATTGAGGGCATCGGCCCGCGTTACTGCCCTTCCATCGAGGACAAGATTCATCGCTTTGCCGACAAGGACAGCCACCAGGTGTTTATCGAGCCCGAGGGATTGAATACCCACGAGCTTTATCCCAATGGCATTTCCACCAGCTTGCCCTTCGATGTGCAACTGGCGCTGGTGCGTTCCATCAAGGGGTTTGAAAATGCCCATATCATGCGTCCCGGCTACGCCATCGAATACGATTATTTCAATCCGCAGGATTTGAAGTACTCACTGGAAACCAAAGTGATTGCCGGGCTGTATTTTGCCGGCCAAATCAATGGCACAACCGGCTACGAAGAGGCCGGTGCCCAGGGTCTGTTGGCGGGCACCAACGCCGCGCTGCGCGCCCGGGATCGTGAAGCCTGGTGTCCGCGCCGCGACCAGGCCTACACGGGAGTGCTGGTGGACGACTTGATCACCATGGGCACCCGCGAGCCCTATCGTATGTTCACCAGTCGCGCTGAACACCGGCTGCTGCTGCGCGAGGACAATGCCGACTTGCGTCTCACCGAAACCGGTCGTCAGTTGGGGTTGGTGGGGGATGCTCAATGGCAGGCCTTCTGCGAGAAGCGCGAGGCCATTGAGCGCGAACAACAGCGCCTGCGCGATACCTGGATACAGGCCGGCTCTCCGCGAGCTCAACAACTGGAGAGTAAGTTGTCATCGCCTCTGACTCGCGAATACAGCCTGTTTGATCTCATCAAGCGACCGGAACTGGGCTATGCCGATGTGGCGGCCTTAGAAGATGGACAGGCAGTACCCGAAGCCGTAGCCGAGCAAGTGGAGATAGCCGCCAAATATTCCGGTTATATCGCCCGCCAGCAGGAAGAGATAGAGCGTTTGCGCGCCTATGAACACACGCGCTTTCCGACGGGTTTTGATTTTACCGTGGTGGACGGATTGTCCAACGAAGTCAAACAGAAACTCACTGAGGCGCAGCCGGAAACCCTGGCCAGGGCCTCGCGTATTCCCGGGGTAACCCCGGCGGCGGTGTCGCTGTTGCTGGTGTATCTCAAAAAACGCGGCCTGCTGGGCGCCCGTCACGCCGAGGCCAGTTAATGACCGCCCAGTGGCGGGAGCGCCTGGCCTCGGGTGCCGAGGTTTTGGGTGTTTCCCTGAGTGACAGACAACTAGGCCAGTTGCTGGACTATTTGCAGGCCCTGGATAAGTGGAACAAGGCCTATAACCTTTCCGCTGTGCGCGATCCTGAGCTGATGTTGCAGCGCCATTTGCTGGATTCTTTAGCCGTGGTGCCGCATCTGCATGCCCGGCGGGTTATCGACGTGGGTACTGGCGGCGGGCTGCCGGGCGTGGTATTGGCCATCTGTTTTCCCGACCGTCACTTTACCCTGCTCGATAGCAACGGCAAAAAAACCCGTTTTATCTTCCATGTGAAGACCCAGTTGGGGTTGGATAATATCCAGGTGGAAAACTGCAGGGTGGAATCCCACTGCCCGGCCCAGCCCTATGCGGCGGTGATCAGTCGCGCCTTTGCCAGCATTGCGGATATGGTTCGTGGCTGCCGCCATTTACTGGACCAAGATGGCGTGTTTATGGCCATGAAGGGGGTTTATCCCGCCGCGGAGCTAGAGGAAGCAGAAACCCTGTGCCGGCTGGAATCCGCTATTCAGCTGCAGGTTCCCGGGGAGGCCGGGGAACGGCATTTGTTGTTTTTGCGGCCGAACTGAGCCGACGATGGACAGCTTTATGCTGCCCGCCCCTTGCCCGGTTGCCCCAACTGCCACACAATAAGCGGTTCACAGATAAGAAGGACAACCCCTTGACCAAAATCTACGCAGTTGCCAATCAGAAAGGTGGCGTAGGCAAAACCACCACCTGTGTCAATCTGGCCGCCTCGCTGGTGGCCACCAAAAAGCGTGTGCTGCTGGTGGATCTGGATCCCCAGGGCAACGCCACCATGGGCAGCGGGGTGGACAAATCGGAACTGGAAGAGACCATTTACGATGTACTCACCGACGGCGCGGAGCCCGGCGATTGCATTTTGGTGTCCGAGTCGGGCAAGTATCATATTCTGCCTGCCAATGGTGATCTGACGGCCGCCGAGGTGGAAATGCTGTCGCTGCCCAATAAAGAGCGACGGCTGGATACGGTACTGTCCAAGGTCAAGGGCAACTACGATTATATCCTCATCGACTGCCCGCCTTCCCTCAATATGCTCACCCTCAATGCGCTAGCCGCCTGTCACGGGGTCATTATTCCCATGCAGTGTGAGTACTATGCCCTGGAAGGCCTCTCGGCGCTGATGAATACCATCGACCAGATTCGCCAGTTGCTCAATCCGGAACTGAAAATCGAGGGCATACTGCGCACCATGTACGATCCACGCAACAGCCTGACCAATGATGTCTCGGCGCAGCTGCACCAGTATTTTGGCGACCGGGTCTACCGCACTTGCGTACCGCGCAATGTGCGTCTGGCTGAGGCGCCTAGCTACGGACAACCGGTATTGATCTACGACCGGCAATCCAAGGGTGCTATCGCCTACCTGGCGCTGGCGGGTGAAATTCTTCGTCGCAATGAGTCCGGTGGCGGAGCCGCAGTGCCCCCTTTGGACGACAATGACGTAAACCATTATTCGGCGCTGTAAGACGCGCATGTACACAGGGTCTGAATGACTATGGCAGCAAAACGCAAAGGGCTGGGCAAAGGGCTGGATGCACTCCTGGGGGCGGGGCTGAAGCTGCCCGCCGAAACCGCGCAAGAGGCACCGGTTGCGGTCGCCGGTGAAGAACAGCCGGCTTCAGCTGTCGTGGATGGACGACTGGCACACCTGCCGGTGGAATTGATAGAGCGCGGTAAATATCAGCCCCGCCGCGATATGCACCAGGGTGCGCTGGAGGAACTGGCCGAGTCCATCAAGGCGCAGGGCGTCATGCAGCCTATTGTAGTGCGCAGTATCGGCGAGGAGCGCTATGAGATCATCGCCGGCGAGCGCCGCTGGCGCGCCACACAATTGGCCGGGTTGGACCGCATTCCGGCGGTGATTCGCGAGGTGGCGGATGAAGCCGCCATCGCCATGGCGCTGATCGAGAATATCCAGCGCGAGGATCTCAACCCCATCGAAGAGGCCATGGCCCTCAAACGTCTGCAGGACGAATTCGAGCTCACCCACCAGGAGGTGGCCCAGGCCGTGGGCAAGTCGCGCACAGCAGTTACTAACCTGCTGCGGCTCATCGCCCTGGATGCCGAGGTGAAAAAACTCCTTGAACACGGCGATCTGGAAATGGGGCATGCCCGCGCACTGCTGTCGCTGTCGCCGGAGGAGCAGCGTGAACTGGCGCGGCAAATTGTGGCTCGGGGCCTTACGGTGCGGCAAACAGAGGCTCAGGTGCGCAAGATACAGGAGCAGAAAAACCAGGGTACCATCGCCACCCCACCTGCCCCCTCGGCGGATATCAAGCGTCTGCAGAACGAACTGTCTGATACTCTGGGCGCCGGTGTGCAAATTCATCACAACGCCAAGGGCAAGGGCAAGCTGGTGATCAGCTACAACACCCTGGATGAACTGGACGGCATTCTCGCCCATATCAAATAAATTGGTCAGGCCGAAATCACGAGATACCGGCCTTTTCGCCTGAAAACGAGTGTTTTCGGACCACACTGACCGAAATTACCCCTGATGCTGTTGAAAGGGTTCGTCCAAACCCCCTATAATGCGCCGGCTTTGCGGCTGTTGTCTCAATTCACCGGCGCGGGGTCGGCTCGAGGGGGTCGCCACCAAGGGTGTAATCGATGCCTCGGGTACGCCGACACAGGTCGGGCACAGTAAAAATCCTGCCGGTATTTCAGTCATTATTCGGGCTCTGGTTGGTAACGGTGGTTATCGGCGCCCTGGTCATGGTCTGGGAAAGCCGCTGGGGAATATCACTGCTTTGGGGCAGTTCTGTGTGTCTGTTACCCGCTTTGATATTCGCCTGGTATGCGGCGGATATTCGCGGCGCCAGGCAAGTGGCAACCAGTGTACGGCGCTTTTATCTGGCCGAAGCGGCAAAGTTTATGATAACGGCCCTGTTGTTTGCCGTTGTATTTACCCGGGATGCGACAATCAGTCTCCCGGTATTTTTTTGCGCGTATATAGCAACACAAATTCTTACGCTGGTGCTCACCGCCAAGGTTGTGCACCGGCATGCCTGACACTGCTGGTGCAGTGGGGCACGGTGACATAACTCAGTTAGAGAGATAGCAAATGGCAGCGGACGGGCAAGCTCAGACGACGACCGAATATATTCAGCACCACTTGACTAACTGGACCTATGGCAAGTTGCCGGCGGGTACCTATTGTGATGGCACACGTGTGCAGGAAACCACCGCTTGGACAGTGGCACATTGTACCGAGGAAATGTCGGCCATGGGCTTTAACGCCATCCATTTGGATTCCATGGCCTGGTCAATCGGTCTCGGTTTGATATTTATCCTGCTGTTCCGCTGGGGCGCCAAGAAAGCTCACGCCGGAGTACCCGGTGGCTGGCTGAATTTTATTGAAATCATTGTCGAGTTTATCGATAAGACCGTTAAAGACGGCTTCCACTATAAAAGCCGGTTTGTCGCGCCCTTGGCACTGACGATTTTTGTCTGGGTATTTTTGATGAATCTGATGGATCTGGTCCCGGTGGACTGGATTCCACAATTGGCGGCGTGGATTGCCGGCGACCCGCATTTCTACTTCAAGATTGTACCCACCACCGATCCCAATGTGACCCTGGGTATGGGCTTCACGGTCATTCTGCTGGTGATTCTTTTCAGTATTCGTGAAAAGGGATTGCTGGGTTTTATCAAGGAATTGACATTCCATCCCTTCCACCCCAGCTTCAAGGGTGTTGGCTTATTGTTCGCGCCGCTGATTATCGTGTTCAACCTGATTCTGGAAACCATTGCCTTGGTGGCCAAACCCATATCCCTGGGGTTGCGGTTGTTCGGTAACCTCTATGCGGGTGAAATGATTTTTATCCTGATTGCCGCTATGTTCAGTGCCGGCCTGCTGTTTGGTTTGGGTGCGGGCTTGCTGCAACTGGGCTGGGCGCTGTTCCACATTATTGTTATTACTTTGCAGGCGTTTGTGTTTATGGTCCTGACCATCGTTTATATGTCGATGGCATTCCATAACGACGACGAAGATCAATTTAATCATTAACCTTTAGTTTATTTTAATTTCTACAACGAGGAGAAATACCATGGGTTTAGCACTGATTGCTGTTGCGCTGTTGATTGGTTTGGGTGCACTGGGTACCGCCATTGGTTTTGCCATTCTGGGTGGCAAACTGCTTGAGGGTTCTGCCCGTCAGCCGGAATTGGCTCCCATGCTGCAAGGTAAAATGTTCCTGATCGCCGGTCTGCTGGATGCCGTGCCGATGATCGGTGTGGGTATTGCCATGGTTATTCTGTTTGTAACCATCCCTGGCATGGCGGCTTGAGGCAAAGCCTTAGCAACGCACTGAAACTTCCCACAACCGAGGTGATGGCGTGAACCTGAATTTAACCCTTATTGGACAGTCGATAGCGTTCATTGTCTTCGTGCTTATCTGCATGAAGTACATCTGGCCGCATATTACCGCTGCCATGGCCGAGCGCCAGAAAAAAATTGCCGACGGTCTGGCTGCCGCCGATCGGGCGGGCAAGGACCTGGAACTGGCCAAAGAGAAAGCTGCCAAGACTTTGCATGAGGCCAAGACCGAAGCAGCCGGCATCCTTGAGCAAGCCAATAAACGCGCGGCGCAAATTGTCGAGGAAGCCAAGGCGCAGGCCCGTGTAGAAGGCGATCGCATCAAGGCTGCTGCCGAAGCTGAAGTAGAGCAGGAAGTGAACCGGGCCAAAGAAGCGCTGCGTTCACAAGTCGCTGTACTGGCTTTTGCGGGTGCCGAGAAGGTTATCGAATCTTCCGTCGATCAGTCTCAGCACCAACAAATGATCGACAAACTGGCTGCCAGTCTTTAAGAGAGGTGAACTGTGGCTGAACTGACAACCCTTGCCAGGCCCTATGCCAAAGCCGCATTTGGTTATGCGCGTGCGGCGAATGATCTGGCGGGCTGGGCACAACAATTGCGTTTGTTGGCAACTATCAGTGCGCACGAAATCATTGGCAAGGTGATTGGGTCGCCGGCGACATCGCCCGACCAGCAGGCACAAGCGGTGATCGATGTGTGTGGTGATGAGTTGTCGGCGCCGGTGCAAAATTTTGTCCGGTTGCTGGCTGAAAACAAGCGTCTGGCGTTGTTACCACAAGTATTCACTCTATTTGAGGCGTTCAAGTCGGCAGAAGAACAAGCGGTGGATATTGAACTGACTACCGCTTTTGCCCTGGACGATGCCAGCGAGAAAAAGTTGGTGGATGCCCTCAGTGCCAAATTGGCGCGCAAGGTCAAGGTCAATTCCGTGGTCGACCAGCAATTGCTGGCTGGCGCAATTATCAAAGCAGGTGATTTAGTCATCGACGGCTCCATGCGCGGTCGGTTAGAGAAACTCGCCAAAGCAATCAATTCGTAGGATTGAGGAAAAAAGCATGCAGCAGCTGAATCCATCCGAGATTAGCGAAATTATCAAGCAGCGCATCGAAAAGCTCGACGTGACTGCCGAAGCCCGCAATGAGGGCACCGTCGTCTCTGTCTCCGACGGTATTGTGCGTATTCACGGTTTGATGGACGTGATGTACGGTGAAATGATCGAGTTCGAGGGTGGCGTCTTTGGTATGGCGCTAAACCTGGAGCAGGATTCCGTGGGTGCGGTGATTCTCGGTGACTATTTTGGTATCGCCGAAGGCCAGACCTGTAAATGTACCGGTCGTATCCTCGAAGTGCCCGTGGGCCCCGAACTGGAAGGCCGTGTTATCGACGCTCTGGGTAATCCCATTGACGGTAAAGGCGCGCTCAATGCCAAGCAGACGGATCCCATCGAAAAAGTGGCACCGGGTGTTATCTGGCGTAAATCAGTGGATCAGCCGGTGCAGATCGGTCTGAAAGCGGTGGACTCCATGGTGCCGATCGGTCGCGGCCAGCGCGAACTGATTATCGGTGACCGCCAGATCGGTAAAACCGCTATTGCCGTGGATGCGATTATCAACCAGAAAGATTCCGGCATTAAGTGTATCTACGTGGCCATTGGCCAGAAGGCCTCTTCTATTGCCGGTGTAGTGCGCAAGCTGGAAGAGCACGGCGCCATGGATCACACTGTTGTGGTCGCGGCTACCGCCTCCGACCCGGCCTCCATGCAGTATCTGGCCGCCTTTGCCGGTTGTACCATTGGTGAGTACTACCGCGACCGCGGTCAAGATGCCCTGATTATTTACGATGACTTGACCAAGCAGGCCTGGGCCTATCGCCAGATCTCTCTGCTGCTGCGTCGTCCGCCGGGCCGTGAAGCCTACCCCGGTGACGTCTTCTACCTGCACTCACGCCTGCTGGAACGCGCCGCTCGCGTTAATGAAGACTATGTAGAGAAATTCACCAACGGTGAAGTCAAAGGCAAAACCGGTTCATTAACCGCTCTGCCGCTGATTGAAACCCAGGCGGGTGACGTATCCGCTTTCGTACCCACCAACGTGATTTCTATTACCGACGGCCAGATCTTCCTTGAGGCCAATATGTTCAACGCCGGTATTCGCCCGGCCATGAACGCCGGTATCTCGGTTTCCCGTGTGGGTGGTTCGGCACAAACCAAAATCATCAAAAAGCTTTCGGGTGGTATTCGTACTGTACTGGCTCAGTATCGCGAGCTGGCCGCATTCGCCCAGTTTGCTTCCGATCTGGATGAGGCCACCAAGGCTCAGCTCGAGCACGGCGAGCGGGTAACCGAGTTGATGAAACAGAAGCAGTACTCGCCCATGAGTATCGCGCAAATGGCGCTGGTACTTTACTGTGCCAACGAAGGTTATCTGGAAGACGTGGAAACCAAGAAGGTGCTGGACTTTGAAGCGGCGCTGCTTTCCTATGCTGCCTCCGAACACGGCGATCTGATGAAGAAGATCAACGAAACCGGCGATTGGAACGATGATCTGCAAGCGCAATTCAAGGCG
>CBFGUT010000127.1:0-9169 GCA_965652265.1 uncultured Cellvibrionaceae bacterium | reverse complement strand
TCCAGGTCTCTTTTTTGAATTTTGAGCCGGGTCGACGGGATTGACAATCCGCATGGCCTCGGGGCGTTTCCAGTTGTGTCAGAGGGATATGTATGCTGCGCTCCATTCGTCTCGGTGGTTTTCTCGCTCTTCTGCTGGCCATGTCCTCCTACGCCCAGGAGGCGCCTTCGGCCAACGCTGCCTCTTCAGCCCGCGAGGTCGCCATTCAGGCTCTGCAATACAACCCGCAAGTGCAGGCTCAGTGGCAGGCTTTCAGAGCGGCGGATTTTGAAATGCACACCGCCCGGGCGGGTTACCTGCCCTCCGTGGATGTCACCGCCGGTACGGGTCGTCAGAGCCGCGAATACGATGGCCGAGGCACCTACGATACCAATCGGGCGGAAGTTTCCCTCACCCAGATGCTGTTTGATGGCTTTGCCACCCGCGGGGAAGTGGAGCGATTGGACAATGCCCGCCGTGTACGATTCCTGGAATTGCTCAGTCGTATTGACGGTGTAGCCCAGGAGGCTATTGCGGCACTGGAGGATGTGGTGCGATACCGGCAGCTGCTGGCGCTGGCCCGGGAAAATTATCAGCAACACCTGTCGGTGGAGCGCCAAATCGATGAGCGGGTGTCACAGGGTGTCGGCCGTCGCGCCGATCTGGATCAGGTCGCGGGGCGTGTGGCCCTGGCCGAATCCAACCTGTTGACCGAGGCGGCCAACCTCCACGATGTCACCGCGCGTTACCTGCGTATTGTGGGTTCCTTGCCACCGGAGGACAGCAGTGCACCGGCACTGCGCGCCGAGCAGTTACCCGATGATCGGGAGGCACTGCTGTGGAGTGCCTATGAAGGCAACCCCGCTTTCCATGCGGCCATCAAAAATATCCAGGCCGCCGAGGGGGCAGTCAAACGCGAGCGCGCCGGCTATTTGCCCCGCCTGGAACTGCGCGCCAGCCACGGTACCCAGCAGAACCTGGGTGTTTACGATGAGCGCTTTGACCGTGCGGATTTTGGTGATGATACCGCGGTGGAGCTGGCACTGACCTACAACCTGTTTAATGGCGGCGCCAATCGTGCTGCCGTGCGCCAGTCTCTGGCAGAAGTGAACCAGGCCAAGGCGGAGCGCGATCAGGCGTGTATCAACCTGCGCCAGGAAGTGCAGGTGGCCCACAATTCACTCACCCGCCTGCAAGAGCAACAGGTGGCCCTGCGCCGTCACCGCAATGCCATCGACAGTGTTCGCGGCGCCTACACCGAGCAATTCCAGATTGGTCAGCGTACCTTGCTGGATTTGCTGGACGCTGAAAATGAATATTTCCAGGCAAGCCGTTCATTGATTAATGCCGAACATGACCTGAACCAGACCCATACCCGGTTGTTGTCACTCACTGGCTCGCTGCTGCCGGCCCTGGGGCTGACGCGCGAACAGCTGTCCTTTATGGATGTGGAAGATCGCTCACTGGGCGAGGTGGAAGTCTCCTCGCAGGCCATTTGCCCCATGTTGGCACCGCGCACTCTACCGCGCGAGAGCTTGATCAGTGAAGTCATTTCCCTGGACACAGGCACTCTGTTCAGCGGTCAGAGCTCCCAGCTTGAACCCACAGGCCGTGAACGTCTTGCCAGCATGCTGCGTCAGTGGCAGCGCCAGGGCAAGCTGGCCACCGTGGATATTGTCGCTTATAACGCCTCTTCCTCATCCGCCAGTGTTAATCAATCGCTGGCACAGGCGCGCGCCGATGCCGTTAAAAAGGCTCTGCTGATTCAAGGGCTGCAGGCGGTGCGAGTGGAAGCCCGCGGCCAGGGCGTGGATACCGAGCGCGCCGCCGTGGTGACTGAAGCCGATGGACGCATAGAAATTACCCTGCAGAAAACCACCTCCTGATTGCATTGGCGGTCTAATTTGCCGATGATAACTAGTGTAGGCCGTCATAATTGTGGCAGTCTGCACTAGAGACGGTACAGCTTGCCGTTGGTATTTGGCGCGGGAATGCGGGCAGTATGAGTAAAGACAATAATCAGCAGTCCCGGCACGCAGAGGATGACCCTCTGCTCGACTGCTTACTGTTGGTGGCCGAGGCGCACGGGATTGATACCTCCCGCACGTCCTTGCTTGCCGGCCTGCCGCTACATCGCGACCCCTTGAGTCCCTCCCTGTTTTCCCGCGCCGCCGAGCGCGCTGGTCTGGCCAGTCAGGTGGTCTGCCGCGATCTCACCGATCTCAATACTGCCCTGCTGCCCGTGGTGTTACTGCTGCAGAATAATCGCGCCTGCCTGCTTACCGATATCGACCGAGACAGGGGAGAGGCGCAGGTGGTGTATCCCGATTTAGGTGCGGCGGCGGTGACACTGCCCCTCGACAAGCTGGCTGACGATTATCTGGGTCGCGCCATCTATGTGCGTCCGCGATTGCGTTTTGGGGCGCGCGTTGCCGATGTCCACAAACCCAGCAAGGGGCACTGGTTTTGGTCAGTGATTAAAGAGCACCGCGGACTCTATCGCGATGTACTCTTGGCGGCATTGATGATCAACATGCTGGCACTGGTGATGCCGCTGTTCGTGATGAATGTCTACGACCGCGTAGTGCCCAATTTTGCCCTGGAAACCCTGTGGGTTTTGGCGGCCGGGGTGTTGTTGGCGCTGGTGGCGGATCTGGTGCTCAAACTGATGCGTGTGTGGTTTGTGGATCTGGCAGCCAGTCGGGTCGACATTACCGTGTCCTCGGGTTTGATGGCACAGGTACTGGGTATGCGGATGAAGGAGCGCCCGGCCTCGGTGGGCTCTTTTGCTTCGGGTTTGCAGGCCTTCGAATCCGTACGCGCCTTTATCGGCTCCAGTTCTATTATTGCCTTTGTCGACCTGCCATTTGTGCTGCTTTTTAGCCTGATTATTGGTCTGCTGGCTTCCTGGTGGTTGGTACTGCCAATTGCTGTGGGAGTGATTGTGTGCCTGCTCTATGCGGCGGCAGTGCAGCGGCGCATGCACGCCCTGTCACTCAGTGCCATGGAAGCGGGCGCCGAGCGCAACAGCGTCTTGGTGGAAAGCCTGGCGGGGCTGGAGGCGCTGAAGACCCAGGGGGCGGAGGGTCGCATGCAGCGCCTGTGGGAAAAAACCACCGTGTTTTTGTCGCGCACCCAGACCAAGATGCGCCTGCTGTCGGGTTCGGTGGCCTCGGGGGCTATCTGGATTCAGCATACGGTGGCAGTGGCGGTGATTATTGTCGGCGTCTACCTGATTATCAACGGTCACTTGACCCAGGGTGGGCTGATTGCCGCCTATCTTCTGTCGTCGCGCATTATGGCCCCCGTGGGGCAGAGCGCGGCGCTGATGATGCAGTATCATCAGGCCGCCACGGCGCTGGAGGCGGCCGAATTGGTGATGGCGAAGGAGGTCGAACGACCCGCCGACGCGCAGTGGATTGAGCACCCGCGGCTGCAGGGCCGCATCGCCTTCAACGGGGTGCACTTCCAGTATGGCGAAGAGGGGCGGGCGGTCTTGCGCGACGTCACCTTTACCATTAACGCGGGCGAGCGTGTGGCCATATTGGGCCGCAATGGGTCGGGCAAGACGACGCTCAATAAGTTGATGGCGGGACTCTACCAGCCCGATGCCGGGCGGGTGCTGCTGGATGATATGGATATCAATCAACTCGACCCGGCCCAGGTGCGCCGCAGTATTGGCTATGTCTCACAGGATGTGAATTTGTTTATGGGCACGCTCAAAGACAATATCCTGCTGGGTAACCCCCATATGGATGACGCGCGTCTGCTGGAGATGGTGCAATTGTGCGGGCTGGGAGAATTTGTCAACAGCCATCCTCAGGGGCTAATGATGCCTGTGGGCGAGCGCGGCGAATGGCTCTCCGGTGGCCAGCGCCAGAGTGTCGCTCTGGCTCGGGCGCTGATTCACGATCCCTCGGTATTGTTACTGGATGAGCCCACCGGGGCCATGGACCACACCACCGAGGAACATTTCAAGGCCAGCATGGGCGACTACGCCAAAGGAAAAACCCTGCTGGTGGTGACCCACCGCACCTCGCTGTTGGCGCTGGTGGAGCGCATTATTGTCATTGATGCCGGCAAAATCGTCGCCGACGGTCCCAAGGAGCAGGTGGTGGAAGCGCTGCGCCAGGGGCGTATCGGGAGGGCCGGCTGATGGACAAAACCCGCGAACAGCGTCGCTTTGGCGCCATCGGTCGCTGGCTGGACCGCCTGGCCAAACCCCTGGGACGCTGGGTGGACACGCTCTGGGCGCGCTGGATCAAGCCCGGCGCAGGCTCTGGCGACTGGCTGGATGACGCCGACTGGGCCCGTATCCAGCAGACGCCATTGCGGGCGCGCGCGCTGCTGTATGGCCTGGCTATCACGTTTGTGTTGCTGCTGGCGTGGGCCGCGCTGGCGCCCCTGGATGAGGTGGCGCGGGGCCAGGGGAAGGTGATTCCCTCCCGGCAGACACAGCTGGTGCAATCCTTTGACGGTGGTGTGGTGGAGGAGATTCTGGTTAAGGAGGGGCAGGTGGTGGAGAAGGGCCAACTGCTGGTGCGTATTGACCCCACCCGTTTTGTCTCCAGCTTTCGGGAAAACCGCGCCCAGTACCTGGCCTTGCAGGCCCGCGCCGCGCGTTTGCGCGCGCTGGTGGAGGGCAGTGAACTGGTGTTTCCTCCAGCTATTGCCGAAGAGGCACCCCAGTTGGAGGAAAATGAGCGCTCTCTGTACACCAGTAATCTGGCAGAGCTGGAAGAGCAGCAGGGCATTGTCGCCCAGCAATTAATACAGCGTCAAAAGGAGTTGGATGAGATCAATGCCCGTTTACAGCAAGCCACCCGTGCCTTTGAGTTGTCTTCGCAAGAGCTGCGTGTGACCCGCCCACTGTTGGGGTCGGGGGCCATTTCCGAAGTGGAAATCCTGCGTCTGGAGCGCGATGCCGCGAATGCCGAGGGCGAGCGCGAACAGGCACAGGCGCAAAAGGCCCGTATTGAGGCGGCAATTGAGGAGGCGGAAAACCGGCAGCGCCAAGTAACTTTGGAGGCCAGAAACCTCTGGCGCGAGGAGTTATCGGAGACATTGGCGAGGCTGGCGAGTTTATCTGAGGCGGGAACGGGGCTTGAGGATCGCATCAAGTACGCCGATATTCGCGCCCCGGTGCGCGGTACAGTACAGCGCCTGTTTGTAAAGACGCTCGGGGGGGTGGTTCAGCCAGGGCGCGAGGTGCTGGAAATGATTCCGCTGGATGACGAGTTGCTGGTGGAGGCGCGGATTTCGCCCAAGGATATCGCTTTTGTGCGCCCGGGGCAGCAGGCCATGGTGAAGCTGACCGCCTACGATTTTACCGTCTATGGTGGGCTCAAAGGAGAATTGGAACACATCAGTGCGGATACCATCACTGACGAGGAAGACGATCAGACTTACTATCTGGTTCGTATCAAGACACAAAAGGCGGGTTTTGCCGAAGACCTGCCGATTATTCCGGGGATGACGGCCCAAGTGGATATCTTGACAGGGAAAAAGACAGTGCTCTCTTACCTGCTCAAGCCAGTGCTCAGGGCCAAGCAAAATGCATTGACAGAGCGCTGATGGGACAGATTTTTATACAGACGGTGGCAGTGGACTCGGGGCGGTGGCGCCAGGCCTTTCCCGAGGCCCGGATTATGGTCGCCGACCAAGCCAGCCACTATACCTTTAATACCGCCGACACGGTCTGGATTATCGTGGCGGGTGAATTTCAGCCTCTGCTGAAGCGCGCCAGTGACGCCGGTAGCCAGGTAATTGCCCTGACGCTTCAGGAGTCGGCCGACGAGGCCCGCCTGTTGATGGCCGCCGGTGCACGCGCCTATGTCCACGCACTGGCAGTGCCCGAGGTGCTGCGGCAGGTCCAGCAAGTAGTGGCCAACGGCGGCTTGTGGCTGGGGCGTACGCTGATGACGGCTCTGTTGGGCGGGGAGCCGGCGGTCAGCGAGCAGCACCCTCGACTGGAGGTGCTGACGGCCCGCGAGCGCGCTGTGGCGCTGGCGGTGGCCGGGGGCATGAGTAATAAAGAGGTGGCCCGCGAGCTGGCCATCACCGAGCGCACCGTCAAGGCTCATCTGAGCGCCTGCTTTGAAAAACTGCGGGTACGCGACCGCATGCAACTCGCTTTGGCGCTTAAATCCTGATTCTCCCTATCTCCCCTCCCTAGTGGCACAAAAAGCCTTATTGTCCTTCGGTACAATGTTTTTTGTGCCATATTCATCTATTCTTGCTGTTAAATTGTGACCCATTTAACATTTTTTCGCCTTGATCACGGAGTTTTACATGAGCACACAAGCTGCCACCGTTGTTTTTCTACAGGGACAAGCCTGGGCCCAAGCCGCCGATGGCAGTGTACGAGAACTCCAGGTGGGGGATACCATCGCCCCCGACGAACGCTTGATTACCGAGGCGAATACGCAAATTCAGTTGGATTTTGGCGACAGTGAGCTCGTTACCCTGGCGGGTGTGCATGAAGTCACAATGAACCCCGATCTGTGGCCGGAAACAGCTACCAGCGCCGATGAGGGCCGGGTGTTTGCGGAGGAGTTCAATGCCATACTCGCCGCGCTCGATGAGAATGAACAGCTTTTGCTTCAGGGTGAAGAGGATTTGCTGGAAGCTTTGGAAGCGCCCGCGGCAGGGGACACTACTGGCGCCGAGGGTGGCAACAGCTTTGTTCAGCTCGGCCGCATCAGCGAAAGTGTGGAAGGGCTCACTTTTAACTACGCACCGGTCACCAGCGATAGCGGCCAACAGCAAACCAGTGGCGATAATGATATTAATTATCCGCCCGAGACTGCCGACCTTTCCCTGAGTACGACGGAAGACTCGCCCGTGGGTGGGCAGGTCGCCGGCAGCGATCAAGATGGGCAGCCACTGACTTACACCATCGTCGATGGTCCTCTCAATGGCACCGTCAGCCTGGATGCGAACACCGGGGAGTTTGTCTATACGCCGGAGGATAACTATAACGGCACCGACAGCTTTACAGTGGCCGTGTCCGATGGCGATACGAGTACCATCAGTACTACCACTATTATTGTGGATCCGGTCAATGATCGACCTGAGTCGGACGACCAAACCCTCACCACACCGGAAGACACCCCTGTCAGTGGTCAGGTGGAGGGGACGGATATTGATGGCGATGATCTCGTTTTTACCCTTGAAGAGGGTCCGCAAAACGGTTCTGTAGAAGTCACACCCGAGGGTGGTTTTACTTACACCCCGGACCCCGATTACCACGGCCCCGACGAATTTACCGTGCTGGTGGATGACGGTAACGGCGGCACTATCATCAGCACAATCTCTATTGTTGTTACACCGGTCAATGATGCACCGGAAACCGAAGATCTGAGGCTGACCACGCCCGAAGATACCCCGATCAGCAGTCAGGTGGACGGTACCGATGTGGATGGTGACACTCTGACCTTCACGCTTAATGATGGCCCGCAAAACGGTACTGTAACCGTTGCCTCTGACGGCGGTTTTACCTACACCCCGAACCCCGATTACCACGGTCCCGATGAATTTACCGTGTTGGTGGATGACGGCAATGGCGGTACTACCATCAGTACGGTTTTTATCACTGTTACCCCTACCAGCCCCCTGCTGGATGCGGTGAACGACAGTGTCAATGTGAATGAAGACAGCAGTATCAGTGCCAGCGTTGCCGGCAACGATGCTCTTGGTGAAACTCCCAGTAGCTTTTCACTTGTCAGTGGTGTTGCTAATGGCACGCTGACTTTTAACAGTGACGGCAGTTACACCTATACGCCCGATGCCAATTTTAACGGCAGTGATAGCTTTACCTATCAGATCAGCGATAGCGATGGTCAAACAGATACCGCGACTGTCTCTATTACGGTTAATCCCGTCACCGACCTGACGGCGGCAGACGATACTCTGGTGGTGGACGAAGACAGCGGCGCCACCGCCGCCAGCGTAGCCGGTAATGACTCGACTACCAGTGGTGGCAGCTTGAGCTATGCGCTCGGCTCTGACGTCAGTAACGGCACCCTGGTCTTTAACAGCGATGGCAGTTACACCTATACGCCCGACGTCAACTTTAATGGCAGTGACAGCTTCACCTATATGGTCACCGACGCCGCCAGTGGTGAGTCCGCGACACAAACGGTCAATATCACCGTCAACCCGGTGAACGATCCTCCGGTGGCCAACAATGACACCGCCACCACTGACGAAGACACACCGCTCAATAATATCAATGTGCTGGGCAATGATACCGATGTGGACGGCGATACTTTGACCGTGACTTCGGCCAATGCTAATAACGGTAGCGTGACCATCAACGGTGACGGCACACTGAACTACACGCCGAATGCCAACTTTAACGGCACCGACACCATCACCTATGAAATCAGCGACGGCAATGGCGGCACCGATACCGCCACGGTGACTATCACCGTTAACCCGGTGAACGACGCGCCGGTGGCGGTCGCGGACAACTACAGCACGGATGAAGACACGGCCCTCACCGCCATGGTGCCGGGCGTACTCGCCAACGACAGTGATCTCGACGGCGACAGCCTCACCGTCAACACCACCCCGGTGAACGATGTGAGCAACGGCACCCTGGTGCTGAACAGTGACGGCAGCTTTACCTATACGCCGGATGCGAACTTCTTCGGCACCGACAGCTTCGAGTACGAAGTGCTCGATGGTAATGGCGGCACGGATACCGCCACGGTGACCATTACCGTTAACCCGGTGAACGACGCGCCGGTGGCGAGCGACGATGCCCAAAGCACCGACGAGGACACCGCCTTTACCAGCAGCGTTCCGGCGGCAACAGATATCGATGGCACCATTGCGTCCTACACCCTGGTGGACGATGTGGCCGAGGGCAGCCTGACCTTCAGTCCCGATGGCAGCTACAGCTTCGATCCGAACGGCGAGTTCGACGATCTGAACGTGGGCGAGAGCCGCGATGTGACCTTCACCTACACGGCCACCGACAATGAGGGCGGAGTGAGTGGCACCCAGACGGTGACCATTACCGTCAACGGTATTAACGATGCGGCGAGCGTCTCGAGCGACAGCGAGACGCTGACCGAGACCAACGCGCCGCTCACCACCGGCGGCACGTTGACCAGCACGGATGTGGATAACGCGGACAACGCCTTTACGCCGTCGAGCACCACCGGCAGCATCGGCACCTTCA
>CBFGUT010000126.1:0-9267 GCA_965652265.1 uncultured Cellvibrionaceae bacterium | reverse complement strand
TGGGGCCGGTGCAGAGCCTTGGCGAAGCGCTGTTGCACCAGCGTGGGCATATGCAATTCATCCAGCTTGAGCTGGCCGGCGGCCTGATCCAGCAGACGCAACACGATGCGCTCGCCGTGGGCGGCGGGAATCGTGGAGACGCGAATATCCACGGCGTGACCGGCCAGGCGCACGGTGATGCGACCGTCCTGGGGCAGGCGCTTTTCGGCGATATCCAGCCGCGCCATCACTTTCAGCCGCGACACCAGCACCGGGGCCAGCTCCGGTTTGGGTGAGAGCACCTCGGAGAGGACACCGTCGATCCGAAAGCGCACCGAGACCCGGTCTTCAAAAGGTTCCAGATGAATATCCGAGGCTTGTTCGCGCACCGCCTGCGACAGGATAGCGTTAATCAGGCGGATAATAGGGGCGTCGTCGTCGCCGGCCAGCAAGTCGGTGCGGTCCGCCAGGTCGTCGGCCATGGAGGAGAGATCGAACTCGGCGCCCAGGTCCTCGGCGGCGCGCTGGGCGGCACCCTCGCCGCTCTGGTATTCCCGGGTCAGGCGCTGTTGAAAACGATCGGCTTCCATTTCCTGCAGGCTGAAGTCGCCGTCGAAGTAGCGCGCCAGCTCGGTAAACACATCCAGTTTAAGGCCGGGCTTATGCAGGACCCGGCGCGGCTGCTCGGGGTCGATCATCACGCCGTGCTCGGAGGCGAAGCTAAAGGGCAGGCGCGGGCTCTCGCCCGCGCTGGTGGCCAGTTCCTCGGCGTCCTCTTCGTATTCCGGTGCAACCTCCTCGAAGCCCTCGGGCAGGTCGGCCGGCTCGGAAATCTCGCTAGTCACTCACGCTCTCCACGGGGGCTGGCTCAGGGAGTTGCTGATATTGTCTTTGCACCCGGCGCAGTTGTTCCTCCCATTCGGGCAGCATGGGCAGGTCGCGGGTAATCAGGTTGGCGGTATCCCGCTGGTTTTGCATTTGTTCGCGGATATAGTGATATTTCTCTGCCGTGGCGCCTTCCAGCATGGAGTCGTCGGGAATTACCGTGGCGCGAATAAAAATCATCAGGTTGGTTTTAATTTTGGAGTTGGTCTGGCTTTTAAACAGATTGCCCAGCACCGGTATGTCGCCGAGTATGGGAACCCGGCGTTCGCCGCTTTTGACGTCGTCCTTGATCAACCCGCCCAGCACGATTACCTCCCCGGAGGCAGCCATGGCCTGGGTGTTGACTTTGCGCTGGTTGGTAATCAGACCGGCCTCGCCGGAGCCCGGCAGCACACTGGAGATTTCCTGGGAGATATCCATCACCACGGTATCGCCATCGTTCACATGGGGCGTCACTTCCAGCAGTATGCCCACATCCTTGCGCTCGAAAGTGTTAAAGGGGTTACTCGGATTGCTGCCGCCGGAGCCGGTGCCCGCAAATGAGCCGGTCTGGAAAGGCACATTTTGGCCCACTGAAATGGACGCTGTGTGGTTGTCGGTGGTCAATATACTGGGTGTGGAGAGAATATTGCTCGCGCTGTTTTCCTTGAGCAACCGCAGTATGCCCAGAAAATCCGTGCGCTCGCCGAGCCGACCGATACCGAAGAGTTGGCCGGGAATACCCGCCAGGCTGCCCGCCAGTGAGACCAGGGCGGAATCACTGGTGCCAAAGGCGCCTTCGGCGACGGCGCCCATGCGCCCGCCATCAGTGCCGTTGGCGGAGCTGCCGAAACCGATTTCGTCGTCCCGGTACATCCATTCAACGCCCAGTTCGCGCTCCGCGCTATCGTCAATCTCTACAATAATGGCTTCCACCAGCACCTGGGCACGGCGAATATCCAGGCTGTCCACCAGCCCCATCATGGACTGCACCACGTCGGGTTCGGCGGTAATCAAAATAGCGTTGGTGTCCTCGTCGGCCTGGACATTGGCTTTTACACTGCTGGCGGCGCGCTGCTCGGCCGATTGACTGCCCTCTATATTCTGCAGGACGCCGTTGAGCACCTTGGCCACTTGTTCCGCCTTGGCATATTTGAGGTAGACCACCCGCACATTGGAATTGGCCAGTTGCGGGCGATCCAGGCGCTCCACCAGTGCCCGGATGCGCTGGCGCTGCAGGTCGTCGCCATTGACCAGCACGGCGTTGGTGCGGGTGTCGGCCACCAGGTTGACCGGCGCCGAGGCGTTGCCGCGCTGGGTGTCGGGTTTTTCCAGTTGCTGCAGGACCTTGACGATGGCCTCTGCGGAGGCGTAGCGCAGTTCGATAATATCGGTGGACACCACCGCCGCCTTGTCGATCTGGGCGATCACATCTTCCAATCGCTCGATATTGGCGCGGGTATCGGTGATGATAATAGCGTTACTGGGATCGTAGGCGGAAATATGACCGTGCTGGGGCACCATCACCCGCAGAATGGGCAAGAGTTTGGCGGCGCTGATATTCTGCAGCTGCACCACCTGGGTGACATAGTTGTCCGGGGCGGCGTTGCGGGTGGTCTCGTCGGAACTGGGAATAGCCAGAGAGCGGGCATCGCGGTTGGGCACGATGCGTACCACGCCGTTGGACTCCACGGCGGTGAAGCCATGCACGTCGAGAATGGACAGGAAGAGCGCATAGAGCTCGCCGCGATTGACGGCCTTTTCCGAGATCACCTTGACCTGACCGCGCACCTTGGGGTCGATGATGATGGTCTTGTCGGTGGCTTCGGCGATAAACTTGATCACTTCCTGGATATCCGAATCCTTGAAATTGACGGTCCAGGTTTGTTCCGTCTCCTGAGCGGCGGCGGGCAGTGTCAGCGCCAGCACCAGTAGCGCTACTTTACATTGTTGTTGCAAACAGGCTCTCACAGTTATCCTCGCTTAATTCAGGCCCACGTCCACAGTGATCAGCTCACCATCGCGCTCAATTTCCAGGCTGGCCGAGGTGGCATCGCCCAACTCTCTGTAAATTTCCATAATACGACCCGGGTTATCCAGGCGGGTGCCGTTGACGGCGGTGACAATATCGCCCGATTGCAGCCCCAGTGACTCGAAGGCCTCGGCGTTGCGACCGGGGCGAATACGGTAACCGCGTATTCTGCCCCCTTCGCGGTGAATATTAAACGCCACCACGTCCGAGAGGTTTTCGCTCATTTGTTCCAGGGAGGGGTTACCGTTGGTGACGGGGTCGGCCAGGGCCTCCTCCCGGGGAGCGCTGTTCATGTCGGGCGTCTCGGTGTTGTACTCCTCGGGGTCGCCTTCCCAACTGCGGCTGGGAGGTAGATCGGCATTGGAATAGTTCACCCGCGTGCGCGGG
The DNA here is from genome assembly GCA_965652265.1 of uncultured Cellvibrionaceae bacterium. Lineage (GTDB taxonomy): Bacteria > Pseudomonadota > Gammaproteobacteria > Pseudomonadales > Cellvibrionaceae > Gilvimarinus. The sequence goes on along the minus strand of CBFGUT010000126.1, from coordinate 6,005 downwards.
GCGTTGGGGTCATCTTTATATAACCACAGGGATTCGTACTGGCCGCGGTTGTCCAGAATGACCCGCAGGGGCAATACTTTCGCCAGTTTTACCCCCTGCTGGCCTTCGATATCGTCCCCGGGGCTGTAGATGGCCTGGGTTTTGGCATCGGCGATAATCGCGCGCGCACCGCTCTCTTCACTGCTGGCAATCACCCCCCGCAATACCAGATTGAGTTTGGTGTCCACGGCTTCGTCTTCGATGCCGGGGGTGACCGCTGCCACCGGGGCGGCCTCCGGTGCCGCCTCGCTATTGGCGGCGCCGAACAATTGCAGGTCCTTGAGTGAATCGATATCCACGGTGGCGCGGGAAGGGCCATTGGTATCGGTGCTGATGGCCGCTGCAGACAGTTGTGCGGCGGGCACTTCGGGAGTGGGGGCCAGCAGCCAGAATAGCCGGGCCAGCGACCAGCTCAGCCAGATGACGATCAACAGTGCGGCCAATTGTCGCCAGCGCTGGGCAGGCACCTTCCCCAACACGCGGGTGCCACGCTGCCAGGCCTGCTGTAACCGGTCGCCGGGGGCGTGATCCTGTGGTGAGTAACTTTGCATAGCGTTCATCTGATTGTCTGGCCGCGACAGGCGGGTCAAGGAGGCTCAACGCCCATGCGTGGCTGCCCTCAGCGGTGGCCCGATTGTACTTTATCAGTATGTCAAAAGCGAAACACAGTGTGGCTCGCTGCCCCTGGCCGATTTTTCCCTGTTTGCCGGAAATTTGCTATAAGTATTAGAGAGACTGCGGTCGAGGCAGAACATTCACTTTTTATGCGATCATACCTTATGTTGCGGTCGGGTCGGCTGTTATTGCGTATTTTCTTGTTACTGCTGGTGTCTTGTACCTCGCTCGGGGTTCAAGCTGAGCGGCCGGTGCTGAATATAGTCGTTCCGCCGCTGGAAGCCTCTGCCGAGGATCACGCCCGTTATTTCCCGCAATTGCTGGCTTTGGCGCTGGAGAAAACCCGCGAGACCCACGGCCCCTATACCCTTAGTCACTATCCCATCATGCTCACCGCCGGGCGCTTTCTCTCGGAGTTGTCGCGCGATGGTGTGGTGCAGGTGGCGTGGACCATGACCAGCCCCGAGCGCGAACAAGAGTTATTGCCAATCCCTATTTCGCTGCTGCGGGGGCTGAACAGCCACCGGATTTTTTTGATCAACGCTTCGGATCGCGAGCGTTTTGCCGCCATTAACCATCCCGACGAGCTGCGTCAGTTGCGCGCGGGCCAGGGGGCGCACTGGCCGGATATGGAGGTATTGCGCGCCAATGGCTACCGGGTGGTGGGCTCGGCCGACTACGAGTTGCTGTTCACCATGCTTGCCAACCGCCGCTTTGACTACTTTCCCCGCGGTTTATATGAGATATGGGACGAGTTGGCAAAACACCCGGACAGTGGTTTGGCCATAGAAGAAACCCTGATGTTCCACTATCATGGCCCCATCTATTTTTTCACCTCCCGACAGCGACCAGAACTGGCCGCCCGTATTCGCAAGGGGCTCGAAATCGCTCTGGAGGATGGCAGCTTTGATGAGCTGTTTCTGAGCTTTCCCGGTTTCGAACGCGGCTACCGGGAGCTGAAAAATCACAACCGCCGTGTCTTTAATCTGACGCACCCCGGTTACGAGGACGTTGAGCCTCTGACCGAATACCCCGACTGAGGATATTGTATGAAACTGGTCACGATCACCACATTAGCCTTGCTTGCCCCGCCCTTGTTAGCGCAATCATTGGTTTGGCGGGGCGATATGGAAAGCGGGGATCTGTCGCAATGGCACTATCTCGCCAACCCGGCCGGCATCAGCGTGGTGGAGGATTGTGTCTACCAGGGCGACTATGCCGCCCGCATCGCCATCGACGGTAGTGAACAGTTTCTCTGGAATGGTCGCGAGGATCTCAATCGCAGTGAATTAAACTATCGCCCCGCCAATACCGCCGAGGGCGAGGATACCTATTTTGGCTGGAGCTTCTATCTGCCGGCGGCCTTTGCCGATGCCCGCCACGAGTTGGGCTATTGGGAGTCCGCGGACAGCTGGCAGCAGCAGATGCGTTTTAATATCGAGGGCGATACCTTCAGTTTCCAATTGTCCAATGCCGATGAGCGCTTCTGGGAAGTGCCCGGCTTTGCCGCGCCGGGCGTGTGGCGCGATGTGGCCATGCACATTCACTGGTCGAGCGATGCCGACAAGGGGTTTGTGGAGGTGTGGCTCAACGGCGAGTCCATGGGTAAAACGCCCATGGCCACCCGAGTCAACGACACTGACCCCATGTTTACGCAAATGGGCATACTGCGTGACCGACGCGAAGAGACCGAAGTGATCTATATCGACAACGCCCGCGAGGGGGAGAGTATGGCCGCGGTTTTGGCGGGGTTTAATGTCGGTAAAAACAGACATTGTGAGTGACCTGAGGTGCACCCATTCCCTCCACTGAGCGTTTTGTAATTCACGCAAGCCGATGATACTTTGTAGAGAATGTTTATTGCAGACGATGAGGGGATAATCATGAACTCAATACGGCGGCTTGCCCGATTCTGCCTCGCGCTCAGTTTAATTTTGACCACACTGTGTGTGCAGGCGGCACCCACGCATCTCAAGGTGCTGGTGCGCGCCGATGACTCGAAGTTTATCGGTACCGGTGTGGGCGGTATGGATATTCGCATTACTCGTGCGGATAACGGCGAGCTGCTGGCGGAAGGGGAAATAACGGGCGCCACGGGCGATACCGCCGCGTTGATGGAGATCGGCCAGATGCGCGGGCAATCGCCCATTGCGCCGGAAGCGGCACACTATATGGCGGTTTTTGAGCTGGATAGGCCCACTCGCGTCAAAGTTACTGTGTCCGGCCCAAGAAAAGTGGAGCAGAGTCGTCAGGAGATATCCACGACCCTGTGGATGGTGCCCGGTCAGCACCGGGTTGACCCCGGTCTGGTGATGCATATGCCGGGGTTGATTGTCGACCTGGCCGATTACGCCTTAACCCCGCGAGGTGTTTCCGTGACCGCTAAGGTCACCATGATGTGTGGTTGTCCGATTACGGAAGACGGACTCTGGAGCGTCAGTGATTACGATGTGGTGGCGCAGCTCTACGATGGCGACAAACAAGTCGGGCAGACGCTGCTGGCTTTCACTGGAGAGGCCAATACCTTTTCTGGCAATATCCTTGCCTCGGAACCCGAGGGACTGACACTGGTGGTCTACGCCTACCAGAAAAGCACCGGCAATACCGGTGTCTTTGAGCAGGTATTGGCCGCGCCCCAATAAGCTCTCTCGCTCCTTTCCCGCTTTTTTATTTCCACCTCTTGACCTTGCCCCAGTGGCAAGGTCTAGTCTATCCCTCTGTAGAGAGTTTTAGCGAGGGTTTTGGTTGTGTCTGAGCAATCTGTGGACTTGCATATTATTGGCATGCATTGCGCTTCCTGTGTGGGTCGTGTGGAAAAGGCGCTGGCTGCCTTGCCCGGAGTGAGCAGGGCCGATGTTAATCTCGCCACCGGCAGGGCTCGGGTCGAGGGCGATCTGCATGAGCGAGAGTCTGCCTTGCGAGAGGCGGTCGAGAAGCTTGGCTATCGGGCCGAGGTTGTGCAAGAAGACCGCGCGGTTGCTGTAGACTTACAGGAGGAACGCGAGCAGGAGAATCGACAACTTCGTCGTCGCTGTATTCTCGCCATGCTGCTTGCGGCGCCGGTGTTTGCGCTGGAAATGGGCGCGCATCTTCTGCCTGGGTGGCACCATCTTATAGAGGCCACAATCGGTCAGCACGCCAATACCTGGATACAGGCCGTGCTCACCACACTGGTACTTTTTGGCCCGGGGTGGATGTTTTTCCGCTCCGGTATTCCCGCCCTCTTCAGAGGGGCGCCGGATATGAATTCGCTGGTGGCCCTGGGAACTCTGGCTGCCTGGAGCTATTCGCTGGTGGCGACGATTATTCCGCAAGTGCTGCCAGCGGGGACGGCCAATGTGTATTACGAGGCGGCCGCCGTCATTGTCGCGCTGATTCTGTTTGGCCGCTTGTTGGAAGCTCGTGCTCGCGGTCGTACCCATCAAGCCATTGCCCGGTTGATGGGCTTACAAGCCAAATCCGCCAGAGTGTTGCGACAAGGTGAGGAGGTGGCCTTGCCCCTCGAACAGGTCGAAGTGGGCGATGAGGTCGTGGTACGGCCCGGTGAAAAAATTCCTCTGGATGGTGAGCTGTTGCGCGGACATTCCTATGTGGATGAATCCATGCTGACGGGCGAGCCGATTGCCGTGGAGAAAAGCCCGGGAGATAGCGTGGTTGGCGGCAGTCTCAATCAGACTGGCAGTTTTCAATTTCGTGTAACCCGTCTGGTGGGCAATACCCTGCTGGCGCAAATCATTCAGTTAGTGGAGAGCGCCCAGACCAATAAATTACCCATTCAAGCCATGGTGGATAAAGTCACACTGTGGTTTGTGCCCGGGGTATTGACGGCGGCACTCGGGACCTTGATGGTCTGGCTGGTGTGGGGGCCGGAGCCCGCCCTGGCGCTGGCGGTGGTCAATGCGGTGGCGGTGCTGATTATCGCCTGTCCCTGTGCCATGGGACTGGCGACGCCCACTTCCATTATGGTGGCTACCGGTCGAGCGGCGCAGATGGGTGTTTTATTTCGTCACGGTGACGCCCTGCAGACATTGCATGATATTGATTTGGTCGCACTGGACAAAACCGGCACCTTGACTGAAGGTCAGCCGTCGCTGACGGACATTGTGGCCTTGGGCGGGTATGACCGCACACAGGTACTCGCCTGGGCGGCGGCGCTGGAGAGCCACTCGGAACACCCTATTGCCAGGGCCATCGTGCAAGCTGCCGAGGCGGAAGGATTGTCCCTGCCCGAGGCCACTGATTTTGATTCGTTGACAGGCTATGGCATTCGGGCTCGGATAGCGGGTCGGGAAGTCGCCTTGGGTGGGCGTCGTCTGCTGGAGCAAAAACAGGTGGATAACCCATTGATCCATGAAGCCGAGCAACTGGCAGCGGAGGGAAAGACACCCATATATTTCCTGCTGGATGAAGAGATGGTGGCACTTATAGCGGTGGCCGATAAGCTCAAAACACACACCGCCGCCACCATCGACTACCTGCAAAAGCAGGGGTTGCGACTGGTAATGATGACCGGCGACAGCGAGGTCACTGCCCGTGCCATCGCCCGGCAATTGCATGTGAATGATGTGGTGGCGGAAGTCTTGCCTGCCGGCAAAGTAGAGGCCATGAAAAAGCTGCAGGCACAAGGCCATCGAGTCGCCTTTGTGGGAGATGGCATTAACGATGCGCCCGCGCTGGCGCAGGCCGAAGTAGGTATTGCTATGGGTACGGGTACGGATATTGCCATCGAAAGCGCCGATGTCATTCTCGTTAAAGGCAGCCTGGAAGCGGTTGCCAACGCCATAGCTGTTTCGCATGCCGCCATGCGCAATATCAAGCAAAATCTGTTTTGGGCCTTTGCCTACAATGCGGCGTTGATCCCAGTGGCGGCCGGCATTCTCTACCCGGTATGGGGGCTGTTGTTATCGCCGGTCCTTGCCGCAGGCGCCATGGCCTTATCCAGTGTTTTTGTCGTTGCCAATGCCCTGCGTTTGAAGCGGCTTAAAATGATTGATGCATCCCAGAGATTATCATGACGTGGCATGAATAGACGGATTGTTGCCGTGAACGTCACTCCATGGCCATCCATTGCTGATGACGTATTTGTATAGAATTTTGCGTTGATCGTCTTTTTGCATAGCCTCCATAATGGCTTGTGGCGACTTTTCGCAACCGGGAAGAGACGCTATACCTGAAAGGGCTGGTGTTGTGGGATTGTCGACCTTCTCATGGGCGAGAATCTGTTTAATATTGTGGAGGAAATGATTAATTATCTGCGAGGTCATGTCGAATTGCGTTTTACAGCTCCGGGATATGTCCGGAAAGGCGAGCCGAACGATAAGCAGGGATTCTTGCAGCCTAACCAGGTTTAA
>CBFGUT010000125.1:0-9267 GCA_965652265.1 uncultured Cellvibrionaceae bacterium | reverse complement strand
TGACGACTACGTGGGCAAGTTCTGGTTGATTAAGCCCAAGGCGGCCTCGCTGGCGGGCCTGCTCAACAGCGTTAAAAATCGCGGCGAATAAGGCCTGGATTGACTATTAGAGGCGTGTATTATGGCCCAACGTTTACATAACCATTTCCAGTTTATCGATGTGGGAAGAAAGGATCCGGATAAGAAGGATCTCGGAACCCGCAAACATGAATTTGTGGAAATTTATGAGCCCTACAGCGCCGAGGAAGTGGCCAGCCAGTCGCACCGTTGCCTGGAATGTGGCAATCCTTATTGCGAGTGGAAATGCCCGGTACACAATTTTATCCCCAACTGGTTGAAACTGATCGCCGAGGGCAATATTTTTGAAGCGGCCGAGTTGAGTCACCAGACCAATACCCTGCCTGAAGTCTGTGGACGGGTCTGCCCGCAGGATCGCTTGTGTGAAGGTGCCTGTACTCTCAACGATGGCTTTGGCGCCGTTACCATTGGCAGTGCGGAAAAATATATCACCGATACGGCGCTGGCCATGGGCTGGCGTCCCGACATGTCCAAGGTAGTCTGGACCGACAAAAAAGTGGCTATTATCGGTGCCGGTCCGGCGGGCCTGGGTTGTGCTGATGTACTGGTGCGGGCCGGGGTTAAGCCCGTGGTCTTCGACAAATATCCTGAGATCGGTGGTTTGCTGACTTTCGGTATTCCCGAATTCAAACTGGAAAAATCGGTGATGAGCCGGCGCCGGGAAATTTTTACCGAGATGGGCATGGAGTTTCGTCTTAACACGGAAGTGGGCAAAGATGTCACTATGCCGGAGCTGCTCGCCGAGTTCGATGCCGTGTTTATGGGCATGGGCACCTACACTTACATGAAAGGTGGCTTTCCCGGTGAGGATTTGCCCGGTGTACATGATGCCCTTCCTTTTCTGGTGGCCAACGTCAACCGCAACCTGGGTTTTGAAAAAGATCCGGGCGAGTTTATCAGCGTCAAGGGCAAGCGCGTGGTGGTGCTGGGCGGTGGCGATACCGCCATGGATTGCAATCGCACCTCCATTCGTCAGGGTGCCGAGAGCGTGATCTGCGCCTACCGCCGCGACGAGGAAAATATGCCCGGCTCGCGCCGTGAAGTGGCCAACGCCCGCGAAGAGGGTGTACAGTTTCTCTTCAATCGCCAGCCGGTGGCCATTGTCGGTGAGGAAAAGGTGGAAGGCGTCAAACTGGTGACCACGCAATTGGGCGAACCCGATGAAAATGGTCGCCGTTGCCCCGAACCCATCCCTGGCAGTGAAGAAATTCTGCCCGCCGATTTGGTGTTGATCGCTTTTGGTTTCCGGCCCAACCCGCCCGCGTGGCTGGCTGATCACCAGGTGGATGTGAATGACTGGGGCGGTATCGTGGCGCCGGAAGAGCAGACTTATAAATTCCAGACCAGCAACCCCAAGGTATTTGCCGGTGGCGATATGGTTCGCGGCTCCGATCTGGTCGTTACCGCCATTTGGGAAGGGCGTCAGGCCGCCGAGGGTATTCTCGACTATCTGGATGTTTAAATCCTCGCCAGATGTCTGATGTCTGACGTCTGAGGCTCAAAGGCGGCTTCCGACGTAAGACATCCGACGTCCGACCTTTCCTATCATTGTGCCGGACTGTGCCCCATGACAATGCTCAAAAATGATACCTTCCTCCGGGCCCTGCAGCGCCAGCCAGTGGAATACACACCGGTGTGGATGATGCGCCAGGCGGGCCGCTATCTGCCCGAATACCGCGCCACCCGCGAGCGAGCCGGCAATTTTATGGGATTGTGTGGCAATCCGGAATTGGCCTGCGAGGTGACCCTGCAACCGCTGGAACGCTATCCGCTGGATGCGGCTATCTTGTTTTCGGATATTCTCACCATTCCCGATGCCATGGGGCTGGGGCTCTACTTCGAGACCGGTGAGGGCCCGAAATTCAAACGTCCGGTGCGCACGGCCGCCGCTATTGAGGCGCTGGATGTCATTGATCCGGCGCGGGACTTGCCCTACGTGCTCGATGCCGTTGCGCTGATTCGCCGGGAGTTGAATGGGCGGGTACCGTTGATCGGTTTTTCCGGCAGCCCCTGGACGCTCGCCACCTATATGATCGAGGGCGGTTCCAGCCGCGACTTCCGCCTCAGCAAACAAATGCTCTACAATCAGCCTGAGTTAATGCATCACCTGCTCACGGTGCTGGCTGACTCCGTTATCCGTTATCTCAATGCCCAAATTGAAGCGGGTGCCCAGGCGGTGCAGATTTTCGACACCTGGGGCGGCGCTCTGTCCCATGCCGCCTATCGCGAATTCTCTCTCGCCTATCTGGAAAAAATCGTGGCGGGCCTGATTCGCGAGCGCGAAGGTCGCAAGGTGCCCGTCATTCTGTTTACCAAGGGCGGTGGCTTATGGCTGGAGGCCATGGCGGCCACGGGGGCCGATGCGCTGGGGCTGGATTGGACCTGTGACATCGCCATCGCCCGCGCACGCGTGGGCCAGCGGGTGGCCCTGCAGGGCAATATGGATCCGGCCATTCTCTATGCCAGTCCGGCGCGTATTCGCGAGGAAGTGGGGCGCATTCTCAAAGCCTTCGGGAGCGGTAGCGGCCATGTGTTCAATCTCGGTCATGGTATTACCCCCGAGGTGGACCCGGCCCATGCCGGCGCCTTTATCCACGCGGTACATGAGCTGTCCACCGCTTTACACGCGTCATCTGGCGCCAGTGACAGGAATTGATTAAACTGCGAAAGAGGCAGTCGCGATTACCGTGAGTCTGTCGTGGGCTCGACAGTGACTATCACGAGGGAAGAGCAGTGGGAATCAAGCAGGTCAAAGTGGGTGTGAACGAGCTGACCGTGGGCATGTTTGTCTCCGGCCTCGACCGCCCGTGGACCCAAAGTCCTTTTCCCCTGCAGGGCTTCTATATCCGCGACATGGATCAGATCAAGCAGCTGCGCGCGCTGTGCAATCATGTTTACCTGGATGTCATCAAGGGCCGCGCGCCCGTCTCCGTCGATCTCAAATCCCTGGACACACCAGTCGGTAACAATCGCGCGAGGGTGCAGCCGCGCAAGCCCAGTAATGCCGCGTCCTCAGTGCCGGTAGCGCCGCTGAAAATCCAGCGCCTTGCCTATCGCGAGATCAAACCCCTCAAGAAGGAAGTGAAGAAAGCTCGGCAGTTGCACCAGAAGGTCTATCGCGCCGTCGGGGATATTCTCACTCAATTGGACTCGGAGCGTTTTCACGACTTACCCGTGGCCGAGACCAAAAAACTGGCCAGCGACATGGTGGACAGTGTGATCCGCAACCCGGATGCCTTTACCTGGCTGTCGCGGGTGGAGGAAAAAGACGAGTATACCTACAGTCACGCGGTGCGCTCCTCGGTGTGGGCCATTCTGTTTGGCCGTCATATTGGGCTCGCCAAACGCGACCTGGATGTACTGGCTATGGGCGTCCTCCTCAAGGACGTAGGCAAAACGCGATTGCCACGGGAACTGCTCACCAAAGCTGACCGCGATGATCGCGAACAGGCACTCTATGAGACTTTTGTGGAAGAGGGAGTCAAGTTGCTACGCGAAACCCCCGGGGTGGAGCCCCGAGTGGTCAATGTCGTCAAAACCCACTGTGAGCGGCTCAATGGCAGCGGCTTTCCGCAACATCTGGTGGGTGACAAGATTCCCCTGCTGGGTAAAATTGCCGGCATTGTGTCCTACTACGACACGGTGATCACTCCGCGCGGGGCCAGCGTGCCTGTTGCCCCCTCGCGAGCCGTGGCCCAGCTCTATGAACTGCGAGGTACCCTGTTTCAGGAGGAGTTGGTGGTGGAGTTTATCCGCGCCATTGGCCTCTATCCTACCGGTACGCTGGTGGAGTTGAACACCGGTGAGGTGGGCGTGGTGGTGGAACAGAACTTCGATCGCCGCCTGAAGCCCAGGGTTATGTTGGTGCTGGATGCCCTCAAACAGCCGCTCGGCCAACACAAGCTGTTGGACCTGGCCGAAGATGACCGTCGCAAGCAGGCACTTATTGACGCCGGGAAAAAGGCCTTGGACGAGGTTTTCAAAATCGAAATCGTCCGCGATCTGGAGCCGGGCAGTTACGACGTGGATATTATCGCCGTGCGCGATAAATACCTGCTCAATAGCGAGAAAACGGGCCTCAAGGCGCTGTTTGATCGCCTTTTACCCTCCTGAAGGCGATATCAGTCTGCCCAGTGATTCCCCCATACGGGTTTTGCTGCCCGCCTGCAGGTGCTCGGCCCAGCTGACCCGGTCTTTACCAAGCAGGACAATCACGGTTGAGCCCAGTTTAAAACGCCCCATTTCCTCGCCTCGGGACAGCGTTATAGGTGCCTGAGGGCCATAGTGGTGGCGAGTGATCGACCGCCGGAAAGGCGCCACTTCACCGGCCCAGACGGTTTCAATGCCCGCCACGATCATGGCTCCCACCAGCACCACCGCCATGGGGCCTGCCTCGGTGTCAAACAGGGTGACGGCCCGTTCGTTGCGAGCAAACAGGCGTGGCACCTCGCGGGCGGTCGCTTCATTGACCGAGAAGAGGTCGCCCGGTACCACCGTCATTTGAGTCAGCGTGCCCGAGAGCGGAATATGCACGCGGTGATAATCCCGGGGAGAGAGATAGATTGTCGCGAAATGGCCCTGATCGAACAGTGCCGCCTGCGCTGGATCGCCCCCCAGCAGTTCCTGAACGCTGTAAGACTGGCCCTTGGCCTGGAAAATGCGGCCGTGGCCGATGTCGCCCAACTGGCTTACCACGCCGTCAGCGGGGCAGAGTACGGCCTCGGGGGCCGGATCCAGTGGGCGCGCCTCGGGCTTGAGAGCGCGCGTAAAAAAAGCGTTGAAATTTTCGTAGGCGAGGGGGTTTTCCTCAATGGCCTGACTCATGTCCACGTTGTAACGGCGGACAAACCAGCGAATAAAGGGCTTTTTTACCAGCGGCCAGCGGCAGTTGGCCAGCCAGCCGGCGGCTCGCGAGAGGCTGTGCTGAGGTACCAGGTACTGCAGGACGGCGAAGAGTTTGTCGTTCATAGGACATCCGGGTGCGTAAAAACGGTTGCTATGCTAACAGAGATACGGCGGGGCTGGTAAACTTTGCGGATGTTTTCAATTGAGACTCAGGGGTGTCTGTAAGCGTGCTGCAATTTGAAACCATTCCTGTCACCCACTACCAACAGAACTGCAGTCTGATCTGGTGCGAGCACACCCGTGAGGCGGCGCTGGTGGATCCCGGTGGAGAGCCCGACCGTATTCGCGAGCGGGTGGCCGCGCGCGAGGTCAAGCTCGGCCAAATTCTACTTACTCACGGCCATCTGGACCATGTGGGGGCGGTGTCTCCTTTGGCGGAATACTATAAAGTGCCTGTTATCGGTCCTCACGAGGACGACCGATTCTGGCTCGATATGCTCGACCAGCAAGCGCAGATGATGGGGTTTACCCCCGTCCCCGCGGTGGTGCCCACGAGGTATCTGCGCGAGGGTGACACGGTGTGTGTCGGGGAGTCGCGCCTGGAGGTGTTTCACTGTCCCGGGCATACCCCGGGGCATATTGTGCTGGTGGATCGCCAGGCGCGGCTGGCTTTTGTGGGAGATGTGTTATTTAAGGGCTCGGTGGGGCGTTCGGACTTTCCGCGTGGCGACCACGCCGCGCTGGTGCGCTCTATTCGCGAAAAACTCTGGCCACTGGGCGATGATATTCGCTTTGTTCCCGGACATGGCCCTCTTTCCACTTTCGGCGCCGAACGCGCCAGCAACCCCTTTGTGGCCGATCGGGTGTTCGGTTGACGGGGCCACTGCCTTTCACCGTTGAGTATGTGTTTTCCCGTCGACGCACGGTAAGCCTGGAGGTGCGTGAGGCACGGGTGCGGGTGAGGGCCCCGCTGGGCACCAGCCGCCGCCTGTTGGAGCAACTGGTCAAGGAGCGTGCCTCCTGGGTCAGTGATAAACTGGCGCGCCAGCGCCTGCGGTTGGCCAGCCGTCCCTGTTACCGGTTCACCACGGGGGAAATACTGCCCCTGTTGGGGGGCGAGCTGAAACTTGAGGTGAGTGACGCTGCCGTGAATACCGTGGTGCATCGCGGCGATGGGCTGGAGGTGGGGTTGTCCGCCCGCAGCCAGCGCGACCGCGAGCAGCGGGTGGCGGAGCTGGTGGTTGACTGGTACCGACAATATGCGCTGCAGATATTGACCGCCAAAACCCAGCAGCTCTGCCAGCGGCTGGCGTTGCACTGCCGCGAAGTGCGAGTGCGTTCCACCCGTTCCAAGTGGGGGCACTGTACCGGTGATGGGCGTATTCAGTACAACTGGCAAATAGTGCTGGCGCCTGAGGGAGCGCTGGATTATCTTGTGGCTCATGAGGTCTGTCATCTGCGTCATCCCCACCATGGGCCGGCTTTTTGGCAGCAGGTGGCGACAGTTTGTCCGCGCTATCAACACTGGCGCCAGTGGTTGCGGCAAGAGGGGCACCGGCTGGTGCTGGCTTCTCAGAGCCCTCAGTAGAGGTAATGGCAATGGAAGAGTTGAGTAACGATTTTAATGCAAACGCTGATCGCTTCATCATGGAGGCCATTCAGACCGGTTGCGTCTGGGGGCTTGAAGGGGCGGACGGCTGGGCGCTATGCCCCTCGGAGCGCTATGACGATACCGATGTCATGCCCCTGTGGTCGGAGCGGGCACTGGCCGCACGCCACTGCATTGAAGAGTGGGGCGATTACCAGCCCGTAGCGATTGCGCTGGACGAGTTGCTGGACGACTGGCTGCCCGGCATGCACGAGGACGTCCTGCTGGTGGGCGTCAACTGGACTGCCGAGCTTGAGGGCGATGAATGGGAGCCTATGGATTTGCTGGACGAATTTGAACAGGAGCTATAGGACTTCCGTTAACCGGTTTGCTGCCCCGCTTCACCAAACAGATAGCGGTGGAGGATGTTGACCTGTTGCTGACGCACATACTCTTCCAGGCGCTCCAGATTGCCACATGGCGGCGAGATAGCGGTTTGCGGGTCGCCGTTATAGCTGGCTTCCACCAGTACAAATTGCCGGTTAGCCGGTGGTGTACTCTCGGTGAGAAGCTGTAAAACGCGAAATTTGAAATCCAGACAGAAACGCATTAAGTGGGGGTACTTGGACTCCTGTCGATTGTTAAAGCTAATTTCCCTGCTGCCCAGTACCTCGTCAATAGACAACTGAACCTCGGGCATGGTGCTGATTAACTCCTGCAGTCTTGTTATATTGTGCGCCATTACAGCATAGTTCGCCGCCGGCTGGAAGGCTTTGGAGGTTTGCAAGGGCGAGAAGGGTCCGTGATAATGCTGCCGATATCGGTCCCCATCCGCATCATGATCCGGTCGTGTACTTGCGCGTTATGATCATCAAAATAGAGCCGGTATCTGTCCGGCCATAACAGGAAAATTCATGTCAGAAGAAGTCAGTTTTCACGAGGCAGAGGAGTTCATCTCCCTCAAGGAGTATGCCGAGAAAGCCTATCTCGACTACTCCATGTACGTCATTCTGGACCGTGCGCTCCCGCATATTGGGGATGGCCTGAAACCAGTCCAGCGGCGCATTGTCTACGCCATGAGCGAATTGGGGCTCAAATCCACCGCCAAGTATAAAAAATCGGCTCGCACCGTCGGTGATGTGATCGGTAAGTTCCACCCGCACGGTGACTCCGCCGCCTATGAAGCCATGGTATTGATGGCTCAGTCTTTTTCCTACCGCTACCCGCTGGTGGACGGCCAGGGCAACTGGGGTTCGCCAGACGATCCCAAATCCTTCGCCGCCATGCGTTATACCGAATCGCGATTGGCTCGCTACGCTGAAATCTTGCTGGAGGAGCTGGGCCAGGGGACGGTGGATTGGCAACCCAACTTTGACGGCACCATGGACGAGCCGGAAGTCTTCCCCGCGCGCGTACCCAACGTACTGCTAAATGGCACTACCGGCATTGCTGTAGGGATGGCGACCGATATCCCGCCACACAATTTGCGCGAGGTAGTCGCTGCCTGTGTACATTTACTGGACAACCCCAAAGCCGGGGTGGAAGAGCTCTGTGCCTTTATCAAGGGGCCGGACATGCCCACCGAGGCGGAAATTATTACCCCGGCTGACGATATCCAGAAGATGTATGAGTCCGGCCGTGGCAGTTTGCGCATGCGGGCCGTATGGCAATACGAAAAAGAGACCGGTGATGTCGTGGTTACCGCACTGCCGCATCAAGTGAGTGGCGCGCGGGTGTTGGAACAGATAGCGGCGCAAATGCAGGCCAAGAAATTACCGATGGTCGCAGACCTGCGTGATGAATCAGATCATGAGAATCCGACGCGCCTGGTGATTTCCCCCCGTTCAAATCGCGTGGATAGTGAGCAACTGATGCAGCATTTGTTCGCCACCACCGATCTGGAAAAAACCTACCGTATCAATATGAACATGATCGGGGTGGATGGCCGGCCCGGTGTCAAACCGCTCAATAAAATTCTCAGTGAATGGTTGGCATTCCGTACAGTCACTACCCGCCGGCGCCTGCAGCACCGCCTGGAAAAAGTGGACGAGCGCCTGTTGCGACTGGCCGCCTTGATGCTGGTATACCTCAATGTGGATGAAGTGATTCGCATCATCCGCGAGGAGGATCATCCCAAGCCGGTATTGATGAAACGTTTTGATCTGGTGGAGATGCAGGCGGAATACATTCTCGAGACCAAGTTGCGTCAGTTGGCGCGGTTGGAGGAAATGAAAATCCGCGAGGAACAGGAAAAGTTGGAGGCAGAACGCAAAAAACTTCAACAGATTCTGGACTCGGCCGTGCGGCTGAAAACCCTGGTGCGCAAGGAGCTGCAACAAGTGGCTGAGGACTATGGTGACGATCGGCGCTCACCCATTGTGGCGCGAAAAGAAGCCCAGGCCTTTAGCGAAACAGAGTTAATCAGTGTCGATCCAGTCACGGTCGTGCTGTCGGAAAAAGGTTGGATTCGTGCCGCCAAAGGTCACGATATAGACCCCGCGGCCCTGAGTTATAAGGCTGGTGACAGTTTCCGCTTCGCGGCGCCCGGCAAGTCCAACCAGTTTGCCCTTTTACTCGACTCCACGGGTCGCAGCTACGCGCTGGCTGCCCATACGCTGCCCTCGGCGCGCGGACAGGGAGAACCGGTCAGCGGTCGGCTCAACCCGCCCAATGGTGCCACTTTCGAGGGGTTGTTGATGGGCAGTGACGAACAGCCCGTATTGTTGGCGTCCGATGCCGGTTACGGTTTTGTCGCA
>CBFGUT010000124.1:0-9347 GCA_965652265.1 uncultured Cellvibrionaceae bacterium | reverse complement strand
GTACCGCGTACCGGCCTCACCCCCCCGGATAGATCCCGCCTAACACCACGCTGTCGCGGGCGCCGGTGACGCTGGGGACGTTGCCGGGCAGGCCGGCGAGGGTCTGTTGGGCCAGCCAGGCGAAGGTGGCGGCCTCCACCCATTCCGGGTCAATACCCAGTTGCGTGGTGCTGGCCACCGGGTGGGGAGCCAGGCGCGCGGCCAGGGATTCCATCAGATAGTCGTTCAGGGCACCGCCGCCGCAGATATACACCTCGCAGCTTTTCTGTCCATTCGATTGACGTTCAATATCCCGGGCGATAGTTTCCACCGTCAGTGCCATCAGAGTGGCCTGTACATCTTCGGGCGGCAGTCGGGTAAAGTCTGTCAGTTGGCTGTCCAGCCACTCCAGGTGAAAATCCTCGCGCCCGGTGCTCTTGGGTACGGGCAGGGCGAGATAGGGGTGTCGCAGCAGGGTCTGCAGTAGCATCTCGTCCACCCGGCCGGTGCGCGCCCAGTCGCCGCGGGCGTCATAGCCCAGCCGCCGGTGGCGGCCGATCCAGGCGTCCATCAGGCCATTGCCGGGGCCGGTGTCAAAGCCCAGCAGTGGCTGCCCGGCCGCCAGCCAGGTGATATTGGCGATGCCGCCGATATTGACGATGGCGCGGGGTGTGTGGGCATGGCTAAAGACGGCCCGGTGAAAGGCAGGGACGAGCGGGGCTCCCTGGCCGCCCAGGGCCAGGTCGCGGCGTCGGAAGTCCGCCACTGTGGTGATACCGGTGCGCGCGGCGATAATGTTGGGGTCGGCAATCTGCAGAGTGAATGGTTGCGGCACTGTGCCCGGCGGGCGGTGGCGGATGGTCTGCCCGTGACTGCCAATAGCGGTGATAGCGGAGGCGTTGACGCCAGCCTGCTCCAGCAGTGCCAGTGCCGCCCGGGCGAAGAGTTCACCCAATTCGCAATCCATGGCGCCGGCGCGTTCAATTTCATCGGCACCGCTGGCGCAGAGGGCGTGGATGCGGTGGCGCAGGTCGGTCTCGAACGGCAGGCTGTGATGGGCGAGCAGGCGGGGCGTGTCGGCCAGGTCCACCAGCGCGGCGTCAATGCCGTCGGCGCTGGTGCCGGAAATCAGGCCGATATACAGAGCCATCTCAGTTGATGTTCTGCTCGCTCTCGCCCATGGCCAGGCGGTAGCGCTGGTACTGTTGTTCCAGTTGCGCGATCAACGGCTGGGTGTGCTGGGTAAAGCGCGCCATTTCCGCTTCGGGGATGGAATCGGCCTTGGGCAGCTTTTGCACAATGGTACGTGGGTTGCGGTGCACGCCGTTGACCAGAAATTCATAGTGCAGGTGCGGGGCGGTGGAGTAACCGGTGGAGCCCACCTGGCCGATGACCTGCCGCTGGCGCACACGGTCGCCTTTCTTCACCAGCCGCTTGTGCAGGTGCAGGTATTTAGTTTGTATATTGTTGCCGTGCTGAATGACGATGTAGTTGCCATTGGGGCGGGTATAGCCGGAGGCGATGACTTTGCCGTCCCCCGAGGCCCACACGGGTGTGCCGCGATTGGCGGCGTAGTCAGTACCGCGATGGGGGCGCACGGTTTTGTGAATGGGGTGCAGCCGGCGGGGGTTGAAATTGGAGCTGATGCGCCGGAAGTCCAGCGGTGCCTGCAGGAAGGCCTTGCGCATGCTCTCGCCGTCGGGCGTGTAGTAATGGCTGACATTGTCGCTGTCGGTATAGCGCACGGCGCGGAATTTGCGGCCCTGATTGGTGAACTCCGCCGCCAGGATGGCCCCGGTGCCGATTTTCTCGCCATCTAGGAATTTTTCCTCGTAGAGGACGTTGAAGTGATCGCCCTTACGAATATCCAGAGCGAAGTCCACATCCCAGCCGAATATATTGGCAAATTCCATAATCAGCGCATCGTGCATGCCGGCGGTCTGTCCGGCCACGAACAGCGAGCTGTTAATGGTGGCTTCCTTATAGGCGGTGCGCACCTCGGGCTCACGAGCCTCGGGTTGAGCCACAAACTGCCCCGACTCATCGCGCATAAAATGGGTGCTGTGCAGCCGGTCCCTGACATGACTGAGCCGCTGTAAGGCGTTGTCTTCATCCAGGTAAAACACGATTTCGTGGCCGGGCATAATCCGCGTTAGCTTTTTGGCTTCGGCGTTGGCGGAGGTGAGTTCGTACAGGTCGCGGGCACTGAGGCCGGCGCGACTGAAAATCAACGCCATGCTGTCGCCGGACTTCACGGTAAAGGCTTTGCGTGTCAGCTCGGGTGCTGCCACTGGCTCTTCCTCGACCAGGGGTGTGGTATCCACGGGGGCGATAGCTGCGGTGGTCTCGCCGGGGATGGGGTCCAACAGCAGTTCGGGAGTCGCCTCGGCGAGGTCGAACTCGAGGGTGTCGGCTGTGGCGGGCGACGTCACTGTGCGGTCGCTCCCCACTGTTTCCAGCGTCTCATCGAGAGAAGAAGATTGGGACGGCGAGGAATTCGCCCAGATAACCAGGCAAGCGGCCAGCGCCCCGGCCGCCAGCATATGCCCCTTGGGAAAGCTCGCCAGCAGCGATCTGACGGAAATTAAAACAGGCTTTTCAGTGGGTTGCATGGTACATCTAAACCCGGTGTTATGAGTGTATTAACGGTTAGTTATATCAGAATTATGGTCTGATAGCGATAGTTTGTATGCTTTTTAGGCGCCATCACGGCTGCAGTCGAGCCCCAGTCGCGGTGCTTTAGTCCGGTCAATCGCGAAAAAGTTGCCTTCGCCGGGGCCGGCGGGTTTGTTTTTTGCGGCCGTTCCGGTATCTTTGCCGGCCGTGATTTCACACGGCGGCGGCAGTAGCCAGCCAAATTCCCAGTTATCAATACAGAAGAGTGCACCATGACCAAGGTAGACCCCGGCCTGTTTGAAGACCTGCAGAATCGCGGCCTGATCGCCCAGACCACGGGAGGCGATACCCTGGCCGAGTACCTGGCCAGTGGCAGCCGGACCCTCTACAGTGGCTTTGACCCCACCGCCGACAGCCTGCATATCGGTCATCTGGTGCCACTGTTGGCGCTCAAGCGTTTCCAGCAGGCGGGGCACAAGCCTATCGCCCTGGTGGGTGGTGCCACCGGCCTGGTGGGTGACCCCAGTTTCAAGGCGGCGGAGCGCAAGCTCAATACGCCCGATGTGGTGGCCGGTTGGGCTGAGAAGCTCAAGGGCCAAGTCAGCCGTTTTATCGACTTTGATGGCGGTGACAATGCCGCCCAGGTGGTCAACAACCTGGACTGGGTGGGGCAGATGTCGGTGCTCGACTTTTTGCGCGATGTGGGCAAGCACTTCTCGGTCAACAATATGATCAACAAGGAGTCGGTCAAACAGCGTATTGAACGCGAGGGCTCGGGCATTTCCTTTACCGAGTTCACCTACATGCTGTTGCAGTCCTACGATTTTGCCGAACTCTACCATCGCCACGGCTGCACCTTGCAGATCGGCGGCTCGGATCAGTGGGGCAATATCACCGGCGGTATCGACCTCACCCGGCGTCTGTATGGGGGTGAAGCCTACGGCTTGACCCTGCCGTTGGTCACCAAGGCTGATGGCACCAAGTTCGGCAAGACCGAAACTGGCACCGTATGGCTGGATGCCGCCAAGACCTCGCCGTACGCGTTCTACCAGTTCTGGTTGAACACCGCCGATGCCGATGTCTACAAGTTTCTGCGCTACTTCACTTTCCTGCCTATTAGCGCCATTGCCGAGGTGGAAGAGCGCGACCGTGCCGCCACCGGACGTCCCGAGGCCCAGAGTGTGCTGGCGCGCGAGATGACTGCCCTGATCCACGGGGATGAGGGGCTGGTGGCCGCCCAGCGCATTACCGAGGCACTGTTCTCCGGCGACCTGCAAAACCTCGCTGAATCGGACCTGGAGCAACTCAAGCTCGATGGCCTGCCCAGCAGCCAGGTGCCGCGCGCCAGCCTGGGAGAGAAAACCCTGACCCAGTGGCTGGTGGACGCCGGCATGGCGGCCTCCGGCAAGCAGGTTAAGGATGCCCTCGGCCGCGAGGCGGTATTGATTAACGGCCAACCCCAACCGGAAGCCAGGAATACCGATGCCCCCGCCTGCTTCGCCCCCGAGCTGGCGCGCTTCGGCCGTTTCTATATCGTGCGCCTGGGAAAAAAGAAGTACCATTTGTTTGAGGTTGTTTAGCGTCTGACGACTGATGTCTGATGTCGGAAGTATTGGACGGCCTCAATGCACTGCCACCGACTCGGGCAGGTCGATGCCCAGGGCGCGCAATTGCTCGGCAAGTCGTTGATCCCGATTCTGGCGCCAGCGCTGATAGAGGTGGAGAATATCGCTGGCATCGAAGACGCGCTGACGTGAGCAGACCTCGGCCACCAGCTCGAGCATGCGCACAAAAGCCGCCGCCAGTTCGGAAAAAATATGGCGGTTGCTGGGAGCGTTTTCCGACAGATAGTCGTAGGCACCGCCACACATGCCCACAAAATAATCCTGGTGAATGCCCCGGCGAGCGTATCGCTCCGGGAACAGGGCCCCCAGGAACAGTGCCAGGTCGCCCAATTGTCGCAACAGCAGACAGCGATCGCGCGGGTCGTGTGTCTCGTGGGCGTCTTTGTAGAGCATAGCCAGGGGGCGAATACCCAACTCGCCAGCGTCGTAGCTGAACAGCTGATCACTGTCTCCAAAACGGGCCAGCAGGCTGCCCAGATACCAGAGGGTGTCTTCCTGGGGTGGTGGCTGCAAATGCTCGGCGGACGTCAGCAGGCGCTCGCGAAAGTAGTCGGCCAGAGTCAGATTGGGGTACTGGGTCACCAGGGGCATAGGCAGGTCTCCACGCCGGAACAGACAGGTACAAGCGGCGGACCTTCACGGATGGCGCACTGAGGCTCCACCACCTCTTCATCTTATTAATAGAATAATCCATATCCATTTTCCAGCCTTTTGTTGCCCCTTTTAATAAAAAAATATCATAAAAAATGTTAATGCGCGCCTCTTGAAAAGCCTCCACTTGGGCCTATTTTGCGCTTCAGGAGGGCTCCCTTCTGAATCCTCCGGCCTACCTTCCTTATTGGCAATCATGACTTTGACATTTTTTTGGGAGGAAAACCCATGAGTATTAAACCGCTTTATGACCGGGTGGTGGTAAAGCGCCTGGCGGCCGAAACAACCACCAGAGGGGGCATTGTCATTCCCGACAAGGCCGCTGAAAAGTCCACCCAGGGTGAAGTGATCGCCGTGGGCGATGGCGCCCTGCTCGATAACGGCCAGTTGCGTCCGCTATCGGTCAAGGTGGGCGACCGAATTGTATTTGGCCAGTACGCGGGCACCGAAATCAAGATGGACGGGGAAACCTGGCTCATCGTCAAGGAGTCCGACATTCTGGCGGTGGTTGAACAATCCAAGGTACAGGAGCAAGCAGCATGAGCGCAAAAGTTGTCAAGTTCTCCAATGATGCCCGCGAGCGGATGCTGAGCGGTGTGAATATTCTGGCCAATGCGGTCAAAGCCACCCTGGGACCCAAGGGTCGCAACGTGGTGCTGGAGAAAAGCTTTGGCGCACCGCGTATCACCAAAGACGGTGTGTCCGTGGCCAAGGAAATCCAATTGGCCGACAAGTTTGAAAACATGGGTGCGCAGATGGTGAAGGAAGTGGCGTCGAAGACGGCCGATGTGGCCGGCGATGGAACCACCACCGCCACGGTGCTGGCCCAGGCATTGGTGCGCGAGGGTCACAAGGCCATCTCCGCGGGCATGAGCCCCATGGATCTGAAGCGCGGTATCGACGCCGCCGTCAAGGCCGCTGTGGAGGAGTTGGGCAAGTTGGCCAAACCCTGCAACGATAACAAGTCCATCGGCCAGGTGGCCACTGTCTCCGCCAACTGGAACACCGATATCGGTGAGATCCTGGCCGAGGCTATGGAAAAAGTGGGCCGCGATGGTGTGATTACCGTGGAAGAGGGCAAGTCACTGCACAATGAACTGGATGTGGTGGAGGGTATGCAGTTTGACCGCGGTTACCTGTCGCCCTATTTCATCACCAACCAGGACAAGATGCAGGTGGAGCTGGATAATCCCTATGTGCTCCTGTTCGACAAGAAGATCAGCAATATCCGTGACTTGTTGCCGGTGCTGGAAGCCGTGGCCAAAGCCGGTCGCCCGCTGTTGCTGATCGCCGAGGACGTGGAGGGCGAGGCGCTGGCCACGCTGGTGGTCAACAACCTGCGCGGTATTCTCAAGGCCGCCGCTGTCAAAGCTCCCGGCTTTGGTGACCGGCGCAAGGCCATGCTGCAGGATATCGCCATCCTCACTGGCGGTACGGTCATCTCCGAGGAGATTGGCCTGTCGTTGGAGAGTGTGGAACTGGAGCAACTGGGCAGTGCCAAGCGCGTGGTAATCAGCAAGGACAACACTACCATCGTCGATGGCGCTGGCAAGAAAGCGGATATTGATGCGCGCGTGCAAAGTATTCGCACCGAGATCGACAACACCACCTCCGACTACGACCGCGAGAAACTGCAGGAGCGTCTGGCCAAACTGAGCGGTGGTGTGGCAGTGATTAAAGTGGGTGCCGCCACGGAAGTGGAAATGAAAGAGAAGAAGGACCTGGTGGACGATGCTCTGCACGCCACTCGGGCAGCGGTGGAGGAAGGTATTGTGCCCGGCGGTGGTGTGAGCCTGGTGCGGGTGGCGGATGCACTCAAGGCCTCCGGCCTCCAGGGTGTCAACGAAGACCAGAACACCGGTATCCGCATTGCCCTGCGCGCCATGGAAGAGCCCTTCCGTCAGATCGTTGCCAATGCCGGTGTGGAGGGCAGCGTGGTGCTGGAGAAAGTGCGCACCGAGAAGAGTCCGACCTGGGGCTACAATGCCCAGACCGGTGAGTATGTGGATATGATCGAACAGGGTATTATCGATCCGGCCAAGGTCACCCGTTCGGCACTGCAAAACGCCGGTTCTATTGCCGGGTTGATGCTCACCACCGAGGTGATGGTGGCTGACAAACCCAGTGAGGAAAAACATACAGCGGGCGCCCACGCGCACGACTTCGAATAATCGACCTTGTGTCGATCTTGATGGGGCCGTAAGGCCCCTTTTTTGTCAACGATGAACGATGAACGATGAACGATGAACGATGAACGATGAACGGTTGGATTAAGTAAAGTGAAAAGGTTCCCCTGCAGGGGGTGATCGTTTTTTGCGGTCTGAACGTAGTGGTTAATATGAACCTGCTAAACTCGTGTTCCATTCGCTGTCGAAGTAAAACCGTTTTCAGAGGAGTATTGTGCCTGATGACACTGTCTCTGCTGGCCGCCTGCTCCGGCACCTCGGTGCTTAATACCCTTAACAATGCCAACGGCTACCGCAGCGAGCAGGATGTGGCCTATGGCGATCACCCCCGACACAAGCTGGATATCTACCACCCCCGTGAAAACGACCGCCAGTGCCTGGTGGTGTTTGTCTATGGGGGTAGCTGGGAGGAGGGCAGCAAGGGCGATTACGGCTTTGTGGGGGCGGCACTGGCGCGACGGGGTTACACGGTAGTGATACCGGACTATCGGCTCTATCCCGAAGTTACCTTCCCGGCCTTTGTGGAGGATATCGCTCTGGCCCTGGCCAGCGAGCCGGTACAGGGCCTGGCCGCATCCCGCCAACGGGTGATGATGGGACACTCGGCGGGCGCCATGCAGGCGGGGCTGGTAAGTTACGACCCCCGATACCTGCAGGCGGTGGGCCTGTCGCGTGAAATGATCGACGGCTATATCGCCCTCGCCGGACCCCATGACTATTTCCTGCCCACGGAGAAAACCCAGTGGACACGGATTTTTGGCGAAGACAAAAGCCGGCAGGTGGAGGCACTGACGGTCAATCATATCCACCCTGACAACCCCCCGACACTGATCCTGCACGGCAGTGAGGACGAGATTGTTACCCCAAAATCGGCTCAGTCCCTGTCGGTCAAGCTGACACGCGCCGGAGTCGCCAACAGCCGCAACATTTATGAGGGGGTTAGCCACATCCGTATCCTTGCCGCCATGGGCCGGCCCCTGGGCTTTCTCGCTCCCACCCTCGATGACGTGGATCAGTTCCTGCAAAAGCGTTGCGCCAAAGCCGAATAAACAATCTTGAATGGCGATTGTTGGATGACGATGGCCGGATGACCCACGTGAATTTCTATCCTATTCCCCGCGCCTTTCGATAGCCAAAAGCGATCAACTCCATATAAACGATTATCTTTTAAAATAAATGAGAGTCATTATTATTAACTTCAAGTCCCTTGGTATTTCAGGAGTTGAAGATGATCAAGACCGCCAGCTTCGCGATTGTCCACTTCACAGTTGCTTTCAGCGTCACCTACCTGTTGACCGGTGATGTATTGATTGGCAGTGCCGTGGCCCTGGTGGAGCCCACCGTTAATACGCTCGCCTACTATTTTCACGAGCAGGTGTGGAAGCGTTTTGAACTGAATAAGCCGCTGTTGACGGAGCTGTTTGCCGAGCGAATTTAAGGAGGTTATTCCGAATCCGTCTCAGTTGTGGCTTCGCGCTGGCGGCGCTTAAGCAGACGGCCCACCATAATCCCCGTTTCAAACAGCAGCCACATGGGCACCGCCAGCAACACTTGGGAGAAGACGTCGGGCGGGGTGAGTAACATGCCCAGTACAAAGCAGCCCACAATCACAAAGGGGCGCTTCTTTGCCAGGTCGTCGGGGGTGATGGTGCCCGCCAAAATCAGCAGAATGGTGGCGATGGGGATTTCAAAGGCGATGCCGAAAGCGAAGAACAGCTTGAGCACAAAATCCAGGTACTTGCTGATATCCGTCATTACCGCGACATTTTCCGGGCCGATGGTGGTGAAAAAGCCAAACACCAGCGGGAAGACCACAAAATAGGCGAAGGCCATGCCCGCGTAAAAGAGCAGAATACTGGACACCAGCAGTGGCACCGCCAGCTGCTTTTCGTGGCGGTAGAGGCCGGGGGCGATAAAGGCCCACAGCTGGTAGAGAATCATGGGGGCCGACAGCGCCAGGGCCACGAAAAAAGTCAGTTTAAAGGGTGTCAGAAAGGGGGAGGCCACCTCGGTGGCAATCATGGTGCTGGTCTCGGGCAAATAGGCGCGCAGGGGGTCGGAGACTGCCGAGTAAATCTCGTTGCTGAAGCCCACCAGCGCCACAAATATCACCCCGATCACCAGCAGGCTGCGCAGCAGGCGGTTGCGCAATTCCACCAGGTGTTGCACCAGTGGCAACTCTTTGTCGTTGTCTTGGGTCATTGGGGCTTGGTGTCTTGCTGTTTGCCACCGGCCTCGCCGTGGGCGTGGTCGGGCAGTTCGTCGGGGTTCTCACGGTAGCGGTCGCTGC
>CBFGUT010000123.1:0-9494 GCA_965652265.1 uncultured Cellvibrionaceae bacterium | reverse complement strand
GCTGGTGATGACACTTTAAATGGAGGTGTGGGGGCTGATACTTTTGTTTGGCGCTTGGGTGATGAGGGTACGGCTGGCACTCCCGCCTCTGATACCATTGTGGGAGGGGATGCGGCTGATGTTCTCAATCTATCTGATTTGCTTCAGGGCGAAAGCGAAGATAACTTGGAAAATTACCTGCATTTCGAAACCAGTGGTGGTGATACCGTTATTCATATCAGCAGCAGTGGCGGCTATGCAGGCGGTTACAATGCTGGCCAGACGGATCAAACGATTACCCTGCAGGGCGTTGAACTCACCGGTACGAATACCGATATTATAAATAGCCTGTTGAGCAATGGTAACTTGCAAGTCGACAACTAGTTGATGACTTGAGGGCCTGGCTTTAGAGTTGGGATGAAGGTGGTTTATGTATGTTAAACGCGGGTCCAATGGCACTATTGTGGCGGTTAGCCTGGAGTCAGAGGGGGATATTAATGAACCAATATCCCCTGGCTCTGCTGAATTGACTCTGTTTCTGGAAGGGCAGGGGTCTGAGTTGCGCCAGTCACTGGCGCAATCGGATTTGCAAATGGCACGGGTGTTGGAGGACACGATTCATGTGTTGATAGATAAAGGGGTTCTCCGCTTTACCGACTTGCCTGACGCCGCTCAACAGAAATTGATGCGGCGGCGTGAGATAAGAGGCCGGTTCAAGGCCGTTGACCTTTTGGGTGATGATGAAGATATAGGGCTTTGATTGTTTCTGTCGCAACTACTGAATTCCGGGACCTGTCAGTCCGTCCATGCCCAGTTTAAGCAAACTGGATTTTTCCTCCTCTGTGGTTACGCCCTCAGCAATCATTGTCATACCCAAGGAATGACCGATGGTGCACAGTCCGCGAACAATTTCATGGTTATGCGATTGGCTATCAATATGCCGTGTTAAGGAACCGTCAATCTTCAAATAGTGCAGGCCAATATCTTGCAGTTCACGGATATGGGTAAACTCCGCCCCTACATGCTCAAGGCCCAGTCTACAATTCAGGTCCCTCAAGTTGTGGCAGAATTCTCGCAGCAGTGGTAGAAAACGCACAGCACAAGTCTCGGGAAATTCAATCCACAGTTTGGAATTTTCTGCGGGGCGCTGTGCCAGCAGATGCAGTGTCTGTTGACGAAATTCGACGGAGCATAGTGAACTCTCTGAAAGGTTAATGGCAACAGGCTCCCCCTGCTGCCAAACATCCGCTAGTGCCTGTTGTAAAACAAGAAGGTCAATTTTATCCATTAACTGCAAGCGATTGGCCCAACCGGTAAAATACCCCGCGGGGCGCCAGTTGCCATCAATATGCATGCGTACGGGTTTTTCTGTGTGCAGCATTTCTCCTTCGCGATCGCGTACTGCAAAACTTGCCAGCTTAAGTTGATTATCAGCTATCGCCTTATGGAGGCATTCCCGCCATTGTTCCAGGTTGCGTTGCAGTCCGACGGGTGCGGACTCCTCCTTGATGATGATTGCATAGTTGCCTTTTTGTTCGGCGGTGGCCAAGGCGTCATCCAGGGTGCCCAGTATTTGACGGTGGCTCTCTCCGGCATGGTAGTAACTGCCGGCAATTACGGCGCCGAACAGGGGCGAGTGGATTTCCGTGGAGCGTATCAGGCGCTGCACCTGTTCGGAGAGGTTGTGCGCTGTACCGCTAACGGTTGCCTGGTTGAAGCTTACCAGACAGAAATCGGTGCCGTTTAATCTGCCAGCGTAGTTGTTGTCATGTAAGGCGACGAAGCTGTTGATTATGCCTGCAAGTTCTTGCAGGAATTTATCAGCGCCCTGGTGGCCCTTCTGGGTGTTTAATGCTGACAGATGGCGCAAGCGCAGCATACAAATACTGGCAGTAGTGGCGCTGTCTTCCCGGGTTAAGCTGACGGCTAGCATGTTGAGAAAGTGCTCCCGGTTGGCCAATCCTGTGACGCTGTCACGCTGTGCTGTTATCTGCAGTTGTTCCAGCTTGCGTGTCTCCTGGTCGAGCATGGTTTTGACGCTGGCGGACAGTCGATTCATGGCATGGACCAATCGGCGAAATTCCCGGGTTTTGGGCTCATTGGAGGTAATAAACAAGCGTTGTCCAATGGCCTCTGCCTGTTGAATAACGCTGCGCAAGGGGCGGGTAATGGTTTTCAGGATCAAGGTGCCGAGAAAGCCTGCCACCAGTGCCGCTATCAGAAACCATTTGAGTAACTGCAAGGTGCTTTGCCAAAGTGTCTGAATGGCATAACGTGAGTGGCTTTGTAGCTCAATGGTGCCATACTGCTGCCAGCCATCTTGTACCTTGGCGTTGCCGGGAGCGACTTCGATAGACAGAAGGCTGCTGAACCATGCCGGGACTTCAGTGCGGTGACTCTCACTGTTGAATTGTCGCTCTGCAATCACCTCGCCTTGCGGGTTCGTGAGACGAATATACTGATAGTGCCCACTATCAAACTGTGCCGCGAGCAGTAGCTCCAGGGTTACAGGGTCCTTCTCCATCTGTGACATGGACAAAGCAAGCGACACCGCATTGTCGATGTTTTTTAACTGTAGCTGTTCTTGTAAATAGGCTCGGGCCGATAGTGTGCTGATAAAGAAACTACCACCCAAAGCCGCAAGGAGAATGAGGATTATGCCTATCCATAATTGTTTGGTTAGAGACATTGCGGTGGTTCCTCTGTTGTATAATTATTAACTGTCATGGGGCCAGGCCTTCTTCCTGCATACGTTGCAATACGTCGCGCCAGCGCGATAAACGTGTGGTGGGGCTGGATGTTGTGGCAGAGCCGCCTATCCACAAGCCTTCACTGTTGAAGCTGAATACAGGTGACAGATCTGTGCGCTCACTGGCCGGGACGATAGCAGGTTGGAGATTGTCGAGTATCACGGGTATGGCGTCAGGGGTAGAGTAATATCCGAGTACCATATGGGCCTGGATATGGTCCGTTACTGGCATGCGGGCGCGCACATAGATCAGACGCAATTTTTCAGGAGGTATGCCCAGTTTTAACAGGGAGATATATTTGGCGATGACAAAGTCCTCGCAATCACCGCCACGCATACCCATGGTTTGCAGGGGCGTGGCCCAGTAATCGGCTTGTTGCCATAGTAGCCTGTCGTCAGTAAATTGCAGGCGTTGGTTAAAGAATTGGTTGACCTGTTCTAACTGGACATCCTCTGGACTGGAGGATGTTTCTGACAGTAAATGTTGCCAGGCATTGAGTATGAGCAACCCCTCATCACCATAACGATCCTGCATAATGGATTGCAGCTTATGGGGTTGCAAGCTGGCACTGCTCATCACCAGTACCATTAGACAAGCCGCTATCACCCGCCAGGGGATCAGCCGATTGCTGCCCTTGTTTTGCGCCGGAGAGACGCCGGGGGGGCGAAAACGAGAATTCTGATTACCCACAAGATCCCAATATCGGCTGCCTGGTTGGATACTGTGGATCAGTATAGCGAATTGATCGAGTTAGTGCAGGCGACGTCCCGCCTGTTTGAGGGCAGGGGCGGCCTGGGAGGTATCCGTGCTGTGGCTTTGTGCCGCCTGGAGCTGCAATAACTGGTGTTTAAGCCGGGCGACCACGCGAGACATGACCTCAGTAGTCTGTTGCAGTTGGTCGAGGGTAAACAGCAATTCCTCGGCATCGGGGCGCTTGTGTTGTGTCATGATGTTTAACCTGATAGTAAAAGGCCACCTGCCGGTGGCCGTAGACTGTTTCTATATTCGGCTTGTTAATCCCAACTCAGGGCGCCGCCCGTCTGGTATTCAATCACTCGCGTCTCGAAGAAGTTTTTCTCCTTGCGCAGGTCCATGATTTCACTCATCCAGGGGAAGGGGTTCTGGGCGCCAGCATACTGCTCCTTGAGCCCCAACTGGGCCAGGCGGCGGTTGGCAATAAAGTGCAGATATTCCTCCATCATAGCGGCGTTCATTCCCAATACGCCGCGGGGCATGGTATCGCGGGCATAGGCGATTTCCAGTTCGGTGCCCTCCAGAATCATTTGGGTGACTTCCTGTTGAAACTCCGGTGTCCACAGATGGGGGTTTTCCAGCTTGATCTGGTTGATGACGTCGATGCCGAAGTTCAGGTGCATGGATTCATCGCGCAGAATGTACTGGAACTGCTCGGCCACGCCGGTCATTTTGTTGCGCCGCCCCATGGACAGTATCTGGCTGAAACCGCAATAGAAGAAAATACCCTCGGTCACGGCGTAGAAGGCCACCAAATTGCGCAGCAATTCCTGGTCAGTCTCCGGGGTGCCGGTGGTGAAGGTGGGGTCGCCCAGCGTCTGGGTGTGCTTCAGACTCCAGGCGGCCTTGGCGGCCACGGAGGGCAGCTCGCGGTACATATTGAAGATTTCTGCCTCGTCCATACTCAGGGATTCGATGCAGTACTGGTAGGCGTGAGTGTGGATGGCCTCCTCGAATGCCTGGCGCAGGATGTACTGGCGGCACTCCGGGTTGGTGATCAGGCGGTAAATCGCCAGCACCAGGTTATTGGCCACCAGGGAGTCGGCGGTGGAGAAGTAGCCCAGACTGCGCTTGACGATACGGCGCTCATCTTCGGTAAGGCCTTCGGCACTTTTCCACAGCGCGATATCCGCGGTCATGTTCACTTCCTGGGGCATCCAGTGGTTGGCGCAGCCATCCAGATATTTCTGCCATGCCCAGTCGTATTTGAAGGGCACCAACTGGTTGAGATCGGCGCGACAGTTGATCATGCGCTTGTCGTCCACCTGGATACGGGCGGCGCCCATCTCCAATTCTTCGAGGCCAGGCGCCACGTCCAGATTGTCCAGGGCTTCGCGCGCGGCCGCCAGGGCCGCGCTGGGTGGCGCCTGGGTGTCGTCACTGCGGGTTTGCTTTTCGGCCGGTTTTTCCGCAGGCGCTTCAGGCGCCCGGTACTGGGGAGCCGGCTTGCGGGTTTGTTGATCTTCGGCGGTATTAAAATCATCCCAACTTAACATAAGGCATTCCTACAATCGGTTGCGGGTGAAACAGGCGCCGCCGGTGGGACGGCGCGGGTAATGTTATTGACAGGCCTCACAGTCCGGGTCGTCCAGCGAGCAGGCCTTGGGTACCGGTGCAGCCTCTGCTGCCGCACTGGCGCCCGCTGCGCTGCTGCCGCCTCCGGCGGAAACGGCGTTGAGCGATCCGGTGTTGATGGTGGACTTCTCGGTGGTGGTGGCCGCCAGCGCACGCAGGTAGTAGGTGGTTTTCAAACCGCTGTACCAGGCCATGCGATAGGTGATGTCCAGTTTTTTACCATTGGCGCCAGCGATGTAGAGGTTCAGGCTCTGGGCCTGATCGATCCATTTCTGGCGACGGCTGGCGCACTCGACAATCCAGCGCGGTTCCACCTCGAAGGCGGTGGCATAGAGCGCCTTGAGATCGGCCGGGATGCGGTCGATTTTTTGCAGCGAGCCCTCGTAGTATTTGAGGTCGTTGACCATCACACTGTCCCACAGATCGCGTGCCTTAAGGTCGCGCACCAGATAGGGGTTGACCACGGTGAACTCGCCTGAGAGGTTGGATTTCACATACAGGTTCTGGTATGTGGGCTCAATGGACTGGCTCACCCCGGTGATGTTGGCGATGGTGGCGGTGGGGGCGATGGCCATGACGTTGGAGTTGCGCATACCCTGAGCTTTGACTTTTTCGCGCAGGCCGTTCCAGTCCAGCGTCTGGCTGCGATCCACCTTGATATAGTCCTCGCCGCGCTCGCGCGCGAGGATGTCAATGGAGTCGATAGGCAGCACGCCGCGGCTCCACAGAGAGCCCTCAAAGCTGGAATAGCGGCCGCGCTCGGTTGCCAGGTCGGAGGAGGCGGCAATGGCGTGATAGCTGATAGCCTCCATGGAGCGATCGGCAAAGGCCACCGCTTCTTCCGAGCCGTAGGCGATATGCTGGGCATAGAGAGCGTCCTGGAAACCCATAATGCCGAGGCCGATGGGACGGTGGCGGATATTGGAGGCGCGTGCGGTGTCTACCGAGTAGTAGTTGATGTCGATAACGTTATCCAGCATGCGAATGGCGGTTTTCACCGTTTTCGCCAGTTTGTCCTGGTCGAGCTTGCCATCGACGATGTGCTGAGCCAGGTTCACCGAACCCAGGTTGCACACGGCAATTTCCTCGTTGGCCTTGGTGTTCAGGGTGATCTCGGTACACAGGTTGGAGGAGTGCACTACCCCGGCGTGCTGTTGCGGGCTGCGCAGATTGCAGGCGTCCTTGAAGGTGATCCACGGGTGGCCGGTTTCGAATAGCATGCCCAGCATTTTCCGCCACAGGTCCAGGGCGCGCACTTTTTTGTGCAGTTTCAGCTTGCCTTCGGCCGCGAGGCGCTCGTACTCGGTGTAGCGAGCCTCGAAAGCCTGGCCGTAGAGGTCGTGCAGATCAGGCACGTCGTTGGGGGAGAAGAGTGTCCATTGCTCGTCGTTAAACACGCGCTTCATAAACAGGTCGGGGACCCAGTTGGCGGTGTTCATGTCGTGGGTGCGGCGGCGGTCGTCACCGGTGTTTTTGCGCAGTTCCAGGAACTCCTCGATATCCAGGTGCCAGGTCTCCAGATAGGCACAGACGGCGCCCTTGCGCTTGCCACCCTGATTGACTGCCACGGCGGTGTCATTGGCCACCTTGAGGAAGGGCACCACGCCCTGGGAGCGCCCGTTGGTACCTTTGATATAGGCGCCCAGTGAACGCACCGGTGTCCAGTCATTGCCCAGGCCGCCAGCGAACTTGCTGAGCATGGCGTTATCCTGAATGGCTCCATAGATGCCGTGCAGATGGTCGGGCACAGTGGTCAGGTAGCACGAGGACAGCTGCGGGCGCAGCGTGCCGGCATTGAACAGGGTCGGTGTGGAGCTCATATAGTCGAAGGACGAGAGCAACCGGTAGAACTCAATGGCGCGCTCTTCAGGTTGATCCTCTTCCACCGCCAGGCCCATGGCGACGCGCATAAAAAATACCTGCGGCAGCTCGATACGCACATCGTTGCTGTGGATAAAGTAGCGGTCATAGAGGGTTTGCAGCCCCAGGTAGGTGAACTGCAGGTCGCGATCAGCCAGCAGGGCTTCGCCCAGTTTGTCCAGGTCGAACTTGAGTAACTCCGGGCTCAGCAACTCCAGCTCTACACCTTTTTTGATATAGGCGGGCAGCGCCTGGGCGTAGAGTGTGTGCATCTCGTGCTGGGTGGCGGCGTCGGCAATACCCAGGAAGCCCAGGGCCTCGGCGCGCAGTTTGTCCAGCAGCAGGCGCGCGGTGGCGTAGCTGTAGTTGGGCTCTTTTTCCACCAGTGTGCGGGCGGTAATCACCAGTGAGGTGTTGACGTCTTCCAGCGACACGCCGTTGTAGAGGTTACGCATTGCCTCCTTGAGAATGGCCTGCTCGTCCACGCCCGCCAGGTCGGCACAGGCTTCGCTCACAATGGTGCGCACTCGCACCATATCCAGAGGAGCGCTGCTGCCATCGGGTTGAGTGACCAGCAGTGTGGGAAACTCAGGGTCAGCGGCGGCCGCAGCGGCGCGCTGCTGCTCGGCACGGCGACGGGCGTGCTCTTCGCGGTAGAGCACATAGTCGCGGGCGATCTTGTGTTCACCGGCTCGCATCAGGGCCAGCTCCACCTGGTCCTGGATGTCCTCAATGTGCACTGTACCGCCGGAAGGCATGCGGCGCTTGAAGGTTGTGGTAATCTGCCCGGTGAGATTGCCGACAGTTTCATGGACCCGACTGGATGCGGCTGCCGTACCCCCTTCGACCGCCAAAAAGGCCTTGGTCATGGCCACGGCGATCTTGCTCTCGTCGTAGGGTACGACTGTGCCGTTGCGCTTAATAACGCGCAGTTGTCCCGGAGCCGTAGCCTCAAGGGCGATAGAGCCGCTGTGCTGGCTGCCAGCAGGGGCGTTTTGGGGAGCCTTTTGGGGCTGGTCATTCTCTGTGTACATTGGGTGTCTCCGCGAGTCTTCCCTTCGATGGTCGATAAGCTAACGGGATCCGGCGCAGGCCGGGGGCGTCTGTTTTAGTAAGTGCCGTGGTTATAGGGCTTTTGAGCCCCGGTGTTGCCAGGTCCCGAAATCGTGTGCTTCTTGTTGTTTAGCGCATTGTTTAGCGCATTGTTTAGCGCGAGCCCGTCGCGGGTCTGGCGCTTGTGCCGGGAGGGGAGGTGCCCACCCCGGTGAACCCTATATATAGGGGTTTTTGGAAAGTGGTACACAAGATAATGCGGTTTTCTTGTGAATGCAAGTGGAGCATTGCCGGGCTTTGCTGTGGATAAAATGTGGGTAAAGCCAATGTTAGTGGTTACTATCATTTGGAGGCATGGCATCAGCGGGCATAGATTGATGACGGTCTAAAGGGGCAATTTAGATTATTTTTTTATGAAAACAGACCCCATTTATTCGTTGAATTTGGCATTTTCCCGGTGGGCTTATTATAGGGGGCCGATGCGGCTCTCCCTACCGGAATGCTTGAATTGCCGCGAGACAATCCGTAGTCTTGCATCTTTTTTATCGTCGCGGCGATATCGCGCCTGTCAGGATTATTGAACTATGTCCGACCTCAAGGAAATTGTGCTGACTTTCAGCTGTCAGGATTCCAAGGGCCTGGTGGCCGCCGTGGCCACTTTGTTCGCCACCCTGGGTTTTAATATCAAGGAGTCCTCCCAGTTTGAGGATGTGGACTGCCAACGCTTTTTTATGCGTACCGTCTTTGAGTGTCCTCAGGGGTACACGCTGGGGCAGGTGCGGGCCCTGTTCCAGCCTCTGGCAGAGCAGTATGCCATGGACTGGAAGATCCACGATCAGGCCCGCAAAATGCGGGTATTGATCGCCGTTTCCCAGTGGGGTCACTGTCTGAATAGCCTCCTCAATAGCTGGAAAAGTGGTTCACTGCCGGTGGAGATAGTCGGCGTGGTGTCCAACCACGAAGTCATGCGTCCCCTGACCGAGTGGTACCAGCTGCCTTTTTACTATCTACCGGTTACCGCCGAGACGAAAGGGGAGCAGGAAGATCAGATCTGGTCGCTGATAGAGAGGGAAGATGTGGAGTGCCTGGTGCTGGCGCGCTATATGCAAATCCTCTCTGATACGCTCTGCGACAAGCTCGCAGGCCGGGCTATCAACATACACCACTCATTTCTGCCCGGCTTCAAGGGGGCGCGCCCCTACCACCAGGCGTATGAGCGGGGGGTCAAGCTCATTGGGGCCACCGCCCATTTTGTCACCGCCGACCTGGACGAAGGCCCGATTATCGAACAGGCGGTGGAGCGGGTATCCCACATTAATACACCCGAGGAAATGGTGGAAATCGGCCGCGACACTGAAGCGTTGGTACTCAATCGCGCCCTGCGCTGGCATGCTGAGCATCGGGTATTGCTCAATGGCAATAAGACAGTGGTGTTTTCACGGTAACACAGATGAAATGCATGTACGGGGAACGGAGAACGAAAAAGCGTCTGACGTCGGATGTCTGAAGTCGGACGATAAAAGG
>CBFGUT010000122.1:0-9506 GCA_965652265.1 uncultured Cellvibrionaceae bacterium | reverse complement strand
GTCTTCGCGCTGTTGAAGCTGGGAGAATTGTTGGTTGACAGTATCCAGCGCCTGCAGAACCACATCCATCAATTCCGGTGTTACCTGGCGTTGACCATTGCGGAGAATATCAAAAAGGTTTTCAGTAATGTGGCAACATTCCACCATAGGAGTCAGCTGCAGGAAGCCGGCACCACCTTTGACCGTATGAAAGCCGCGAAAGATCGCATTGAGCAGATCCCTGTCGTCGGGCCGGCGCTCCAGGTCTACAAGCTGCTCCGATAGGTTCTCCAGGATTTCTCCGGCTTCCACCAGGAAATCCTGAAGGATATCTTCGTCATCACCGAAACCCATTCATTTACCCTCTAGAAGCCAAGACTGGATAACAGGTCGTCCACTTCATCCTGGCTGGCAACCACATCTTCTTTTGCGGTGTCGATTTGCGGGCCCTCGCCAGAGCTCTTGGGCTTGTCGACAACCCGCACTTTACCTTCACTATCGGCCTCGATATGAATTCCTGTAATTTCCTCCACCTGTCCGGCAATGCGCACCAGACTGACCAGATCCTGTTCCACCTCGGTAATGAGCCCCATCACCCGCTTCAGCACCTGTCCAGTCAAATCCTGGAAACCCTGCTCCAGAATAATTTCCTGCAGGTTGCGGCCCAGCTGTTCGGCACCCGTCTCCATCTGTCCCAGGAACTCCTCCATGCGGCCATAGAGTTTACGGAATTCCTCCGCGCTCATCTCTCCCGTCTGCAGTCTCTGCCACTCTCCCCGAAGTTGGCTGGCTTCCTGCCCCAGGTTCATGGCGATGGGCGCGGCCTCCTCCACCATATCCATGGTTTTATCGGCGGCTTTCTGGGTCAATTCAATGACATAGCGCAGGCGGTCCGATGCATCGCGAATCTCGGAGCGGGCAATATCCGGTGGTTCCTTGTCCAGGTCGCCGTCCACGTTGAAGTTGACAATGGCATTGTGCAGGCCGCGGGTCAGCCGTCCCACCGATTGAAACAGATGCTCTTCCCGTGAGGCGAGAATACCGTTAATGAGCTTGGAGGCCTCATCAAAGTCGTTGCCCTGCAGCTTTTCCACCAACAAAGCGGCACTTTCTTGCAGCTCTTTGATAAAAATCTGATTTTCTTGTGCTTGTATATCTGAAGTCATGAGCCTGCCTTATTTTTCAGGGCGAGGCGGAACACGGATGGCCGGCGCAGTATTGTCTGTGATAAGCGTTTCAGCTTTAGTGCCTGTCCACAGGCCACGCCAACAATATGCCGCTCGGCGGCCATGCGCTGCAACCGCCTAACCTACCCGCTCAAAAATTTTATCGATTTTTTCTTTCAGCGCCTGGGCGGTAAAAGGCTTAACCACATAGCCATTCACCCCGGCCTGGGCCGCCTCGATTATTTGATCGCGTTTGGCCTCGGCGGTCACCATCAACACGGGCAAACTGGCCAGCTTTTCATCGGCGCGCACCGCGCGCAGCAGGTCAATGCCATTCATGCCCGGCATATTCCAATCGGTTACCAGAAAATCAAATCCACCGCTTTTCAGCATTGGCAGCGCCGTCATACCGTCATCTGCCTCATGGGTATTACTGAAGCCCAGGTCGCGCAGCAGGTTTTTGATGATCCGTCGCATTGTCGAAAAATCGTCGACAATAAGAATCTTCATGTTTTTATCCAATGCAGCCTCCAACAACCCACGTGGGAAGAAATCTATTCACTCTAAATATAGTGTAGGCAGCCACTCATTTCATAACTTATGACGGCACCTTTTTCCGCCACTCTTCGTTACTTTTCTTTGACGTAGGCCCACTATGCCTGCAGAAAAGTGCCTTGATTGGCGAAAAAATGTGCTTGCCATAAGTCACACTCTAAGTGACGGCCTCCACTAGTGTAGCTCGCCAGACACTTCACAGCTGGCAAGTCCACTGGCAGGCAGCCGCAAACTATCTGCACAGCCACTATGTCTTGGGCAGTGGCCTGTTGATAGTGCCATTTGCCGCCCGAGCGGGAAAAGTACTGGGAAAACCCCCGGCGGTCAATTGTTTGCACTCCAGGCGGTCATCCGCCCTCGCAACCGGGCGGCCGCCTGGGAGTGAATCTGACTGACCCTGGACTCGCTTACGCCCAAAATTTGACCAATCTCCTTGAGGTTGAGCTCTTCATCGTAGTACAGCGCCAGCACCATCTTTTCACGTTCCGGCAGCTGGGTTATCGCCTCGGCCAGCGATTGCTTTAGTAAATCGCGGGAAACCGCTTCCTGGGGGTTAGCAAATTCGCCCGCCGTCACCAGGCTGGCGGGGTGGCTGTCCTCGGCAAAGGACTCGTCAAAGCTGAACAGGCGGCTGGAGCTGGTGTCGTTCAGCATGCTGTGATAATCATCCAGACTAACACCCATTTCCTCGGCCACTTCACCATCCTCGGCGTCGCGCCCCTCCCGCGCCTCAATGCGGCTTATTGCCTCGGAAATACGTCGGGCATTGCGATGTACCGAACGCGGTGCCCAGTCGCCGCGACGCATCTCATCGACAATAGCGCCACGGATACGGATTCCCGCGTAGGTCTCAAAACTTGCGCCTTTACCGGCGTCGTATTTTTGTGCCGCCTCCAGCAGGCCAATCATTCCCGCCTGTATCAAGTCATCCACCTGCACGCTGGCGGGCATGCGCATCATCATATGGTGAGCAATACGCTTAACCAGGGGGGCGTAGTCTTCAATGCATATCGTCTGCGTTTGCTGCCGTGTTTCGGTATACATAGCCAACCCGTTTGCCGCATTCATCGTCTAGTACCCGGAGTTCGCCGCTGCCAGCAAGCGCTCCACAAAGAACTCCAGTCTCCCGGTGGGTGCCGCCGGCAGGGGCCAGCGATCCACCGACTCGGCCAGTTTGACAATAGCCCGGGAGGCCTTGCTCTGTGGCGCGAATTCAAGCAGCGCCCGCTGTTTTTGCACCGCCAGGCGCACATTTTCATCGAAAGGTATTTGCCCGACGTACTGCAGGGCCACATCGAGGAAACGCTCGCAGACACTGCTGAGCTTTTTAAACATGGCCTCACCTTCGTGAGCAGTGCGGGTCATATTGGCCACCACCCGAAAACGCTGCAGACCATACTCGCGGCTCAGCAGTTTGATCAGGGCGTAGGCGTCGGTGATCGACGAGGGTTCGTCACACACCACCACAATCACTTCGTTGGCCGCGCGGACAAAACTCACCACCGTATCGGAGATACCCGCAGCAGTATCCACCACCAGCACATCCACCTGATCGCTGAGTTCACTGAAGGCACTGATGAGGCCGGCGTGCTCAGCGGGAGACAGGGAGGCCATTTTTTGTACCCCCGAGGCCGCAGGCACCACCTTAATGCCGGCGGGGCCGTTCACCAATACCTCCTGCAGGCTGTGTTTGCCGGCGAGGACATCGGCCAGTGTATGGGTGGGATTGAGCCCCAACAAGACATCCACATTGGCCAGCCCCAGGTCGGCATCCAGCAGTACCACGCGCCTACGCAGCTGTGCCAGGGCAATACTCAGGTTGACCGAGAGGTTGCTTTTGCCAACACCACCTTTGCCTCCGGAGACGGCGATAACCTGCACTGGGCGATTTTGACTCATACTGCTTTTTTCTCCTCAGAGGCAGTGCGCGACTGCCGGTATCGATCTGATCTGGCCCTAGAACGCGCTGCGGGTTTTGCCCCGAGGCTCCACCAGATGCTGGGCCCGGGTAATCAGCTGTTGTGCCCGCGGCACAGCAATGTCCCGGGGAACATCCTGCCCATCGGTAGTATAGGCTATTGGCAGGCGTGCGCGCATAACCACACTGAGCACCTCACCGAGGCTCTGGGTTTCATCCAGCTTGGTGAGAATGCAGCTTTTGAGGCCAGCCGGGGCATAGGCATGCACACTGGCTTTGAGCATTTGCAGTTGGCTGTTGGCTGGCATCACCAAATGCGTGTGGATCTTGCGCAGTCGGGCCAGCGCCTGCAACTGCCGCTTGAGCGCGGGGTCACCCGGTCGCATACCGGCGGTATCCACCAGAATCAGCTCGCAGCGGCGCAGACTGCGCAGTACATGATCCAGCGGGTTGTTGGCGTCCACGGCACGCACAGGCACACGCAGAATCGCCCCCAGTCCCTTGAGCGCCTCGCGTCCGGCCATACTGGAGGTGTCGGTCGTTACCAGGGCCACCTTGTCGGCGCCTCTGGCCATTACATAGCGTGCTGCCAACTTGGCAATAGTGGTGGTTTTGCCGGCGCCCGTAGGACCTACCAGAGCGTGTATACCGCCCTGGGCCACAATATCCGTCGCATTGACAGGTAACTGGCGAGCCAGGCGCTCCATAGCCACTGGCCAGGCCTTGGCCAGGGTCTTTTCGCGTGTGGTCAGAGCACCGGCGATCCCCTCGTCAAATCCCATACGCATCAGGCGACGAGACAGACTGCCAGTCGCCCGGCGGGATCCACCGGGAGGCTCGCCCCCCAGCCGATTTAACTGCTCTTCCAGCAACAGGCGCATCTCTGCCAGCTCCTCCTGCAACTGGCTGATAGCTGTCGTCGATCCCGCAACGGCGGTATCGCTACCAGCGGTCGGTGTCGACAAGCCATAGCGCTCCGCTGCCGTCTGCGAGCGCGAGGCGGGCTGGACAGTCGTCGGCACACGAATACCGGCATTGACCACCTGATTGGCCTGCAAATATTCACTGGCGGAGTCCGCTGCCAGACGCTCAGCCTCGCGACGGCGCGCGGCCAGTTCGATCTCCCGGGCAATATCCCGACCGCTCTTGCCCGGCTTATGGGCAAGCTGATCGCCGAAGAGAGAGCCCTCAGCGGGCTGGGAAATTTTGCCCCCAACGTCTTCGCTGTTGGCGGCGGCGGAGGGAATTGAAGCCGGCTGGGAATCATTCACCACTGTGGTCATCAACTCCACCCCTTCCTTGACGCGTCGGCTGGAGAGGATGATGGCATCGGCGCCCAATTCCTGACGCACCAGTTCCAGCGCCCTGCGCATGTCCGCGGCAACGAATCGTTTTACTTGCATATCTCTCTCCCGGCCGGTCGCTATTTATCCGCGCTGACGGCAGCATCAATGGTTATCTGTTTGTTGTCCGGTATCTCGTTGTAGGCCAACACTGTCATATCCGGCAGGCTGTGCCTGGCAAAGCGCCACATCATGGTCCGAATCGGCGCCGCCACCAGCAGTACCACCGGCTTGCCCGCCATCTCCTGCTGTTGGGCCGCCCGCGCCAGCGACTTTTGCAATTGCTCGGCCAGGCCCGGTTCGATATAGGCACTGTCCTCGGCGCCAGATTTTTGTGCTTGCCCCAGGGTACTCAGCAATAACTGTTCCAGCTCCGGCTGCAGAGTGATTACCGGGATGTTGCGATCAGTGCCCACAAGGCTTTGGGCAATCTGCCGCGACAGGGCCACCCTCGCCACCGCTGTGAGCGCGGCGGGATCTTGACTCTTTTGTCCACTGCCCGCCAGAGCTTCGGCAATCGTGCGAATATCGCGAATAGCGACTTTTTCACGCAGCAGGTTCTGTAATACTTTGAGCAGCACATTGATACTGACGGTATTGGGGACCAGCTCCTCTGCCAGCTTGGGCGAGTGTTTGGTGAGCATATCCAACAGCTTCTGGACTTCTTCATGGCCCAGCAATTCGTGGACATGCTGTTGCAACAGTTGATTGAGGTGGGTGGCGATCACCGTACTGGCATCCACCACGGTGTAACCCAGGGTTTGGGCCTGCTCCTTCTGGCTGGCATTAATCCACACGGCGTCCAGGCCAAAAGCCGGGTCTTTGGTGGCGGTACCTTCCAGCGAGCCAAACACCTGGCCGGGATTAATGGCCAGATCGCGCTCCGGATAGACTTCACCCTCTGCCGCCGTCACACCCATAAGACTGATACGGTACTGGCTCGGCATAAGCTCCAGATTGTCGCGAATGTGAACTGTCGGTACCAGAAAGCCCATCTCCTGGGATAACTTCTTACGCACGCCCTTGATACGACCGAGCAGTTCGCCACCCTGCCCCTTGTCCACCATGGGAATCAGGCGGTAACCAATTTCCAGGCCTATGACATCCACCGGCTGCACATCATCCCAGCCGAGTTCTGAGGCGGCAGGTTTTCCCGGTGGCAGCGCTGGCGAGTCACCGCCCGCCGGCTGAGGGCTGACCTGACTGCCGGCCGTGCGCTCCGGTGTGCGCGTGCCAGCGGGATAATAGTCGTCGTCATCATCCACCGTTTCGGGTTGACGCTTTCGCCAATGAATATAGTAGGCCACAGCACCGCAGATCAGGGCCAGGCCCAGAAAAGCAAAATGGGGCATGCCGGGAATGGCACCGAGGATGAAGAGAATCAGTGCCGCGATTATCAGTGCGCGGGGAGAGTCGAACATCTGCGACATAACCTGATGACGCATATCCAGCGAGCTGTTCACCCGCGTCACCAAAATGGCGGTGGCTGTGGATAAGAGCAAGGAGGGAATTTGCGCGGCCAGACCGTCACCGATGGTCAGCAGAATATATTTCTGCAGGGCATCGCTAAACTCCAGTTGATGCTGCACCATGCCGATACTGAGTCCACCGATGATATTGATAGCCAGGATCAGAATACCGGCGATGGCGTCCCCGCGCACAAACTTGCTGGCACCGTCCATGGAACCGTAAAAGTCCGCCTCGCTGGCCACTTCCTGGCGACGTTGACGCGCCTCGTCCTGATCGATCAATCCGGCATTCAGGTCGGCATCAATGGCCATCTGCTTGCCGGGCATGGCATCCAGGGTAAAACGCGCACTCACTTCGGAAATACGCCCGGCGCCCTTGGTCACCACCACAAAGTTGATAATCATCAGAATCAGAAAGACCACCAGACCCACGGCGTAGTTACCGCCAATGACCACTTCCCCGAAGGCCTCAATCACCTTACCGGCAGCATCGCCGCCCTCGTGACCGTACAGCAGCACCACCCGGGTCGAGGCCACGTTAAGCGCTAGGCGCAGCAGCGTCGCCACCAGCAAAATGGTGGGAAAGGCGGCAAAATCCAGGGGGCGCATGGCATAGACACCCACCAGCAGAACCACAATGGACAGGGCGATATTGAAGGAAAAAAGCGCATCCAATACCAGTGGCGGCATGGGCAGAATCATCATGCCCAGCAGCATGATCAACAGCACC
Organism: uncultured Cellvibrionaceae bacterium; assembly: GCA_965652265.1. GTDB lineage: Bacteria > Pseudomonadota > Gammaproteobacteria > Pseudomonadales > Cellvibrionaceae > Gilvimarinus. Next base: position 2,346 of record CBFGUT010000122.1, on the reverse strand, counting down.
GGGATACCCAGATTGCCCTGTCCAAAGCCCTTTAACTGACTGAAGGCCTCACGCCCGGAAGCGCGGTTGAAGGTCTGAAACGACGGAAGTGCCATAGTGTAATTTTTTTGACGCCCAGAAGAGTTTCAGCAGCTATCGCAAGAACCGTACCTGTTTGACCCAGGTGTCAAAAGAAAATCAACCCGCGGCGATGGGGTTCAATCGAACTGCATATCCGGCGGCACCGCCAGATGTCGGGGGTACTGGGGCTTTTCTCCGCGACCGCGACGATAGTTGCGCAGACCAAAGACATAGGCCAGCACCTGGGCCACGGCCATATAGAGTCCCTCCGGCACCTCTTCATCCTCGCCGGTAGTGTGGTAAATGGCACGTGCCAGAGCCTTGGCCTCGATGATCTCCACCTGGTGGGCCTTGGCAATCTCGCGAATCTTAAGGGCGATCTGATCCACACCCTTGGCCAGCAGAACCGGGGTGGCCATGGTTTCGGGATCGTATTTTAACGCCACCGCATAGTGAGTGGGGTTGGTTATGACCACATCGGCCTCGGGCACCTTGGACATCATCCGCCGCTGGGATATTTCCCGCTGCAACTGACGAATTCGCCCTTTTACCTCTGGCTTGCCCTCTGTATCTTTATGTTCATCCTTGACTTCCTGCAGAGACATTTTCAGTTTTTTGTTGTGGTCCCAGAGCTGGAAAGGCACATCGATCATGGCAATGGCAATAGTTACTGCCGCCAGGGCGATGGCCGCATAGGCATTGAGCGCTAACGATTCCACAACACCCTTCTCAGCTTCCATGAGCCCCAGTGCCAGCATCTCCCGCTCCCAGAAATACAGTGCCAGCAATGCGACTGCCATAACCACCAACACCTTGCACACTGACTTACCCAGTTCAATCAAGGACTTCAGGGAAAACATGCGTTTGAGACCCGCCAGGGGGCTCATGCGATTGAGCTTGGGGGCCATGGCCTTGGCACTAAGCATCCAACCTCCGAGTCCGATTGGCCCCACGATTGACGCAATCAACAAAATGATCAGCAGTGGCGTCAGCGCCAGTAACCCCTCATAAAACGAGCTGGCAAGGTTGGCCACCATGGCGGAGGTATCGAAAACCTCACTGTGTGAAAGAGAGAAGTTATTTTCGGCCAGCGAGAGGAAACTTTTGCCGATCAAGGGACCGAATAGCGCCAAGCCTATAGTCCCGGCCAGCAGAATGGCTGTGGTGGTCAAATCGCGCGAGCGGGGAATTTGCCCATCCTCGCGGGCCTTTTCCAGTTTTCGCGGGGTGGGCTCCTCCGTTTTTTCCTGGCTGCTATCGCCGCTGCCTTCTTCCGCCACTAGGGTATCCTCAACAGACCTCGGGAAAACAACACAATCTCATCCATAATCTGGTAGAAATGCGGGAGGAAAACCGCCAGGGAAATCCACATAAAAAACAGCCCCAGTATCAGGGTCAGTGGGAAACCCACTGTGAACACATTAATCTGAGGTGCCGAGCGGTTCATCACCCCAAAGGCAATATTGACCATCAACAAGGCGGTGAAGACCGGCAGCGCAATCAACAGCGCGGCGCTGAACATCCATGAGCCCAGGGCGGCAATATTGACGAAGTCCGTAACCGTCAAACCCGCCGCTATGGGCAGGCTGGTAAAACTCACGACGATCATTTCAATGACAATCAGATGACCATTGACCGCCAGAAAAACAATCGTGGATAACAGCAGATAAAACTGGGAGAGCACGGTCACTGTAATGCCGTTGGTGGGATCATTCATGGAGGCAAAACCCAAACCCATTTTCATGGCGATAAATTGTCCTCCCAGCACAAAGATATGCAAGGCCACTTGCAAGCTGAAACCCAGAGCCAAACCCACCAGCACTTCCTTGGTTATCGCGGCAATACCCGCTCCACTGAAAAAGGCGATATCCGGCACCGGCGGCAACAAGGGGCTGGCCAATACAGTAACCATTACCGCCAGCAGCAAACGCGCACGAACAGCCACGGTACGCGCGCCGATGATGGGCATGGCCATAAAGAAAGCACCGATGCGCAAGAATGGCCACAGATACTGACCGATAAAAGCCTGTAATTGCGCCTCGCTGAGAACGATCGGCTCCACAGGGCTACCCGATTAATCGCGGAATACTATTGAAGAGGCGATCAAAAAGATCGATGATTTCCATCGCCAGCCAGGGTCCGGCAATCATAATAGTCACCAGCATGACAATCAGTCGCGGAAGAAAACTCAGGGTCTGCTCGTTAATCTGGGTAGCGGCTTGGAACATGCTGACCACCAACCCCACCAACAGGCTGGGACCCACAATGACCAGTACCATCAATACC
>CBFGUT010000121.1:0-9512 GCA_965652265.1 uncultured Cellvibrionaceae bacterium | reverse complement strand
GGCACCGGCGGTCCTGACAATCCCTTGTCTGGCATTCAACTACTCAAGTGAAATTCGGTCTCTATTCTGCGCCAGGGTGGCCTCGCCAATGCCGTTGACCTCGAGCAGCTGCTCCACCGATTCAAAGGAACCGTTCTCCTCGCGCCAGGCGACGATGGCTTGGGCTTTCTTCTCGCCAATCCCCTTGAGCATGGTCAGATCATCAATTTCGGCGGTGTTGATATTGACACTGACCTGTTGTGCAGCCGCGGCCATATCATCGGCCAGAGCAAAGGGGGCTGCAGAAAACACCAAAACCACAGCAAGTAACAGAACTTTCAACCTAAGCATAAAAACCTCCTTGTTGATAAGGCGTACACGTCATGTGTACGGGTTCAGACTAGCGCAGCAATAGCGGTTGAAAAATAGGCAATAACGACAATGGCTGTGCGTTAACACAGCCATTTAAGGTAGGAAAAGACGGACAAATTGTCAGCGATAAGCGACAATACAAAATTATCGCTTCAGCAGGGTGCTGATATCGCGCGCTTCCCAGTGGGGGAAATGCTTACGTATGAGGGCATTGAGCTCCAGTTCGAATGCGGATATTTCCTCGCCGCTCAGGGTTTCCACCGTATCCAGTGACTCGATGATCATGCCGGCTGCCACCGTCAGGTTGGTCAGTCTGTCGATCATAATAAACGCGCCCGTGTAGCGGCTTTTATGATAGTGATCCACCACCACTGGCTGGCTGAGCGCCACGCGTGTCACGGCAATATCATTGAGCTGCAGGCTCTCGGCTGGAGTATGAACCTGGGTGTTAACATCCACTTGGTAATCCAGGGCTTCCAGTCGGCCGGAAACCGTCTTACTGGCAAACTTGAACAGGTATTCCGCTCCCGGACGCCCTTCACTTTCGTGCATCCATACAAGGTGCGCCTGCAAATGATTAGAGGGCTTTACTTCGTCATGTGCATGCACGAGCATATCGCCGCGACTGATATCGATCTCATCGTTCAAGGTCAAGGTGACCGCCTGCCCGGCGAACGCCGAATCGAGTTCTCCCTCAAACGTGACGATCTGCTTGACGCGGCTGGTTTTCCCGGATGGCAATACCTTGACGTTATCGCCAACTTGAACAACCCCCGAGGCAATAGTACCGCAGAAACCGCGAAAATTCAGATTGGGGCGGTTGACATACTGCACCGGAAAACGGAAGTCCTGGTAGTTTTTATCCGTGGTCACGGGAATGGATTCCAGAATCTCCATCAGCGTCGATCCTTTGTACCAGGGCGAACGCTCTGAACGATTGACCACATTATCGCCATCCAGCGCCGAGATGGGCACAAACTGCACATCCGCCATACCCAGTTTCTGAGCGAAGGCCAGGTAATCGGACTTGATGTCTATAAACTTTTGCTCACTGAAATCCAGCAAATCCATTTTATTAATGGCCACCACAATATTGCGAATCCCCAACAGCGAGGCAATATAGCTGTGCCGACGCGTCTGCGTCACAACACCATAGCGGGCATCGATCAGAATAACCGCCAGATCACAGGTAGAGGCCCCGGTGGCCATATTGCGTGTGTACTGTTCGTGACCGGGGGTATCGGCAATAATAAATTTACGCTTGGCGGTGGAGAAATAGCGGTAGGCCACATCGATGGTAATACCCTGCTCGCGCTCGGCCTGCAAGCCATCCACCAGTAGTGCCAGATCCAGCTTTTCGCCCGTGGTACCGTGCTTGCTGGAATCGCTGCGCACCGATTCCAATTGATCCTCGTAAATCATTTTGGAATCGTGAAGCAAACGGCCAATCAAGGTGCTTTTGCCATCATCCACGCTGCCGCAGGTTAGAAAGCGCAACAGTTCTTTCTGTTCGTGCTGTGCCAGGTAGGCGTCGATGTCGGTGGCAATTAATTCTGACTGGTGACTCATGATGTAATCTCAATCCTCGGTGCCTCAAAGGGCTGATAAAGCATTTTTGGGCTGTGCGCCTCGGCCAATATCTGAACACAACTGCCGCACTCGTGGCGTTTCGGGTTCAGCGTTTTGCGTCCTGCCGTTCTAGAAATAACCTTCCTGCTTTTTCTTTTCCATGGAGCCGGCACTGTCGTGATCGATAACGCGGCCCTGGCGCTCGGAGGTCGTGGTCAGCAGCATTTCCTGAATAATTTCCGGCAAGGTGGTCGCCTCGGATTCCACTGCACCCGTGAGTGGGTAACACCCCAGAGTACGGAAGCGCACCATTTTCATTTCCGGCTCTTCACCCGGCTCCAGGGGCATGCGCTCATCGTCCACCATAATCAGGGTGCCATCGCGCTTGACCACCGGCCGCTTGGCGGCAAAATAAAGTGGCACAATGGGAATGCTCTCCAGATGAATGTATTGCCAGATATCCAATTCCGTCCAGTTGGATAGCGGAAACACCCGAATACTTTCGCCTTTGTCCACACGACCATTGTAGATGTTCCACAACTCGGGGCGCTGGTTTTTCGGGTCCCAGCGATGATGGCGATCGCGGAAGGAATAGACTCGCTCCTTGGCGCGGGACTTTTCTTCATCCCGACGTGCGCCGCCAAACGCAGCATCGAACTTGTACTTGTCCAGTGCCTGCTTGAGTGACTGGGTTTTCATGATGTCGGTGTGTTTGGCGCTGCCGTGGGTAAAAGGCCCCACTCCCTGCCGAACCCCCTCTTCATTGATGTGCACCAGCAGCTCCCAGCCCAATTCCTTGAGGCGTCGATCGCGAAATTCGATCATCTCGCGAAACTTCCAGGTGGTGTCCACATGCATCAGCGGGAATGGCGGTTTGCCGGGGTAAAAGGCTTTTTGGGCGAGATGCATCATCACAGCCGAGTCCTTACCCACAGAGTAGAGCATCACCGGGTTGTCAAACTCGGCGGCCACTTCGCGGATAATATGAATACTTTCAGCTTCAAGCTGCTTCAGGTGTGTCAGGTTATATTGCTCGGACATGCCGCTCACAGTTTCCAAAGGTTAAACAAAACCCGGCTTGATCACCGGATGGCGCCTATTATAAGGGAAAGTCGCCCACTTCTGTATTGATCGATTTTTTCTAAGGATATTCCAAATCGTAGATAAACCGGGGCCGGAGCCCGCTGGCACAGTGCAACCGCTTTGTCAGTTTTGCGCTTGCCCCACTCGCTGAGCCAGCATACGCGTAAAGTGATCGCGCGCATCCTTGGCACGGGTAAACACTTCCAGTAAATACTCGCTATCGGCCGCCGCGATGGCCGCCTGCATGCGACTCAAATTGTCGATAAACTGATCCAGCGCCTGAACCACCGCCTCGCGGTTGGCACACATAATGTCGTGCCACATCACCGGGTCACTGGAGGCGATACGGGTAAAATCCCGAAAGCCACCCGCGGCGTAACGGAAAATATTGGGGTTGCCAATATCGTGCGCAAGGGTGTCCACCAGCGCATAGGCAATGGCGTGAGGCAAGTGACTGGTCGCCCCCAACACCTCGTCGTGCTCGGTCACCGACATGGTTAAAACTTCTGCGCCCAGTGTTTGCCAGAGCTGCGTCACGCGCTGTTGATGAGCCTCGCCCGTTTCCTCCAGTGGTGTCAAAATAACTCTATGCCGCTCATAGAGATCGGAATTGGCCGCCGTTACCCCGCTCTTTTCCGACCCGGCGATTGGGTGACCCGGCACCAGTTGGGAGGGCACGCGCCCAAAAACCGCCTGCGCCGCCGCCACCACACTGCCCTTGACGCTGGCCCCATCGGTCACCGTGACCTCATTGCTCACCCAGGCCTGTACATCCTGCAAGACCTGCTGTACTGCCAGGGTGGGCACAGCGATAAAAATCATATCCTCCGGACCCAGCTCCCCGGCCAGGGTTTCCAGGGAGAGATAAAAGCGGTCGGCAATGCCCGCCGCCAGCGCTTCCTCTCCGGTGGACACGGAGCGCACTATGGCGATCACCTCTCGGCAGGCACCCCGCTTTTTCAGGCCCGCGGCGACACTGCCACCGATCAGGCCCATACCAAACACCACCAGTTTATCAACGAGGGGGCTGGGTGAAGGGATATCCATATCCACCACTTATAACACCGCCTTGGGGTAGGAACCGAGCACCTTGAGATCAGCCACGCGACTGGACACCTCGTCCAGTACCTGGCGCACCCGCTCATCCTCGGCGTGCCCGCTGAAATCGATAAAAAACACATAGGTCCAGGCACCACTACGCGACGGCCGGGTTTCCACGCGGGTCAAATCGATGTTGTGGCGGTGAAAGGGTTCCAGCAAGTTGTGCAGCGCCCCCGGCTGGTTGCGCATGGCCACCAGCAGGGAGGTTTTATCCTCGCCACTGGGAGGGACCGCCTGGGTGCCGATGATCAAAAACCGGGTACTGTTATCCGGCTGATCCTCGATTTTTTCAGCAATAATTTGTAACCCATAGATCTGCGCCGCCATCTCCGGCGCTATGGCCGCCGCGTTCCACTCTCCGTGCAAGCGCTTGGCCGCTTCGGCGTTGCTGGAGACAGCCACGCGTTCGGCTTTGGGGTAGTGCGAATCCAGCCACTTGCGACACTGGGCGAGGGATTGACCGTGCGAGTAGATGCGGCTAATGCGATTGACATCGGTGACGTCGGACACCAGCAAATTGTGATGCACCCGCAATTCCACTTCGCCGCATATCTTCAGATTGGAATGCATAAAATTATCCAGGGTGTGATTGACCACACCCTCGGTGGAATTTTCCACCGGTACCACGCCGTAGTTCACCGCGCCCGCCTCCACTTCACGGAAGACATCGTCAATGGAGGCAAACGGCAGTGCGTGGGCAGAGGCACCAAAATGCTTGGTGGCAGCCTGTTGGGTAAAAGTGCCTTCCGGTCCCAGATAGGCCACTTTAACCGGCTGCTCCAACGCCAGACAGGCGGACATGATTTCACGAAACAACCGGGCCATTTCCTCATCGCTGAGAGGCCCTTCATTGCGCTCCATGGCCTTGCGCAACACCTGCGCCTCGCGTTCGGGACGATAGAAGAGCGCCGAGCCCTCGGCGGACTGCTTTTTGACCTCGGCCACCTGCTGAGCACAGCGGGCGCGTTCGGAAATCAAGCGGCCGATATCGTTATCGATGGCATCAATACGATCGCGCAGAGCCAGCAGTGCCTGCCGTTGGGCATCTTCGCTCATTTATTCCTCATCTCCCGTCAATGCCTCTTCACCCGAATCCTCAATGCGGGCCGCCCCCTTGAGGTGTTCATTTTCCCGCAGTTTGATCAGGCGCACACCCTGGGTGTTGCGGCTGAGAACCGACACTTCGTCAACCCGCGTGCGCACCAAAGTGCCCTGATCGCTGATAAGCATAATCTCTTCACCATCGAGCACCTGGACCGCGCGAATCAGGGGACCATTGCGGTTGCTCGCCTGCATGGCAATCACGCCCTGAGAGCCGCGCCCCTTGGTGGGAAACTCATCCACCGGGGTGCGCTTGCCGTAGCCATTTTCACTGACTGTTAGTACCTTACCGTTATCCACCGGCACCACCATGCCCACCACATGCGCGCCCTCGGGCAGGCGTATACCCCGCACACCGCGCGATACCCGCCCCATGGCACGCACGGCGTTCTCGTTAAAGCGCGCCGCCTTGCCGGTGCTGGCAAAAAGTACAATATCGCACTGGCCGTGGGTGAGTGCGGTAAATACCAGGTGATCGCCCTCATCCAGGGCAATGGCCCGCAGGCCAACACTGCGCGGGCGCGAAAACTGTGACAGCGCCGTCTTTTTCACCGTGCCATTTTCCGTGGCCATAAACACGAAATGATCTTCGTCAAATTCCTTCACCGGCAAGATGGAGGTGATACGTTCGTCATTCTCCAGCGGCAAAAGGTTAACCACCGGTCGGCCGCGCGACTGACGGCCGGCCAGAGGAATTTGATACACCTTGAGCCAGTAGACCTTACCCGCCGACGTAAAACACAAGACCGTGTCATGGGTGCTGGCAATCAACAGATGCTCGACAAAATCCTCATCCTTGACGGCGGTGGCCGATTTACCCATGCCACCGCGGCGCTGGGACTGGTAATCGGCGAGCGGCTGGCTCTTGGCGTAGCCGCCATGGGATATAGTCACCACCCGCTGCTCTTCGTTGATCAGGTCCTCCACCGTCAGGTCCAGCGTGGACTCGACAATTTCGGTGCGGCGATCATCACCATAGCTACTGACAATCTGTTCCAGCTCCTCGCGAATCACCGTCATTAACCGGGAAAAGTTACCCAGAATGTCCAGGTATTCGGCAATCTGGTCGAGCTTCTCCTGATACTCGGCCAGCAGTTTGTCATGCTCCATCCCGGTGAGCCGGTGCAGGCGCAATTCCAGAATGGCCTGTGCCTGGGCAGGCGACAGGTAATAGCGACCGTCGCGAACGCCAAAATGCGCGGGCAAGTCTTCGGGCCGGCAGGCATCGTCGCCAGCGCGGGCCAGAAACTCCGCCATGCTGTCCGCCGCCCAGTCGCGGGCCAGCAGCGCCTCCCTGGCCTCGGCGGGGCTGGGAGAAGCCTTAATCAAGGCAATCACTTCATCGATATTGGCAATGGCCACCGCCAGGCCTTCAAGAATATGCCCCCGCTCGCGCGCCTTGCGCAGCAGATATACTGTGCGGCGGGTAACCACTTCGCGGCGGTGACGAATAAACGCTTCCAGCAGTTCCTTGAGATTCAACAGCCGGGGCTGTCCATCCACCAGCGCGACAATATTAATGCCGAAGACATTCTGCAGCTGGGTTTGCGCGTAGAGGTTGTTGAGCAGGACTTCGGCCGACTCACTGCGCTTGACTTCAATCACCACACGCAAGCCGTCTTTATCTGACTCGTCCCGCAGCTCGCTGATACCCTCAATTTTTTTCTCTTTGACCAACTCGGCAATGCGTTCAATCAGCCGGGCTTTATTCAGTTGGTAGGGAATCTCGGTAATTATGATAGTCTCGCGACCGGTCTTGTCGTCGGTTTCGATATCGGCCTTGGCGCGCACATAGATACGACCACGCCCGGTGCGATAGGCCTGCAAAATGCCGGCGCGTCCATTGATAATGGCCCCCGTGGGAAAATCCGGGCCGGGGATGTAGTTCATTAATTCATCAATGCTGATATCTTCATCATCAATCAGCGCCAGACACCCCTGCACCACTTCCCGCAAGTTATGGGGAGGGATATTGGTGGCCATACCCACGGCGATACCCGAGGAACCATTGACCAGCAAGTTGGGCACACGGGTGGGCAGCACATCGGGGATCTGTTCAGTGCCGTCGTAGTTGGGGACAAAATCCACCGTCTCCTTGTCCAGATCCGCCAGGAGCTCATGGGCCACCTTGGCCATGCGGATTTCCGTGTAACGCATGGCGGCAGCGCTGTCGCCATCGATGGAGCCAAAATTGCCCTGCCCGTCCACCAGCATGTAGCGCAGGGAAAAGGGCTGAGCCATACGCACAATAGTATCGTAGACGGCCGAGTCGCCGTGCGGATGATATTTACCGATCACATCGCCCACCACCCTGGCAGACTTTTTGTAGGCTTTGTTCCAGTCGTTGCCCAGCTCACTCATGGCAAAGAGTACGCGGCGGTGAACCGGTTTGAGACCGTCGCGCACATCCGGCAGTGCCCGCCCGACAATCACGCTCATGGCATAATCGAGATAGGACTGCTTCAGTTCATCTTCAATATTGACGGGTAAAACTTCTTTCGCTAGATCGCCCATGGAATACAGCGTTCCTTATTCTGGTAGTGCTGGCTTAGAATCCGGGAAAGGCCCCTACCGGCCGCGACTGAAGGAGGCAAGCAACGGCCGCGGACACTGGCATAAAGGCCGCGATCTTACCATAAATCCGACCCGCAAGGGACACTGATTGACGTCTTTGTGAGCCCACCTGCCCGGGCCTTTACGGTATACTGGGCGCCGCCCGAGCCCCCCTCTGTCAAATGGGAGACGACATGACCGCTGTGCAAACCGCCCGGATGCTGATTAATGCCCGCTGGATTATTCCGGTGGTGCCTGCTGGCCGTGTTTTCGAGCACTGCACCCTGGTGGTCCAGGGCAACGATATCGCTGCAATTCTTCCCCGGGAGGAAGCGGCGCGGCGCTATCGCGCCGAGCAAACCATCAACCTGCATCAGCATGTATTGATCCCCGGCCTGGTAAACGCCCACGCTCACGCCGCCATGAGCTTGTTGCGCGGCTACGCTGAAGACCTGCCACTGTCCACCTGGTTAGAGGAGCATATCTGGCCCGCCGAGGGGCGCCACGTCAGCCCCGAGTTCGTGGCCGATGGCACGGAGCTGGCCATGGCGGAAATGATCAAGGCCGGCACCACCTGCTTTGCCGATATGTACTTTTTTCCGGAAGAGGTAGCCAAAGCTGTACACCGCGCTCACCTGCGCGCTCAGATTGCCTTTCCCATCATTGAGCTGGCAACCGCCTGGGCGGGAGACAGTGATGAATGTATCGAAAAGGGCGTTGCCCTGCGCGACGCCTACCGCGGCGACGACCTGATTCGCATCGCCTTTGGCCCCCATTCCCCCTATGCGTTAAATGACGAGCCCCTGAAAAAAATCGCGGTGCTGGCCCAGGAATTGGAGGCCCCCGTTCAGATTCACCTGCATGAGACCGCCGGCGAAGTGGAAGAATCCGTGCAACAGCACGGCATGCGCCCCAGCCAGCGTTTGCAGCAGTTGGGCCTGCTGTTCGAACAGACCCAGTGCGTCCATATGACCCAGGTGGACGATAGCGATATCGCCCTGCTCCAGCAAAGCGGCGCCCAGGTTATCCACTGCCCCGAATCCAATCTCAAACTGGCCAGCGGCTTTTGCCCGGTGGCCAAACTGCTGAAGTCGGGTATTAATGTGGCACTGGGCACCGATGGAGCCGCCAGCAACAACGACTTATCTATGCTGGGAGAGTTACAGAGCGCTGCCCTGGTGGGCAAAGCCATAGCCAATGACCCCGCCGCCATGGATGCCCATGCCTGCCTGCACATGGCCACTCTGGGAGGGGCCCGCGCCCTGGGCATTGACGAGCGCACAGGCTCACTGGAGCCGGGCAAGGCCGCCGACATGGTGGCCATTGACCTCAGTGATATCGGCTGCAGCCCTCTCTATGATCCCGCCGCCAGCCTGGTGCACAACAATCGGGCCGCCCGGGTTAGCCATGTGTGGGTGGACGGCAAGGCGCTGTTGTTGAGCGGCCATCTACAGACCCTTAACGAGCGCGAAATCCGGGGTAAGGCCGAACAGTGGCAGACCCGCCTGGCCCCGGCGCACTAATTTAACTTGTGGAGAACTCATGACCGGTCAAGAAAACACCAATGCCGACGCCGCGGAAATCGCCAAGTTCGAGGCCCTCGCCAGTCGCTGGTGGGACCCCGAGGGCGATTTCCGCCCCCTGCATGCCATGAACCCCCTGCGCGCCAACTATATCGACCAGCGATCACCCGTGGCTGAGCGCGCATTACTGGATGTGGGTTGCGGCGGCGGCATCCTGGCCGAAGCCATGGC
>CBFGUT010000120.1:0-9618 GCA_965652265.1 uncultured Cellvibrionaceae bacterium | reverse complement strand
ATCCACCAGCGGCTGCACCATCATCAGCATGCCGGGGCCGCCGCCGTAGGGGCGATCATCCACCGTGCGATGCCGGTCGCGGGCGAAGTCCCGCGGATTCCAGCAGGCCACTTCCACCCGCTTTTGCTCACAGGCCCGGGCGGTAATCCCGTGTGCAGTCACCGCCTCAAACATGGCCGGAAACAGGCTGATGACAGCAATTTTCACGTGCGGACCTCGTGCATGGCTCGGCCCCTCTAAAACGCCGGATCCCAGTCCACCTCGATACAGCCGGTTTCCAGATCCACTCGCTGTACAAACTGCCCGGGTACGTAGGGCACCAAACGTTCACGCCCATCGATACTCTGTGCATCCGGCGCCACTACCAGCACATCGTTGGCGCCGGTTTCCATCAGCCGCGCCACTCGGCCCAGGTGCTGCGGCTTGCCCTCGAAGTGGCTGATAACCGCCAGGCCCTGCAGCTGATGCCAGTAGTAATCGCCTTCGGGCAGGGCCGGCATTTGGCCCCGCTCCACTGCAATATTCTGGCCGCACAGCAGTGCCGCCTGATCGCGGTCATCCACACCCCGGACATGAGCCACAAAACCCTTGCCGTGGGCACGATACTCATCAATTTCCAGTGGCTTGACGCCGTGGGGCGTCTTTAACCACCAGGGGGCATAGCCAAACAGACCATCGCCCGGCTCGGTATAGGAGTGGATTTTAACCCACCCCTTGACGCCGAAAACCGAGCTGATACGCCCCACGTCCACCAGGTTGGACCCCGTGGCCGTCATGGTCGTAACCTATCAGGCCGCTTCTTTGACCAGCTTGGCCACGCGCTCGCTCAGCTGTGCACCCTGGCTCACCCAGTGGGCAACACGCTCCTGATCTACGCGCAGGCGCTCTTCCTGGCCGCGGGCCACTGGGTTGAAGAAACCCACGCGCTCGATAAAACGACCATTGCGCGAGCTGCGGCTGTCGGTGACGGTCAGGTGGTAAAAAGGACGCTTTTTGGAGCCACCGCGTGACAGACGAATAGTTACCATTCTTTCTTTCCTGTTAAGTCATAGGGCAACGGCCCGGCCGCTGCGGTCAATAAAGGGTTATCGGCGGTGGGCAATCTACCCCCACCGCGAAAGGCGCCGTATTCTAAGGGAAAGTCATGTAAATGTATAGCCATGATCCACATAGGGATCATGGCCCTCACGAATCACTGAGGAGATGGGACCTGATAGCACGCCGGACAGGGGCCACACGCCGCTGCGAGCCTGGCCCGCAGCGGCCCCGGAACCTGGCTTACTCGACCAGCTCTGCTTCCAGTTCCTGCTGCAGGCGCTCAGTCACCTCTTTCTCCAGGCGCCCCTCCAGACTCTGGCGCGCACTGTCAATCAGCGGCTGCATCACCGCCTCGGCCAGCTCGGCACCGGTGAGGCCGGTTTGCCGGTCACCCAGATTCTCACGACGGATATCGGGCAGGGTTACCGTGGTATTTTCAAATTCCGGCGAGACCACATCCATAGTAATGTCGGAAAAAGTCAGCTTTTCAATCATAAAGTTGACCTCCTGCCCACTGCCCTGTTGCTGTTTCTGCATCTCGATGTTGCGCTTCAGGTTTTCCAGCAGTTGTTGCAGATTGGTCTCGGTGACGTTTTTATGCTCCACCGTCAGCCGGGCACCGTCTACCAGAATTTCCTCTATCACCACCACCGGCCCCTCCAGCGTACTGGCATCCACTTGCAGGGCTGCCTTGCGCAGTGAGAACAGACGGGGTTCCTGGTAGCCACCGAGGTTGGCGATATTGATGCCGATAATTTCACCGCGACCATTGGCGAGGTCAAAATTGACATCCTCGACGGTGACTTCAGTCTTCATCGCATCGGAGGCCACCGCCTCCAGGGCGCCAATAAATATCGTGTCCAGATTTTTATAAACCAGATAGACACAGCCCCCGAATAGCAGCACCAGTACCAGCAGAATAATCAGTATTATTTTCAAGGCTCTCATGCGGTTGATCCCTGTTTTACATGTGAAGCCGTATAATGCAATCATTACCGGCAGTATACAAGGGCACCGCTATCGGCAGCCCAGAAGGAGACGCCATGCCCAACAATTTCGCCCTCGCGGTGCTTCACATCGTTCAGTACGGCCTGGTGCTGCTGATTCTGGCAGCCGTGGTGGCGGTGGTGGTGATGTATATCGCGGACGTCACCCAGAATACACACAGCATCCGCCGCAATTACCCGGTCATCGGGCGCTTTCGCTACTGGTTTGAACACTTGGGTGAGTTTTTCCGGCAATACTTTTTTGCCATGGACCGAGAGGAAATGCCCTTCAACCGCGCCGAGCGCTCCTGGGTCTATCGCGCCGCCAAGAATGTCGACGCCAATATTGCTTTCGGCTCCACCCGCGACCTGACACCCACGGGCACAGTGATGTTCCTTAACTCGGCCTTTCCCACACTGGAAAAAGACGCCGCCATGCCTTCGCCAGTGACCATCGGCCCCCACTGCCGGCAGCCCTACACCACCAGTGCCATTTTCAACATCAGTGGCATGAGCTACGGCGCTATCTCGCGCCCGGCGGTGCGGGCCCTGTCGGCCGGCGCGGCCAAGGCGGGCTGCTGGCTCAACACCGGTGAAGGTGGTCTCTCCCCCTACCACCTGGAGGGCGGCTGTGATTTGGTTTTTCAGATCGGCACGGCCAAATATGGGGTGCGCGATGCCGAGGGCCTGCTCAGCGATGAACGCCTGCGCGTGATTGCCGAACACGAGCAGGTGCGTATGTTCGAGATCAAACTCAGTCAGGGCGCCAAACCCGGCAAAGGCGGCATCCTGCCCGGTGAGAAAGTCTCGGCGGAGATTGCCGCCATCCGCGGGATTCCCGAGGGACACCCCTCCATAAGCCCCAACGGCCACCCGGATATTCGCACGGTGGAAGATCTGCTGGATACGATCGAGCATATTCGCCAGGTCACGGGCAAGCCCGTGGGCTTCAAGGCGGTGCTGGGCGAGAAACAGTGGCTGCGCGACCTGGTGCAGGCCATACACACTCGAGGTGTCGACCGGGCGCCCGACTTTATTACCCTGGACAGCTGTGACGGTGGCACCGGGGCGGCGCCACAGCCGCTGATGGATTACGTGGGCCTGCCCCTCAAGGAGAGCCTGCCGTGGGTGTCCGACCTCTTGACCGAGGCGGGTCTCAAACAGCGCATACGGCTGATCGCCTCCGGCAAGCTGGTCACCCCCTCGATGGTGGCCTGGGCGCTGGCCACGGGCGCCGACTTTGTCACCAGTGCGCGCGGTTTTATGTTCGCCCTGGGCTGTATCCAGGCCATGCAGTGCCACAAAAACACCTGCCCCACGGGTGTCACCACCCACAACCCCAAACTGCAAAAAGGCCTGGACCCCAGCGACAAGGCCACCCGGGTGGCCTATTATCAGCGCAATATGACCTACGGTGTGGGCCTGATCGCCCACGCCTGTGGTGTCACCGAGCCGCGATTGCTGCGCCGCGACCATATGCATGTGGTCATGAGTAACGGCCTTTCAGCCCCCATGAGTGAACTCTACCCCGAGCCCGCGACTCTGATAGCCAGTGACAAAGAATCCCTGTAACGAGGTATCTCTATGCGTTTCCTGTTTTTGCTCGCCGCCACGCTGATGTTTTCACTGTCGGCGGGCGCCGCCACTATTACCGGACTCAACTGGTCCGATGAGGGTCATCTGGCCTCGCAACGGGCGCAGGTGGATGAACTGACCCGACGCCACCTGGGCACGCCTATCCGCGGCGACATCTCCGATCTCAATACTCTGCAGCGTATTATCGATCGCGAGCTGGTGGACAAGAACGACAAACAGATGCAACAGGCCATGGGTGTGGTGCTGGGCGATGTCTTCAGGCTGGAAGAACCCACACTGAGCTGGAAAATCTACGAGGATGAGCTGGGAAGGACCCGGGCACTGTGTGTCCCCGCCGACGAATGCCTGTTCCCAGTGACCATGTTGTCACGGCGCATGGCGGTGGGCTTGAAACCGGATGTCAAAAAGGTGTTTACCGAGGCACTGGACATGATTGAAGCTTACCTGCCCGAGCTGCCCTACGGTGCCGAGCGCCAGCGCAGCCTGGAGTGATACGGCGAAGCCGCTATGGCACGACTGATCGCCTGGCTCAATACCTTAATACCCATTCTGGCCGTGGCCGGCGGCTATGCCATAGCCCTGTGGCAGCAACAGGCACCGGCCTGCCTACCCTTTTGGGAGGGCTGTACCTCCATCAGTCGCGCAGTGCGCAACGGCGATGCCCTGTTCTGGTTTCGCGGCCTGATGATGCCACTGACCATGCTGTTGGCGTTCTACTGGATTTTACAGCGCCGCTGGCTCAACCAGATCACCGCCCGACAGGGGAGCTTTAATACGCTGGTGCTACTGGGCACCATCAGTGCGCTGGCGCTGGGCCTCTATGCCAACTATCTGGGCTCAGACGGTGACTTTTACCGGTTTATGCGCCGTTTCGGCATTACCTTTTATTTTGCCTTTGGCCTGCTGGGGCAACTGCTGAGCCTGCGGGCGAGCCACCAGGTGCGAGGGACACTGCCACCAGGCATTCGCCGCTGGCTCAAATGCCAGTGGGCCCTGGTAATCTGGCAGTGGTTGCTGGGGCTGGTATCGCTGACGATTACTATCATGCAACCGGAAAACAAATATGAGGCAAACAATATTGTGGAGTGGCACTTCGCACTGGCGATGACAAGCTTTTATCTGTTCAGTGCCTTTATCTGGAAACAGATGCCTCCTGGCGGGCACCGCGCAGCATCGCCTGCAACAGCTCGTTGACATCGAACTTGGTAAGGGCCTCATTGGCGCCCACCTGATGGGCCTGCCCCACACTGATTTCACTGGAGATAGAGGTGTGCAGAATAATATAGGCGTGAGCGAGCGCGGGCCGGTTGCGCACCTCAAAGGCCAACTCGTAGCCATCCAGTCCCGGCATTTCGATATCGCTGACCAACAGATCAATGGGGTTACCCGCTTCGGCGGCGGCGTTCATGATGTCCAGAGCTTCGCGACCGTTGGCGGTAATCCGATAGGGAATATTAAAGGCTTTTAGCGCATCGGAGAGCTGCTTGCGCGCCACGGCGGAATCATCCACCACCAGAATATTGAGCGCCTGCAAGCGGGCACTGTCCTCCTCACTCAGATCACCCTTCGCGGGTGGCTCGGGAAACAGCTGAGCGAAAATCCGCTCCACATCCACCACCTGCACCAGCTCACCATCCAGTTTGGCAACGCCGGCAACAAAGGCTTTGCGCCCCAGATTTTTGGGCGGGGGCAGGATAACGCGCCAATTCAAATCCACAATTCTGTCCACTGCCGCCACCAGAAAACCCACTTCCTTGCGCTGACAATCGGTCACGATAATGTAGCCGTTCCGGGCTTCATCCGAGGGTAGTGTTGCTCGACCCATGGCGGCCGACATATCCACGACCGGCAGGGTTTTGCCGCGCACATGGGCCGTGCCCATCACGGCAGGATGACTGTGAGGCATGATGCTCAGTTGGGTATAGGGCACCAGTTCCTTGATTTTCAGGGTGCCCAGCGCAAAGGTCTGCCCGCCCGCCAGGCTAAACAGTAATATGCCCTGTGTGCGCTGCGCATGTTCACTCATGAATTGGCCCTCGTCGCTACCCTGACATTGTAGCAATCTGCGGCCACAAGTGGCCGTCTGGCCTTCTAAAGAGTTGTTAAGGTGGGCGGTTCGCTAATCCACCTGGATACTCCCCTGTTCCATTTGCCGGATCACCGTATAGGGCAGTAGCAGGGTATCGGCAACAGCCGAGGCCACGGCGTCCATCACCAACAGCGGTATCCAATCGTGATTGAACAGTGGCGGATGCGTTCGGGGCTCGGCGTGAAACAGACAGGCATTGTAACTGACACCGCTATAGGGCCGCGGCACTTCACTGCAATAGCTGCCGTGGCGATTGAGCTTGTCGGCGGCAAGCTGATCGCCACGAAAGGTGGTATTGATGGTGCCGCAGCCGGTGCCCAGCACCGCCAGGAGACAAGCAACCAGGACTTTTCTTTTCATGTTGATCTTCCGAATACAATTCGAGCGTCTGATCACCGAGGCAAGAGTTTTCGAAGACTCGGCGACTCGTTGATCGGCTAGTGGTCCATGCGGTAAATTGTGTGACAAAGGAGCCCAGCCAAAGTGCTCGGGGCAAGGCGAGAAAGCGCAGGAATAGTGGGGCTCTTTCAAGCTTTCTCAACGCAGCACCGGGCGTTTTGGCGACGCGAACTGTTACAGAATTTACCGCATGGACCACTAGTTTTGATCCCACTGTGGCGCGAAATCGGGGCTGGCAATGCGCTCACCACAATCGAGTGCGTTGATACGCCGCATGTCCTCCTCGGACAATGTGATTCGCGCGGCGGCCAGGTTACTTTGCTGGTGTGCGGGATTGGTGGACGAGGGAATCACCGCCACACCGCGCGCCAGTGACCAGGCCAGCGCAATTTGTGCCGGACTGGCATCGTGGGCGCTGGCGATATCCTTCAGCACCGGGTCCTGCATGACCTTGCCGACAGCCAGTGACATAAAGCCGGTTACCTGCAGGCCACGCGCCTGACAATGTTCCACCAGCTTGCGGTTGGCCAGATAGGGTTGGACTTCGATCTGGTTGGTCACCAGTTGTTCGCCACCGGGCACGGCCAAAGCGGCGTCCACCTGGGCAATGGTGTAATTGGATATGCCAATATATTGCGTCATGCCGCGCTTGCGGGCCTCGGCCAGCGCGCCGATAGTTTCTGCCACCGGCACCTCATCGCCAGGGGATGGCCAGTGAATCAGCGCCAAATCCACTTGTTCCACACCCAGGCGCTGATTGCTGGCCTCCAGGGTCGCCAGCAGGTCGTCCCGGCGCAGGCAGTCGTACCAGATTTTGGTGGTCAGGAAAATCTCATCGCGGGGCACACCACTGGAGGCGATGGCCCGCCCCACCTCGGTCTCGTTGTCGTAAAGCCTGGCGGTATCGATATGCCGGTAACCGAGCGCCAGTGCCGAGTGCACCGCGTCAATCACCTCCTGGCCCTTGAGACGAAAAGTGCCAAAACCAATGGCGGGAATAATGTCAGTGGCAGACATGGTAGAAGCTCCTGTGAAATCACACACGAACTCTGGATGGTAGAGCCAAATGGCGGGGATGCAAGGGGACTTTACAATTATTGTCGCCCGGTGCTGATCCGTTTGGCGTCAGACAGCGAGATTAATCTGTTGGATAACGCCGGTGCTGCCGTCCTCGCGCACATAGATACCACTGTGCGTTATCTCTCCCAACGTCTCATTATCGGGGCCGGTCAATTGCAGGGGAGTGGCGATATGGCCGAGATAAATTGCGCCCAAACCAACGTCGCCAAGGGCCATTAGCGTCTGGCTGCCATCTTCGTGCCGCTGCCAGATCCGCAATTGGTGGTAAATACTATCGCCTTCATCGATAAAACCGTTGCCGTCGCCATCATATTGAGCCAACTCCTCAAAGCCCCTGCCGGTTTGCGGCCCAAAGAGTTCACCGCCATTGCCAATCCGCCCATCAGCATTTTTATCCAGCGCCAGGTAACCGCTGCCAGGCCTCAAGTGGGCTATCTGCTCGGGACTGCCGTCGCTGTCCAGATCAAATTCAAAGCGATCCGTGTCAAGCTGAGCACCAAGGCCATCGAAGTTAATCACCAGCGGGTCGGTCATCACCACATTCCCGGCAGTGATGGTGAGCGAACTCTGCTCCACATATTCCCGGCTCATATGCAAGGCGGCACTAATGGCAATCTCGCGGCCATCCGCCGTTCGCACCGCACCTCTACCGGTAAGACTAAAAGATTCAGCTTCCGCAAAATAGCTTTGACGCTGGTAGATAATACCCATGCCACCTGCGGGGGCGGGTCCAGCCAGGGAAATATCCAGTGTATGTTCTTGCCCCTCGGTATTCCTGGCAGATGGAGGTAAATCCTCTGGTGCCTGCAGCACCAGCTTCCGCCCGGTCATGGTTTCGTAGAGATGCTGCAAAATCAGCATCTGCAGGCGCCCTTTGGCATCCACTGGGGCCGACAGGTCCACAGGGGGCGGAGGCGGAGTGACAGCCACTGTGACAGCATGCGTGCGACCTTCAGATCCCGCTACCGCCGGAGCGGGATTACCGGTCTGCACCTCCAGGCGCTCTGTGACCACCCGCTCCTCCCGGTAGCGATATTGACTCTCCAGGGCAATGGCCGATTGGGAAATCTTCATAGAGCACACCTGCAAGACAAAACTTACCGAATAGCAGGTTGTCGACCGCGGATAAGCGGTGTTTAAGACCGATTGGCGCCGCCAATAGATGATTTTTACGCCATTTTGTTATAAACCGCGCCCCTCCAAGATGTCGTCACGGCATTCACAGTCGCCAGTGGCTATTATATGATGAACTTTTACAACAAGAATCAGGACGCTGCTATGGGGATTTCAGCCATTATTTTTTTGGTGGTCACCGCCTTTTTTGCCATTCGCGGATTTTTCAATGGTTTTCTGCGATCCCTGTCCCGCACTCTCAGTTTCCTTGGCGCCTATGGCGCTGCCTTTTATTTCGCCAAACCTGCCAGCGAGCTGGTGAAACAATACCTTGAGCTGGATGGAATTGCCGCCTATATCACCGGCGGCCTGATCATTTTTGCCGCGGTAATGATCATTATTCGATTGATCTTCTGGCTGATAATCAAACTCTCCCCAGGTGATGCCGATCGTCTCAGTACCGGCTCGCGGCTGGCGGGGCTGTTGATCGGTGGTCTCGTGGGTGCCGCCATCGCCCTGCTGCTGGTCTACACCTGGGGCATTTATCAAGACGCCCGGCAAGCTCGCGGTACCCCTGCCAGCCAGCAGCAAACCACAGGTGCCGCCGACAAAGCCGCCAGGGCGTTCGTCAGCAAGACGGCGGCGGGTATCATGTCACTGACAACTGACAATACCACCACGGTGAAAATGAGCGAAGCTTTTATCGCCGATCCGGTCGCCAGCGTCGACAGAATTAATCGCGTCGTGCAGAATCCCGACCTCCAGGCACTCCTAGCCGATGAGCGCTCACAGCGGCTGATGCGTGCTGGCGATATTGACAGCCTGATGCAAGTCCCCGAATTCAATCGCCTGATGAACGACCCGGACATGAAACAGCTGCTGAGCGATAGCGGTATGGATATCCACCGGGAAGATACCGCCCAGCAAACCGCGCGCAAAATCGCTCTGGGCTGGCAACAGATTCAGGTGATGCAAAGCGACCCGCGTGTACAGGCCATTATCAATGACCCGGAATTCCAGCAACAACTGCAAGCCGACAATAAACTGCCGCTGCTGATGAACCCCAAACTCAACACACTGGCGGAAATCATCTTTGTAGAGGGTGCCGACAAGCTGGAAGCCGTTCAGGAAGATGCTGAAATCCGCATCAAGGAAATCCAGCGGGGCGATGATGCCATTCTCGAAGAGGAAGGTACCATTTATCGCTGGGTAGACGAGAATGGGCAAGTACAGTATTCCGACAAACCGCGTACGGATCGGTGACGCGAAGCGCTGGACGCTGAGCGGGGAACGGGGAACGGGGAACGGGGAACGGGG
>CBFGUT010000119.1:0-9636 GCA_965652265.1 uncultured Cellvibrionaceae bacterium | reverse complement strand
TAGGTATAGGCCACGGTTTTCACACCCTCGGCCAGCACGCCGGCCTTGTCCAGGGCCGCCATCCACAGTTCCCAGTCCTCACCGCCCATCACCTTGACGGTATCGTGAATTTCTTCCTCGGTGGCCGGCTCCACGGTAACTTCGCCGATCTTCATGGTGTCGGTATTGAGGTTTTTGGCGGTATAACCTTCGCCGATGGGCTTGAGCACCGAGTTGTAGGTCTCGCCCGTGGTGGGGTCGGTGCGACGCGGGGAAGCCAGGGAGTAGACCACCAGGTCAATCTGGCCGAGATCCTCTTTAATGGCGGCAATCGCCTGCTCTTTTATCTCGTTACTGAAGGCATCGCCGTTGATGGTACGCGCGTAGAGCCCTTCTTTCTCGGCGGCGGCGTGAAAAGCGGCGGTATTGTAGTAACCGGCGGAAGCGGTTTTCTTGTCGGTGGGCGGCTTTTCAAAGCACAGGCCCAGGGTTTTGGCGCCGGCGCCAAAGGCGGCGGTAATGCGCGAGGCCAGACCATAGCCGGTGGAACAGCCAATCACCAGCACATTTTTGGGGCCGCCCTCGATGGCGCCCTGGGCGCGGGTATAGTCAATTTGCTCCTGCACGTGAGCGGCACAACCCTGCGGGTGGGCATTAATACAGATAAAACCGCGGACTTTTGGCTTGATAATCATAGACTTGCATCCTTATTCGATATTCAGGGCAAAACCCGGCAAGCTGTCTGCGCCCCGCTCGGCGCCCGCTTGCGCACTGGCAAAGGGGGGTATTATAGTGCCCCAGACGCCGAATAACACCGCCTGAACGCCATCCTGCGAGGAAATACGCATGAATCTCATCTACCCCATGGCCGTGCTGGTCTTTTTTACCGGTTTTGTTGTATTGCGGTTGTTTAAAGCCCGGGGACACGCCATTAAATCCGGCGCCGTGGAGGCCGAGTACTTCCGCACCTTCCAGCCCCCGGCCGAAGGCCTGCCGCGCACCATGGTGTTATACGACCGCCTGTACCACAATCTGCTGGAAATGCCGGTGCTCTTCTATGCAGGCTGCCTCACGGCCATGCTGACCGGCATCGGCGGTTGGCTGGTGGTCGTCCTGGCCTGGCTCTATGTGGCCCTGCGCCTGGGCCATGCGGCCATACTGTTGGCGGGGAAAATTCGCTGGCGGGTGCGCCTGTTCGGGGCCAGTTTTTTCTGTCTGATGGGGCTATGGGCGGTGATAGTGGGCACGCTGCTGGCCAGGAGTTTTTAGCCAGGCGGGCCATACAAAAAATTTACTTGCCAGCGCTCAAAAAAGCGGCGATTATCGCGCTTTTTTTTGAGGCTGACGCCTTGGCCAATATCTCTTTCGATACCTTTCGCACCCTGGGCTTTAAGCACACCACCCACCTGAAGCCGGCACACTATCTCCAGCACCGCGATGCACTCAAAGCGGCCGATTGGGTATTGTTTCCCGAATACTGGCAAGTCAACGCACTGGTGTTTGGCCTCGGCTGTCGTATCTTCCCCAGTCTGGCCACCTATTTATTAGGTCACAACAAGGTGGAAATGACCCGCGCTCTTGAAGTGGTGGCCCCGCACAACACTCCGCGCACGCTGATTACCGCCAATAGCGATGTTGATGCCGAGCGCGTCTGGGAAGCCATGGACCTGCCCTTCGTAGTCAAACTGCCAAAGGCGAGCATGGGCAATGGTGTGTGGCTGGTAGAAAACCGGGCCGACTTTAATCGTTACCGCGCCCTGAGCGACGTTATCTACGCCCAGGAATACCTGCCCATCGACCGGGACATTCGCGTCGTGGTTATCGGCGATCAGGTGTTGACAGCTTACTGGCGCTGCCAGGCCGCCGGGGGCTTTTACAACAATGTGGCCAAGGGCGGCATTATCGACCACAGCCCTGTACCTCTTCAGGCGCTGACGCTGGCCCGTGATATCGCCGTTGCCCTGGGTATTGACCACGCCGGCTTTGATATCGCCATGGTGGGCGACTTCCCCTATGTGCTGGAATTCAACCGGCTGTTCGGCAACCGCGGATTACCCGGCGGAGACGCTCAACTGCGCGAGGCCATTGAGCATTACCTGGCCCAGCGCCACCCGCCCCAATCTCCGAGCCGTGGCGACCTGCCCCGGGCTATATAGCCTTAAGCTGCGGGTAGCTGTCCGAGCGCACCGGCTTGGGCGCGGGCATCAGGCTCAGGAGCACCCAGCCCGGACCCGGTTTCACTTCACTGCCGTCGGTGTAGGGTTTGAGTTTGCCCCGCTCGTTAATGGCAAACAGCGGAATGGCCCGACTTCCTGTGCCCGTGCGGTAATCCTCTAGGGTGTATTCCTCGGTGAGGCGGGTAGCGCGAATCTCGGCACCAGTGCCGATCATGCTGGCAAGTTTGGAGTAGGTTAAATCGGCACTGAAAAGCGGCGCCCCCTTGTGCTGGGCAGCCACCTGATGCTTGTCGGGCTGGTTGCTGTCGCTACTGGTGCGCACCGAAAATATATGCCGCTCGCCAAACTCGGCCTTGAAGTGCATACAGGCAATGACATTGAGTTCACGCAGGGGCGACAGCGCCAGCAGATTGCCAATGCCCGCCAATTCCAGCCGCTGGCTGGCAAATTCCGAGGTGGGATTGCCAAAAAATGTATTGAGACCGGCCATACGGGCGCTGCGAATATTGTCCCAACTGGAATCACACAAGAGTACCGGCAGCTCCTGCTGCTTGAGCGCGGCGGCAATTTTGCGGGCCACAGCATTGGCGCCCAGAATCAACACCCCGCGCGGCTCAGGTTCCACCACACCCAGCCAGCGTGCCACCAGCCGCGAGGTGGCGCTCTGAAAAACCACCGTGCCCAGAATAACGGCAAAAGTCAGTGGCACCAACAGCTCCGCCTGCTGGTATCCCCCCTCCGCCAGCCGTAAAGCAAATAGCGCCGACACGGCCGCCGCCACGATGCCGCGCGGGGCAATCCAGGCCAGCAGTATGCGCTCCCGGAAGCTGATCTTGGCGCCGATGGTCGCCAGCGCAACCGACAGTGGACGGGCCACAAACTGCACCACCACCAATAGCAACAGCGGTGCCAGGGTAAAGATGCTCCACAGCTGCTCTGCGGGGATACGCGCTGCGAGAATAATAAACAGCCCCGAAATAAACAGGATGGTCAGATTTTCTTTGAAGTTGAGAATATTGTGGATATGCACATCGCGCATATTGCCCAGCCACATGCCCATTACCGTGACCCCCAGCAGGCCCGATTCATGGGCCAGATGGTTGCAGAAGGTAAACACCATAAACACCAGGCTCAGGGTCGCCAGGTTTTGCAGATGCTCCGGCAACATGCGTCGCGCCAGTAGCTTGCCCAGTAGATATCCGGCGGCGGCACCAAAAGCCAGCCCCACGACAATAATCTCGGCGAACAACAGCAACGAGTGCCCAAAGGCGGCCGCTTCACTCTGGGTGACGATAAATTCGTAGACCACCACCACCAGCAGGGCGCCAATGGGGTCGATAACAATCCCCTCCCAGCGCAGGATGTTGGAAACCTTGGCCGAGGGGCGAACGCTGCGCAACAGGGGCATGATCACCGTGGGGCCGGTCACCACCATCAGGGCACCAAACAGGATACTGAGGTCCCAGGGCAGGCCGAACAGATAGTGTGTGGCAACCGCCACTACCGCCCAGGTTACCGGCGCGCCCACGGTAATCATGCGCCGCACCACGGCGGATAACGCACCCAGCTCTTTGAAGTTAAGCGTCAAGCTGCCTTCGAAGAGGATCACCGCCACCGCCAGCGATACCAGGGGAAACAGCAGCTCGCCAAAGATGACATCAGGCTGTAAATAACCCGCCACCGGTCCCAGCAGTAAACCCGCCAGCAACAGAAATAGAATCGCCGGCAAGCGCGCCCGCCAGGCACCCCACTGACAAATCAGTGCGGCAATACCGATAATCGCAATGGCCAGAGCCGAGTCGTGCATGGTCTATCCTGTCTTGATTCTTGGTGCTCACTCAGAGAGTGACTACAATAGCGGATAGCCACTGGATATGTACAGGAGAGCCTATGAACCTGGATGATTTTTCCGCCAGCTTCCCCATTACCATCGAACTTCCCGTACAGTGGGGCGAAATGGACGCCCTGGGGCATGTGAATAACGCCGTCTACTTTCGCTATTTTGAGAGCGTACGCATCGCCTACCTACAACAGATTCTCTATCCCCGGCTGCCGGATCAGCAGCGTGTCCTGCCGGTGTTGGCCGATACTGCCTGCCGCTACAAAAAGCCGTTGCGGTATCCCGACACCATAACCGTCGGCTGCACCGTCACCGAGGTACAAGGCTATGGTTTCTCACAGGAGTACGAAATCTACAGCCATCAGCAGCAGGCCGTGACCACCACGGGCGTGGCACGTATTGTGTTACTGGAGAAACAGACTCAGCAAAAGTATTTGATCAAACCGGAATTGTTTGATGAACTGCATAACCACAGGAACGAGTAAGGCGTGGCAAAGTTATTAATAAATATCCGCGGCGCCACTGAAGAGGAAGTGATCGGCATGGAGGCGGCGTTAGAGGCACAGCGCATCCCCTGCTACCGCACCGAGGCCGGGCGCTGGCGGCTAGGTGTGGAAGCGCTGTGGGTGACACGCGATCAGGACTATGAAGAAGCCAGACGATTGGTGGACGAGTTTCAGAAGGCCTTTAGCCGTGAAAGACGCCAGTATTGGCATGACCTTCAGGCCCGGGGGCAGGCTCCCACCTTCTTCCAACACCTGTTTGCCAATCCTTTGAAGGTGGGCCTGGCATTGGTGGGCATTGCCGCAGTGGCCGCCCTTTCCCTGTTGCCGTTTATGGGGTGGTAAACAGGAGCTCGACGCCAAACCTGAGCTTGTTATTAGGGTGCAGCCGACTCAACTCTCCAATCTCTCTGCTCTGGGGAGATGCCACTATCTGCATCTCCCCACTTGGTCAATTTTAGCGAGAAACCAGCTTCAGGTAAGAAATCCGTCGAACCACTTGGCCACCAGCGAGCATTAACAATAACCAGAAGCCAAAACTGCCACCACCACCGCTGCTGTCGCCACCGCCACCATTACCACCACCACTATTGTCCTTGCGGGTAGTAGGCTTGGGGTTAAGGCCATTCGCCGTATCGGGACTGGGGTCGAGCACTACGATAGTCTGGATCATCACCAGATGTTCGTGAGTCAGCGGTACTTGATTTTCCAGGTCTTCATCCGAGTAGTTGCGCAAAGGCAAATGTGTGAAGGCATTCCCAAAGTTTTCTCTGCGCAATGCGGCAATAGCATCGATAATAGCCATGCCATTACCAGTGACCTGCCCAAATACCGTAAAGCCACCATTCTGATTATCAAGATTAGCGCTGTTATCAGCCAGATTGAAAAACCATTGATTTGTCGCGCTATTGGGGTTACTGCCCAACTTGGCCATGGCAATGGTACCCCGTTGATTGGACAACTCGGGCTCATTGTTCACCGGATCGTTGGCGGCAATATTAAAGGCCTTCTTTTCACTGTAGTCGTAAAAAAAGCCACCGCCCTGTACCACAAAACCAGGTACGGAGCGATGGAAAAAAGTATCGGTATAATCCCCTGCTTCCACATACTCCAGAAAGTTGGCGACGGTTTCTGGCGTGGTGTTGTCGAACAGATTGACTTCAAAATCGCCCATCACCGTTTGGAACTGGACCGTGGTGGCCCTGGCGGTAAGGGCTATTAACCCCAGCCCAAGGATAAACAGTGCCAGAGTGCATTTAATCGGGTTACGCATAGAGAATTTCCTGTAGATTTTATAGTGCGGGCACTTTAGCAAAAGCGCCCGATTTTAAATGTAATAAAGTGTTGTGGATGGCTAATAATTGTACAACAACCCCGTAAAAAACCGGACCAACAAACCCGGTTATGCCCGAGCCCTCTCGAAGAGGGCATGGTGTTCTTTCCAAGGCCGTCGAAGCATAGGAGAGGTGTGCAACGCCACCCTACACGCCGATCGTTGGGTGGCTTGGGATTGTTGGGTGGCGCGGAGCTTACCCAACCTACAAACTACCCCGGCTCTGTGCCAGTAGCGCCTGTAAAGGGTGAGGCAAAACCTCGCCATCCACTCGCTTTACCTGGCTGCGACAGGAGTAGCCCGTGGCCAGCAGCTTGCCCTGATACTCGGGTTGGCGAACCACCTGCTGCCAGGACTGTGTATAAATGGTTTTGGAGGTTGCCACATTGGCCAACTCGTGTCCGTAGGTGCCGGCCATGCCACAGCAACCGGTATCCACTTGACGCAATTCCTGCCCCAGGGCGGCAAAGAGTGTCACCCAGTCTTTGAGGGAAGCGGCGGCATTGGTTTTTTCCGTGCAGTGCGCCAGCAATATAAAATCCCCGGGCGTAAAGTCATCCGTGTGTTCGGCCAGGGCCGTCTGTGCCGCCAGCCACTCCTGGATCAACAACACCTTTGGAGCCCGCTCGCCCAGAACTTTTTTGTATTCGCTGCGATACGCCAGGGTCATGGAGGGTTCCAGCCCCACCAGCGGAATACCGGTATCAGCCAGAGTACTGAGCATTTTCGCGTTGTTCTCGGCGGCGCGGGCAAAGGCTTTTAAAAAGCCGTGCACATGCAGGGGTTTGCCATTAGGGCGGAAAGGCGCCAGCAGGGGCACAAAACCCAACTGTTTAAGCAATTTAAAACTGTCCAGTAAAAGCGGGGTTTCAAAGTAGCGGATAAAGGCGTCCTGTACCAGAATCACCGCGCGAGCCTTGTCCGAGGCTGACAGTTGCCGGATATTCTCGGGCGTGGCATAGCGCACCCCCATCGCCTGCAATTGCTTGTCCAGATTGATACCCGTCAATAACGGGCTGTCCACCATACCGGCGGTTTTTGCCAGTAGTTTTTGCATCACTCTTGGTTTCATCAGGCCGTTGTAGAGCCAGGGTACCCGGTTCATGGCCGGCATCAGGTATTCCAGTGCGCCGACAAAGTAGTCTTTAAGTGGGCGTAAATAGCGACTGTAGTAAAGCTCCAGGAACTTGCTGCGAAACTCCGGCACATCCACTTTGATGGGGCATTGACCCACACAGGATTTACAGGCCAGACAACCCTGCATGGCGGTATTAACCTCGTGGGAAAAATCGTAGTCGCCGCGGCTTTTACCCCAGGTGTTTTTAATGCGCGCGGGCAGGCTGGATAAAAAGTGCCGGCGGCGCACTTGCTGGGTTGCCTCCAGCGCACTCACATCGCGCTCCGCCAGTTGTTTAAGCCACTCGCGCATCAGCGAAGCACGCCCTTTGGGAGAGTGGATACGCTCACGCGTCGCCTTCCATGAAGGGCACATGGCATCGTTGGGGTTCCAGTTGTAGCACAGGCCATTGCCGTTACAGTGCATACCCTCGCTGTAGCCCTCCCACACCTGGACGGGAATCTTGCGATCCTCCTGCCCGCGAGTGGTTACACCGTCAATATTCAACAATTCGCTCTCGCGGTTGGGTGTGGCGATTTTACCGGGGTTGAGTTGGTTGTACGGGTCAAAAGCGGCCTTGATTTTTTGCAGTTCCGGGTAGAGCTCGCCAAAAAACTGTGGCGCGTATTCCGAGCGTACACCCTTGCCGTGCTCACCCCACAGGAGTCCGTGGTATTTCTGCGTCAGCGCTACCACCTCGTCGGTCACTTCACGCACCAGTTTTTCCTGCGCCGGGTCTTTCATGTCGATGGCCGGACGCACATGCAGCACACCGGCATCCACATGACCAAACATGCCGTAGGCAAGGCCACGCTTGTCCAGTGCCGCGCGAAATTCGCGAATAAACGCCGCCAGGTGTTCCGGTGGTACAGCGGTATCCTCCACAAAGGGAATGGGCCTCGCCTCGCCCTGGGCGTTTCCGAGCAGGCCCACGGCTTTTTTTCGCATGCCCCAGATTTTATTGACGGCGACATTGCCCATAGCGACGGTGTAACCGAGCCTGCCTTTGTCGTTGTCAGCGGCGGCGTTATCCAGCAGCGCGGTGAGCCGGCCAATACCCTCGGCCAGGGCTTCCTCAGAGTCAGCCGTGTATTCCACCAGATTGATCCCCTGAATACTCTGCCCCGGCACCGGCGGGAAAAACTCCGCCACGCTGTGCCAGACAATATCGTTCATGGCGAGATTGAGCACCTTGGAATCCACCGTTTCAATGGAAGTGGGCCCAGCCTGCATCAGCGCCGTGGCATCTTCCAGCGCGGCATTAAAATCGCGATAGTTGACATTCACCAGTGCCGCGCATTTGGGAATGGGCAGCACATTCAATCTCGCCTCGGCGATAAAACCCAGGGTGCCCTCACTGCCGCAGAGGATGCTGTTGAGATCAAAACGGCCATCCGGAGTACGGATATGGGCGAGGTCATAGCCGGTCAGGCAGCGGTTCAATTTGGGAAAGCGCGCTTCAATCAGTTCACGCTTGTCCCGTTCGATGGCATCCACCACCCGGTGTATTTCCCCTACTTTGTCCTGGCGCTGGCAGTGGGCCTCCAGTGTGGGCGAGTCAATGGGTTCGGAGCCCCATACACTGCCATCGAGCAACACGGTTTTCAGGGCCAATACATGATCACGGGTCTTACCGTAGAGGCAGGAGCCCTGCCCCGAGGCATCGGTATTGATCATGCCGCCGATAGTGGCGCGGTTGCTGGTGGACAGCTCAGGGGCAAAAAACAGGCCGTAGGGCTTGAGCGCGGCGTTTAACTGATCCTTGACCACGCCACATTGCACGCGCACCCAGCGCTCTTCGGTATTAATCTCCAGAATCGTATTCATATGGCGGGAGGTATCCACCACCACGCCATCGGTCAGAGACTGTCCATTGGTGCCAGTACCGCCCCCACGCGGGCTGAGTACCACATCCCTGAAATCAGGGCGCTGACTGATACTGGCCAGCAGCACCAGATCCTCCGTGTGGCGCGGGTAAACTACGGCCTGCGGCAAGACCTGGTAGATGGAATTATCCGTGGCCAACACCGTGCGATTGGCATAATCCGGGTTCAATTCTCCGGCAAATCCCTCTGTTTTGACAGCTTCGATAAAGTCCAGATAGAGACGCTGAACCGGGGATGTCTCGCGAATACGTGGAATCATGACAACTCGGTGCTTGGTGTGCGGGGGCGACTATTTTACTGGGTGGGAAGCAGAATCTCCAGTGGCACAGTGGCCGGTAGACGTGGAACGATGAACGGGCAACGGCTTAAATTCAGGGGTCATGTCGCCACTATGGCATGAGTCATTGCTGGGGTACAATCGGGCCAGAGTTTTTAGATCGGGTGGTACATACTCTATGAACAATCTGACTGCATTAATCACTGGCGCCTCTTCCGGCATTGGCCGAGCCACTGCCGAGACTTTGGGGCGACAAGGTGTCAAGCTAATATTGCTGGCCCGCCGCCGGGAAAAGCTTGAGGGACTGGCGCACAGTCTGTCTGACCATACACGCTGCCACTGTATCGCTGCTGATGTGCGCGACGGCGAGACACTGGAAACTGCCCTGCGAGCGCTGCCGGAGGATTTTGCGCAGGTGGATATACTGGTGAATAACGCCGGCCTGGCGCTGGGTCTGGAACCCGCCCACGAAACCTGCTGGCGGGACTGGCAGACCATGATCGACACTAACTGCACGGCCCTGG
>CBFGUT010000118.1:0-9674 GCA_965652265.1 uncultured Cellvibrionaceae bacterium | reverse complement strand
CAAGGCACAACAGGTGGGTTACCTGGGGCTGGATGTCTACGAGGAGGAAGCCGACCTGTTTTTTGAAGACCACTCCAGCCAGCTGCTTCAGGATGACGTCTTTGCCAGGCTGCTCACCTTTCCCAATGTAGTGATCACCGGCCACCAGGCCTTTTTCACACGCGAGGCCCTGACCGCCATTGCCGAGACCACCCTTGCCAATGCCAGCGCCTTTGAGCGAGGCGAACTGACACAGAACCTGGTGGAAGCCCCCCTATGACACCCTACAGCGAGAAGGCCGACGGTATCGAACACGCTCACGCGCTGAGCCCTGAAGAAACCCTGGCCAAACTCGCCAGCCAGCCCCAGGGGCTAAGCAGCGACGAGGCGACCGCGCGGTTTGCCCGCTGGGGGGCCAACAGCCTGCCGGTGACACCACCTACACCTGGCTGGTTGCGCTGGCTGCGCCAGTTTCACAACCTGTTTATCTACATCTTACTGGCCAGTGCTCTGGTCAGCCTGTTGCTGCGCCACTGGGTCGATGCCGGCGTCATCCTGGGCGTGGTGCTGATCAACGCCACCATCGGCTTTATCCAGGAGGGAAAAGCCGAACAGGCATTGCGGGCAATTCTTTCCATGACCCGCAGCCAGTGCTTGGTCATACGCGACGGCGCCACCCAGACGCTGGACAGCGAGCGACTGGTACCCGGCGACGTGGTACTGCTGCAGGCGGGTGACAAGGTACCGGCGGATCTACGGCTGCTGGAGAGTAAAAGCCTGCGTTGCGATGAGTCCATGCTCACCGGGGAATCGCAGGGCATCGATAAGGTGACCGAGCCCACCGCCGCCGACGCTCCCCTGGCCGAGCGACTCAACACCGCCTTTATGGGCACTCTGGTCACCTACGGTAGTGGCCGCGGTCTGGTCGTCAACACCGGCAGCCGCACCGAAATCGGCACCATTAACCGGATGGTGCAGAGCGTCAACATCAGCGACACCCCCCTGCAGCAACAACTGAGTCGGTTTGCCCGGCAACTCACTGGAGCCATTCTGCTGATCACCGCCGCTACCGTGGCACTCGGCGCACTGCTGCACGACCAGACCTGGACCTCGCTATTTCAGGGGGCCATTGGTATTGCCGTGGCGGCTATTCCCGAAGGCCTGCCCGCCGTCGTCACCATTACCCTGGCCCTGGGTGTGGAGCGCATGGCCCGCAAGCGCTCGCTGATGAGACGCCTGCCGGCGGTGGAAGTGCTCGGGTCGGTGGATGTGATCTGCTCGGATAAAACCGGCACCCTCACCGCCAATGCCATGACCGCCCGCGCACTGGTTACCAGTAGTGCCCGTTACACCATCAGCGGCGAGGGCTACGCGCCGCGGGGAGATATTACAGCAGAGGCACATTCACCCACCGCGCAAAACGAGTCCTTGTCCACCGCCTCCCGCATTGCGCTCTTGTGCAACGATGCCAATGTCACCGAGAAAGCCGGCGAATGGCAACTGCACGGCGACCCCACCGAGGGCGCCCTGCTGGTGCTGGCGTTAAAGCACGGCCTGGCCGCGGACGATTGCCGGCGCGATTGCCCGCGCATTGACAGCCTGCCCTTTGAAACCGAAAAACGTTACATGGCGGTACTGCACGATCACCCCGATGGCGACCGGGAAATGGCCATCAAGGGCGCCCCGGACCGCCTGTTGGAATTGTGTCATGAGCAGTTGGGACCAAACGGCCCCGAACCCCTCGACCGGACCTACTGGCAAGCGCAAATGGAACAACTCGCTTCGCGGGGCATGCGGGTATTAGCGCTGGCACGCAAACCCATGGACAGTGATCAGGACGAGCTACACCATCACCATATGGAATCCGGCCTGGTAATGGTGGCCCTGGTGGGCATCAGCGACCCACCGCGCCCGGAAGCTGTCGACGCCATTGCCCAGTGTCACGCCGCCGGTATTCGGGTATTGATGATTACCGGTGACAATCCGGTCACCGCCGCCGCCATTGGTCGCGAACTGGGGCTGAATAGTGAGCGGGTAGTCACCGGCGCGGAACTGGACCGCATGAATGAGGCCGATCGCATCGCGATCGTCGACCAGGTCGATCTCTTCGCCCGCACCAGCCCGGCGAACAAGCTGCAACTGGTGAAGTCATTGCAAGCCAAAGGCCATACCGTGGCCATGACCGGCGACGGCGTTAACGATGCACCGGCGCTGCGTACCTCGGATATTGGTATCGCCATGGGGCAGAAGGGCACCGACGCGGCCAAAGAGGCCGCCGACTTTGTGCTGACCGATGACAACTTCGCCACCATTACCCGGGCGGTGGCGGAAGGCCGCACGGTCTACGACAATATCGTCAAGGCCATCGCCTTTATTCTGCCCACCAATCTCGCCCAGGCCATAGTGATTGTGCTCGCCATTCTGTTCGGCTGGTTGCTGCCCATTACTCCGGTGCAGATTCTGTGGGTCAATATGGTCACCGCGGTAACTCTCGCCCTGGCCATGGCTTTTGAACAGAGCGAAGCCAATATTATGCAGCGCCCGCCACGGCCGCGAACGCAGGGACTGATTACCGGCGCACTGCTGTATCGTATTTTGCTGGTGGGCACGCTGGCAGCGGTCACGGTGTTCGGTTTGTTCGAGTGGCAAATGTCCGCTTCGGGTGACGAGTCGCTCGCCCGCTCGATAGCGGTCAATGCCATGGTGTTATTTGAAATATTCTATTTGCTGAGCGCCCGCACGCTGAGTGATTCGGTGTGGCAACTTCGTTACTGGCAGGGGCTGCGACCGGCCTTGACCACCATTGCCCTGGTGTTGGCATTGCAGATGCTATTTACCTACTGGCCGCTCAGCCAGCGCATTTTCGACGTGAGTGCATTGAGCGCGACTCACTGGCTGGTCGTGTTGCTGGTGACCAGCCCCATCCTGTTGATCGTCGAGTTGGAAAAAACCTTAACCCGACGCCTGCGCGGACACTGACATGGCCCTATCCAATCGCCCCCTTCCCGAGGCGCTGTCGATATTGCGAGAGCTGTCCATGGACCTCTACTGGAGCTGGAACCACGACGGCGACCAGCTCTGGCAACAATTGAACCCGGAAGTGTGGGAGCGCACCCAGAATCCGGTGGAAGTCCTGCAACTGACCAGCGACAAACAACTCCAGGAAATTGCCGGTGACAGGCATTTCCTCGCCGCACTGGAGACCCTGGTCCAGGCGCGGGAAGAATACCTCAACGATGCCAGTTGGTATCAACAACACTACGCCGGCTCGGCCATCAAGGGCATTGCCTATCTGAGCATGGAATACGGTTTGTGCGACGCATTGCCGCTGTATGCCGGCGGCCTGGGTATGCTCGCCGGCGACTACCTGAAAACTGCCAGCGATTTGGGCGTCCCCCTGGTGGGGGTCGGCCTCCTGTATCAACAGGGTTACTTTCATCAAAGCCTGGATGACACCGGCTGGCAACGGGAAACCTATCTGTACAATGACCCGGGCAGTCTGCCGCTGCGCCGGGCGCAAGCGAAAGACGGCAGTTGGCTGCATATCGACACCGAGTTTCTCTGCCGCCGGGTGCGCTTTCGTGTCTGGCAGGTTACCGTCGGCCGGGTCACCCTGTATTTGCTGGATAGCAATGACCCGCGCAATCAGGCCGGGGATCGGGGCATTACCAGCCAACTTTACGGCGGCAATCGGGAGCTGCGGCTGGTGCAGGAAATTGCCCTGGGTATTTGTGGCTGGCGACTGATCGAGACGCTCGGCTATGGCGATTACGTGTGTCACCTCAACGAGGGGCATGCCGCCTTCGCCACCCTGGAACGCTTGCGCACCTACCGGGAACGCCACAGCGTCTCCTTTGACGAGGCGCTATGGGCCACCCGCGCGGGCAATGTTTTCACGACCCATACACCGGTGGAGGCCGGCTTCGATCGCTACCCCATCGAATTGATTCGTCGCTATATCCATGAGTTCGCTCTTCATCTCGGCGTTTCCACCGAGCGGTTGCTGGCGCTGGGTAAAACCCATCCGGAAGACACCCGGGAGTGGTTCAATATGGCCTGGCTGGCCATGCGCACCTGCGCCTTTGCCAACGGCGTCAGCGCTTTGCACGGGAAAGTCAGCCGATCCATTTTCCAGCCGCTATTTCCCCGTTGGCCCGAGCGCGAGGTGCCTGTCGGCCATGTCACCAACGGCGTGCACGTACCCACCTGGGACTCATCGCGCGCGGACAACGAATGGCGTCAACAGTTTGGGCCGCATCGCTGGCGCCGGGACCTGCAACAGATGTCCACCGACGCCCTGGAGAAGTTGAGCGATCACACTCTCTGGGAAATGAAGGGCCTGGGCCGGGCGCAGCTGGTGGACTATGTGCGCCGCCGTTCACAACACCACTGGCGCCGGGAGAGCGACCCAAGTGAATGCGCGGTTTTTACCGAACAGCCCCTGGACCCGAACATTCTGACCCTGGGATTTGCCCGCCGCTTTGCGGAATACAAACGCCCCACCCTGTTACTGCAAGACCCCGAGCGACTCGCCGCCCTGCTCAACCACCCCCATCACCCGGTGCAATTAATTGTGGCCGGCAAGGCGCATCCCGCCGACCACTGGGGCAAGCAGGCGCTGCAGGCCTGGTATCGGTTCGCCCGCTGTGCCGATGTCAAAGACCGGATTGTGGTGTTGGAAGACTACAACATAGAACTGGCACAACAACTGGTGCAGGGAGTGGATGTCTGGCTGAATACACCGCGGCGCCCCTGGGAGGCCTCCGGCACCAGCGGCATGAAGGTCTTGGTTAACGGCGGGTTGAACCTGTCCAGCCTGGATGGCTGGTGGGCCGAGGCCTGGCGGCCCGAGGTTGGCTGGGCTCTGGGCGATGGCGAGGTTCACGACCCAGCGTTTGACGCTGAAGATGCCCAGGCACTCTATCGAATACTGGAAACGGACATCGCTCCCTGTTTTTACCAGCGCGACGCGCGTGACCTGCCCGCCAGCTGGCTGCAACGCGTTCGTCACAGCATGGCCCAACTGACTGTGCCCTTCAGTTGCAACCGAATGATTGAGGAATATCTCTATAACTACTACGAACCCGCCGCCCGGGCGCTCGAAGAGCGTCAGCGCCACAGTGGCGCCCTGGCTACCGAATTATTCGAATGGTCCACCGCACTGTCTCGACACTGGCACGAAATACACCTGGGCGAGTTGCAGTTTGAAGAAGTTAATGGACACCGTCGCGCCGAGTTGAACGTGCAACTTGGCAGCTTGAATCCGGATCATCTGGCAGTACAACTCATTGCCGACCCCACCGACACGGAGGGCGCTATCACCTTGGAGCTGAGGCGCACGGCCACGCTTCAAAGTGCCACACACAGTTATCGATACGAAGTTGTACTGAACACGGGGCGAGCATCTGACGATTTTACCGCGCGTGTTATTTCCAAGCATACGGCGGCGCTGATTCCAATCGAAAATCAGAAAATCTATTGGCAATCATGAGGGGATCTCTATAAGAGTGATTCCAAACTCCCATACGAAAACAGGGGCCTGTTGGCCCCTGTTTTCCGAACAGCAAATTAACTTTATTTGTCTAGAAACCCATTCACATCCAGCCAGTGAATAAAGGCATCAAACCATTTATTACTGGTGCGGTCGGGGTTACCCAAACCAAAGCCGTGGCCACCGTTTTGGTACAGGTGGAATTCCACCGGCACGCCCGCTTCAAACCAGGACTGAATCAATCCGAACTGTCCGCCAAACAAAAAGTCATCGGCGGCAATGGCAGCAAACATGGGCGGTGCGTCCTCGGGTACTTCCACCGCATTCAGTCCACCGTAAATGGGACCAATAAACGCGAGATCGACTTTATCCGAGTTGAGCGTGGTGTGCATGGTCAAGCCCGCACCCGCCGAGAAGCCAATCATGCCAATGCGGGATTTATCCACGCCCCACTCGTCGGCGCGCTCCAATATCATGGCATAAGCAGCTTCCACATCTTCCAGTTGATTGGAGAGATCCCAGCGCGGCCTTCTTGGAGGCTGCTCTTCACTATCGCTGTCAACACTGTCTTCGGCTTCCTCAAAACGCCGGTTCATTTGTCCTTCAAAATCTTCCAATGCCGGCGCCGTGGGTTGCAGGCGGTACTTCAAGACAAAGGCGTTGATACCCTGCTTGGACAGTGCCTCGGCCACTTCCCAGCCCTCGTTGCCCATGGACAGCCACATAAAGCCGCCGCCAGGTGCCACAATTACCGAAGCACCATTGGCTTTTTTGGGATCCGCCAATACCGGTGTCAGGGTAGCCTTGGTAATATTGCGGGCCATGGGGTCGCCCCACTGGCGGAACCAGGATTCCGACGCCGGTTGATTTTCCACGCCACCGGTATTCAAGGGGATCGCCCCCGGCTCCTTGGGCGGATCCATTGGGTACATTTTGCCGTCCTGGGCATGCGCCATACTAAAGGTCAGCAAACCTGCCACCAGGCAACTACTCAATAATTTTATAGGCCTTGTTAACATTTTTTTGTCCTCACTTTGTGGTTTGTGTCAGCATGTGTATCGATGTTATTAGGATACATATAGTCTAATCGACTCTATGGGTTCACGGAGACTATCCTGATAACCTGGGGACGTATATTGACATTTGTCATGTTTTAACAAAAACAGACGTTTGTTTTCCTAAAGAGTGGGCGTTTACGCTTATAAACCGATTACATTTATGCCTCTCGCTGTTGAAAATCGAGGTTTGTCTTATAGCGTTTAGCGCTACCCCCCTTTTCAGTACTTTTTCTTCTAACCCATAATGGATCATTTCTGCAGAAGCAGTACACCAGAAGTCATAACTTGAAATGGTCATGCAACGGCTCTCTTACCCATGAATATTTTGAGCGCTGAAAGGCAGCTCTCGGAAAAACTAATGTACAAGTACACACGTGGGCTACAAAGCCCCCAGTCAGCACAACTAATAATCATTCATTAGATCTAATTGAAATGAGCCCAACTTTCGCACATAAGCAAAGCTTTAGAATATAAATGTCAAAGTGGATATATGACGAGGAAAAAGATCGACTAACTCCGGTCCAGAATCAGATTCCCTGATTCCGCTAGCCTCACTAACTTCAACTGGATCTGGTTGTTCTTCACTCCAGCGGGTGCTACAGTTTATCCCATAAAAGGTAACTGTCTGGCGGCATGGAGGGTTTATGCGACAGAAGAAATTTTATGCGCCAATAAAATTCCTGAGCTACGCTGTGATAGCGCTAATGGGAGCAGCCATCGTCTACGCATTTTCCATTGCGATCCTGTATTGGACCGGTATCGGAGTATAACCCAGCGGAGAGGCGACTATGAATAATCGACAGGCCCGTTTGTTTGCGGTTGGCTCAACCGCCCTTGCCGCCCTGATTTTTCTGGTGTTGACTTTGGATAGTCACCGACAGTTTCCGGAACTCACTCATTCAGAAAATATTACCCCCCAAGTTACCCACGGCAAGGATGTCTGGCACAAATATAATTGCATTAACTGTCACACGTTATTTGGAGAAGGCGCATATTACGCGCCTGATTTGACCAAGATCACCGAACTTCGAGGCGAAGCTTACCTGCAAGCCTACATGCGGGACCCTTCACAGTTTTACGACGAGCAAACACATCGTCGTTTAATGCCCCAGCAAAACTTGAGTGACGAAGAAATTACCGATCTTATTGCGTTTCTAGATTGGGTTAGCAAAGTAGACAACCAAGGCTGGCCCCCCCGACCCATCCGTGTTACAGGGGCTCCCATGCAAAATGTTTCTGCCCAGCCGTTCTCCACTGATAAGAGCATGGAGGGCTCCGCCGACAAAAATCCCTCGGGAACAACACCGGTAACGGCGGAGGATGACTATCGAGCTCAGGGTGAAAGCGTCTTTCAAACGGCGATCCCGGCCTGTACGTCCTGCCACTCCACGGCACCTGGCGTTAATATGGCAGGACCTACCATGGCGGGCGTAGCCTCACGAGCCCGAGAAACACTGCAGTCGGAGGAATATACAGGTGATGCCACCGATGTAGAAGGCTATCTTCGAGAGGCGATTGTAGCACCCAGCGCTCACATTGCTTCGGGTGGCATGTATTCGTCCGGTGCCACCTCGTTTATGCCCCCCAACTACAACGACAGTCTTAGCGAAGAAGAGATTGAGCAGTTAGTCGCCTACCTGGCTACGTTGAAATAATAGCCGCGGCCTGGACTTGCCAGGCATCGCGCAAAACTTCAGGGAGAACAACATGCGGTACAGTTCCCAGTCGGTCGCGTATTGGTATTTTGCAGTGGCAATGGTGCTTTTTGGCCTGCAATTGGTTTTTGGCCTGCTATCTGCCGCCAAGTATCTTGGCCCAGACCCGTTGCTTTATATTCTGCCCTTTGATGTTACTAAGGTCATGCACACCAACCTGTTGATTGTGTGGGTGCTGGCTGGTTTCATGGGAGCAAGTTACTGGATGATTCCAGAGGAGTCACGTAGTGAATTGTATAGTGTCAAACTCGCTTATATTCAGCTGATTCTCTGGACGTTAATGGGTGTTGCCGCCATTATCGGCTACTTTTTCCGCTATGGCACAGGCAATAAATTGCTGGAACAGCCATTGCCTCATAAGCTGGTAATTGTTTTGTGCATGGTGATATTTCTCTACAACATCGGCATGACCATCAAAAAATCCGGGCGCTTCACCACAACCGAGGGTGTGTTGGTTTTGGGGCTGGTAAGTTCCGCCATACTTTTCTTCCCTGCGCTGTTCCACTACGAAAATTATACCGTCTCCATTTTCTATCGCTGGTGGACCATTCACCTCTGGGTTGAAGGGGTATGGATGATGATTATGGGGTCGTTTCTCGCCTACCTTTTGATTCGCCTTTCAGGCGCAGATCGGGAGGTTATGGAGAAATGGCTCTACGTCATTGTCGGCTTGGTATTTATTGCTGGCATTTTGGGCACTGCCCACCACTATTACTGGGTCGGCGTCCCGCAGTACTGGCTACCTATCGGCGGCTTCTTCAGCGCCCTGGAGCCCTTGGCGCTGGCAGGTATGGCGGCCTACGCCTACGCTGCCATGCGTCGCTCGGGGCTGGCACATCCAAATACACTGGCGCTCCACTGGACTATAGGCAGTGCGGTTTTCGCCCTCTTCGGCGCTGGCCTGCTCGGGCTAGCCCATACCTGGCCTTCGGTAAACAAGTGGACTCACGGCACATTAATCACCGCTATGCACGGACATGCCGCCTTTTACGGTGCTTATGTCATGATCGTATTAGCGATGATCACCTACGCCCTACCCGGTTTGACACAAGGCCGGCGCGAACAGGGCAGTGTTATGGGTTATTGGGCATTCTGGTTACAAATAGCCGGCATGTTCGGCATGACTTTGTCGTTCGCCACGGCGGGCATAGGTCAAGTTTACCTTGAGCGTATTATGGGCATGGGCTATCTGGATGCCCAACTGAAAATCCAAGTGCACTTTCTGATGCTTATTGCCACTGCCTCGTTGTTTACGACTGGGGTCGCCCTGTTTATTATCGACTTTTTCCGTTACCGGCCGCGTTTTGTCGCCGATGATAGGCCCGATCTGGAAGATCAGCGCCGCGAGGCTGATAGTGGTCAGTGACAGCGTACACAATCTGGCCACCACCGAATCGGAAAAGGAGCCTTACTACGCCCCCACCGGCAGTG
>CBFGUT010000117.1:0-9710 GCA_965652265.1 uncultured Cellvibrionaceae bacterium | reverse complement strand
CCGAGGGGGTGATAGCCCTGTCGGGCGGGCGTTGGGGCGATGTGGGCATGTCTCTGTTGGCGGGACGCAAAGCCCAGGCACACGACGAACTGGCATATTGGATGCGGCTTTTTCCCCAGCGTTTTTATCTGGAGTTAACCCGTACCGGCCGTGACAATGAGGAGAATTATCTGCACGCCGCTGTGGAACTGGCCACGGAAGTGAACTGTC
Organism: uncultured Cellvibrionaceae bacterium; assembly: GCA_965652265.1. Taxonomy (GTDB): domain Bacteria; phylum Pseudomonadota; class Gammaproteobacteria; order Pseudomonadales; family Cellvibrionaceae; genus Gilvimarinus. The sequence goes on along the minus strand of CBFGUT010000117.1, from coordinate 9,500 downwards.
CGGTGGTGGCCACCAATGATGTGCGCTTTCTGCGCGAAGAGGATTTCGAAGTTCACGAGGCGCGGGTCTGTATTGCCCAGGGGCGCACCCTGGAAGATCCCCGCCGCGAGCGTTTATACAGCGATGAGCAATACCTGCGTTCCGCGGAAGAAATGCAAGAATTGTTCGCCGATATTCCCGAGGCCCTGCAAAACTCAGTGGAAATTGCCCGCCGCTGTACGGTGAATATCCACTTGGGCGAATACTTCCTGCCCCAGTATCCCATTCCCGAGGGGATGACGGAAAACGATTTTTTTCGCAAGGTGTGTTTCGAGGGGTTGGATCAGCGCCTGCAGAAAATTCTGGACCCACAGGCTCAGGATTACACCCAGCGGCGCAAGGTCTATCAGGACCGGTTGGAATTCGAGCTGGATATTATCCTGCAGATGGGGTTTCCGGGGTATTTCCTGATCGTGATGGACTTTATTCAGTGGGCCAAGGACAGCGGTATTCCCGTGGGGCCCGGGCGCGGCTCGGGAGCGGGTTCACTGGTGGCTTATTCGCTGCAGATCACCGATCTGGATCCTTTGCAGTACGATTTGCTGTTCGAGCGTTTCCTTAACCCGGAACGAGTATCCATGCCCGACTTCGATGTGGATTTCTGCATGGAGAACCGCGACCGGGTTATCAATTACGTGGCCGAACGTTACGGGCGCGAGGCGGTGAGCCAGATTATCACCTTCGGCACCATGGCGGCCAAGGCGGTGGTACGCGATGTGGCGCGGGTACTGGGTAAATCCTATGGCCTCGCCGACAAACTCTCAAAAATGATTCCGCCCACGCCGGGTATGACCCTGGCCCAGGCGCTCAAGGAAGTGGACACGATTCCCGAGCTGCTGAATAGCGATGGCGACGCCCAGGAAATCTGGGAGATGGCGGAAAAACTGGAAGGCTTGACCCGCAATGTGGGCAAGCACGCGGGGGGGGTGGTCATCGCCCCCAACAAGCTGACGGATTTCGCACCGCTATACTGTGACGAGGCAGGCAAGGGGCTGGTGACCCAGTACGACAAAAACGATGTGGAGGAAGCCGGCCTGGTGAAGTTCGACTTCCTGGGGCTGCGCACGCTCACAATCATCGACTGGGCCATGGATATGATCAATCGCCAGCGCCGCGAAGCGGGCGAGAGCGAGTTGGATATCAACGAGATTCCGCTGGATGATGCCGAGACCTTTGCGCTGCTCAAACGCGCCGAAACCACGGCGGTCTTCCAACTGGAATCACGGGGTATGAAGGAGCTGATTAAAAAGCTCAAGCCCGACAACCTGGAAGATATGATCGCGTTGGTGGCACTGTATCGCCCTGGTCCACTGGATTCGGGCATGGTGGACGACTTCGTCAACCGCAAACACGGCAAGGCGGAGGTGGCCTACCCGGACAGTAAGTACCAGCACGAACTGCTCAAACCCATACTCAGGCCCACCTACGGTGTGATTGTCTACCAGGAACAAGTGATGCAGATCGCCCAGGAGCTGGCCGGTTACAGCCTCGGCGGCGCCGATCTGTTGCGCCGCGCTATGGGTAAGAAAAAGCCCGAAGAGATGGCCAAACAACGGGAAATTTTTGCCGAGGGTGCCCGCGGCAAAGGTGTGGATCCCGAGCTGGCCATGAAGATTTTTGACCTGGTGGAAAAGTTTGCCGGTTACGGCTTCAACAAGTCCCACTCGGCCGCCTACGCGCTGGTGTCCTATCAGACCGCCTGGCTCAAGGCTCACTATCCGGCCCACTTTATGGCCGCCACCATGAGTTCGGACATGGACAAGACCGACAAGGTGGTCACCTTTATCGAAGAGTGCCGCAACATGGGACTCACCTTGTTGCCGCCCGACGTCAACCGCGGTGAATTGCAATTCACGGTGGATGAGCACAACCGCATCATCTATGGGCTGGGCGCCATCAAGGGGCTGGGAGAGGGGCCTGTGGGCAGTATTATCAGTGCCCGGGATGCGGGTGGCCCCTTTCGGGACCTGTTTGACTTCTGTGCACGGGTGGACCCGCGCAAGGTCAACAAGCGGGCCTTGGAGGCATTGATCCGATCGGGCGCGGCCGACAACCTGGGGCCCGGTCGGGGGCGCGACCAGGATCGCGCCATTATGTTTGCCGCCATTGGCGAGGCGGTGAAAACCGCAGAGCAGAACGCCGCCAATGACAGCGCCGGGATGGTGGATCTGTTTGGCGAGGTGATTCCGCCGGCGGAATCTCCGGAGGAGGCCTATCGCACCTTCGCCGGTGTGCGCCCCTGGTCCATCAAGGAGCGGCTGCAAGCCGAGAACGATACACTGGGCCTCTACCTGACAGGACACCCCATCGATGAATACGACAGTGAAATCCGTCATCTGGTGTCCGCGCGTATCGCCGATTTGACCCCCGATAAAGAGCCTCAGCGCATTGCCGGACTGGTGGTGGCTGCTCCGCGGTTAATGAAAACCCGCCGCGGCGATACCATGGCCTTTGTCACCCTGGATGATCGCACCGGGCGCCTGGAAATTGCAGTATTTGCCGACACCTTCAACGAGTGCCGCGATACCCTGGTGAAGGATGCTCTGCTGGTGGTGGAAGGGCAGGTGAGTTACGACGACTACAACGGCGCTATGAAAATGCGCGCCAACAACGTCACCAGCCTGGCGGCAGTACGCCACGAACGTGCTTCGGGCCTGTGCCTGAAGTTACATGCCGGGGATTTACCAGCGGATTTCAGCCGCTACCTCCAGACCCAACTGGAGCCCTACCGCGATGGCCGCTGCCCCGTGTTGATCGACTACCAGCGCTCGGACGCCGCCTGTCGAGTGCGGCTGGGGGAGGCCTGGCGCGTGATTCCGGAGGATGAACTCTTGCAGCGGTTGCGCCACGATTTCGGGGTGCAGAGTGTCAGTTTGCTCTATCACTGAGCGGTGTGGGGGCGATAGAGGTCGACGGCGAGGCCGCTTTAGCGTATCTTATGCCCCTCTGGCGATCCTGATTAACGCGGTTACGGCAGTGTCTCGAACGCTGGCCGGGCCCTCCGTGAGATAAACCTGTTAGCGCGACTATGAACCTGAACTATCTGGATTTTGAACAGCCCATTGCCGTCCTTGAGGGAAAGATTGAGGAATTGCAACTGGTAGGTAATGATAATGATATCAATATCACCGAAGAAATCGCCAAGCTGCGCGAGAAAAGCACCAAGCTGACCGAGAGCATTTACTCCAACCTGACCTCCTGGCAAATTGTCCAGGTGGCACGCCACCCGCACAGGCCCTACAGTTCAGACTATATCAAGCGTCTTTTCACCGATTGGGATGAATTGCACGGCGATCGCCATTTTGGCGACGATCCCGCCATTATCGGCGGTGTCGCGAGGCTGGATGGCAAGCCAGTGATGGTGATCGGCGAGGAGAAGGGGCGCAGTGTTAACGACAAGGTGCGCCGCAATTTCGGCATGCCTAAGCCCGAGGGCTATCGCAAGGCGCTGCGCTTGATGGAGATGGCCGAGCGCTTCAAACTGCCGGTATTGACGCTTATCGACACTCCCGGGGCCTATCCCGGTATCGACTCGGAAGAGCGTGGCATCAGCGAGGCCATTGCCCAGAACCTGGCCGTCATGTCTCGGTTGCGCACACCGGTTATCTGCACCGTGATCGGTGAGGGCTCCTCCGGCGGTGCCCTGGCCATCGGGGTAGGGGATCACCTCAATATGTTGCAGTATTCCACCTATTTCGTGATCAGTCCGGAGGGCTGTGCCAATATTATCTGGAAGACGGTGGACAAGGCCCCACTGGCGGCAGAGGCGATGGGAGTGACTTCCAGTGTGCTGGAGGAGTTGGGGATTGTGGATGAGACCATCGCCGAGCCCCTGGGAGGTGCTCACCGCAATATCGATGCCATGGCCGAAACTCTGCGGTCGCGATTAACTGAGCAGGTGGACAGATTGAGCAGCATGCCCCTGGCTGAGTTATTACAGAAGCGCTACGAGCGCCTGATGAGTTACGGAAATCCCTGATAAGGGGTGGCCGGCGCTTCTATCCTCATTATTAAGCTTTTCTGACAGTCCCGGCAAACCACCCTTAGCGGCGGTTCGCCGGATTGATGGAGAGTGACTCAGTTGCGCTATTCGTCGCCATCCATCTTTGACTGCAAGTAGTTCTGGATACCCACTTTTTCAATCAGTGATAGCTGGGTTTCCAGCCAGTCCACATGCTCTTCTTCTGACTCCAGAATACTGCCCAGCAGGTCGCGGCTGACATAGTCGCGTACCGATTCACAGTAGGCCATGCCCTGCTGCAGATCGGGAATCGCCTTGAGCTCCACCTTCAGGTCACAGCGCAGCATTTCTTCGGTGTTTTCTCCGATTTGCAACTTGCCCAGATCCTGCAGGTTGGGTAAACCCTCCAGAAAGAGAATACGCTCCACTAACTGGTCGGCATGCTTCATCTCGTCAATGGATTCGTGGTACTCGTGATCGGCCAGCTCCTTCAGGCCCCAGTCCTTGTACATGCGGGCGTGCAGGAAATACTGGTTGATGGCCACCAGTTCGTTGCCGAGCACCTTGTTGAGAATTTCGATAACTTTGGGATCGCCTTTCATACTGCCTCCTCGCCGGCGGGCGCTCTGTGTTTCAGGCGCTAAGTGTGGACACTGGCGAGGGGGATGTCAAGGCTAAGTGATTGATAGTAAAGGGGATTTAAATGATTGCGCGAGTTATTCTCACTACGGTTTGCGCCTCGGGGGTTCGCGTTTCAGGCCACCGCGTAGAATTCGCACACAGCCGCTTCGCTGGCCAGTGTCTCGTTGAGAATTTCCCGGGTCTGGCAGCTACATTTGCCACACTGTGCGGCCACGCCCAGGCTTTTGCGCAATTTGCCCAAGCTATCGGCACCTTCGAGGATGGCGTTTTCAATTTGCCGGTCGGTAATGCCCTTGCAGACACAGACGTACATAATCACTTCCGGGAAAAGAGTTGTTCAATGACTTTATGCTATTGTAAATGATAATTTGTGTCAACAATTTTTGATAATGATTGTTATTCGGAGTCAGGCTTGGGTGAAAAGCAATGACATTGATATATAAAATCAATGTGACTCTGTAGCTCAGGAGTGTAGTATAGCTATCCGCTATCAGTGATTATGCATTCATTTGCAAATACCTAGTTGTATTTGACGCCACGCCTTGTAAATCGACGCGGCGTCACCATATGTAGAACCCAATCCGTCAAACTCAGGAGGTTAAGACATGGGCGTTTTAGTAGGTAAACCCGTACCCGATTTTACTGCCGCTGCCGTGCTGGGCAATGGTGAAATTGTCGAGGACTACAACCTGGCATCTGCCATCAAGGGCAAGAAGGCCGTTATCTTCTTCTATCCACTGGACTTTACCTTTGTCTGTCCGTCCGAGCTGATTGCCTTTGACAAACGTTATGAAGCCTTCCAGAAGCGCGGTGTCGAGGTGATCTCCGTGTCTATCGATTCCCAGTTCACCCACAACGCCTGGCGCAATACCCCAATCAACGAAGGCGGTATCGGCCCGGTTAAATACACTATGGTGGCTGACGTTAAACACGAAATCGCCAAGGCTTTCGATGTGGAATCCGAGGGTGGCGTGGCCTTCCGCGGCTCCTTCCTGATCGACGAAGAGGGTGTGGTGCGTCACCAGGTGGTCAACGACCTGCCGCTGGGTCGCAATGTGGACGAAATGATTCGTATGGTGGACGCCCTGGCTTTCCACCAACAGCACGGTGAAGTCTGTCCCGCCGGCTGGCAAGAGGGTGACAAGGGTATGGACGCCTCCGCCGCCGGCGTGGCCTCCTACCTGAGCCAGAACTCAGACAAGCTGTAAGTCTCACAGTCCTGCAAACAACCCGGCTCCGGCCGGGTTTTTTTATGCGTGTAAACCGACTTTGCTACACTGGGTGACTCTGGGCTAAAAACCCGGAAAAAGTGCGCGTTGGTTGATAAAAAAGGTTGCGTCGCGGCACACTTGGTCGTTTAATGCGCGCCGCATTGGCGTGTGCCGGACCATCCATGGGGTATCATCCGTGGGGGATCACGACTTGCCCCTTTTCAGTGACAGAGGAATACAGGAAACAGCTTATGACCACACTTTCGGGCGCCGCCCGCATTGAAGATTACTACCCGGCTGAGGTGTTCGCCCGTATCAAGGCGTTTGCCGATACCAAGGAAACGCCTTTTGTGGTGCTGGATCTGCCCACCATTGACAGTGCTTACGATGAATTGGTGGAAAAGTTTCCCTACGCCCGAATCTACTATGCGGTCAAGGCCAATCCGGCGGTGGATGTCATGAAGTTGTTGCGCGACAAGGGCGCCAACTTTGATATCGCTTCGCGTTATGAGCTGGACAAGGTGATGGGTTTGGGTGTAACCGCTGAGCGCATCAGTTACGGCAATACCATCAAGAAAAGTCGCGATGTGCGCTACTTTTACGAGAAGGGCGTGCGCTTGTTTGCCACTGATTCGGAGGATGACTTGCGTAATATCGCGGTGGCTGCCCCGGGTTCGCGAGTGTATGTGCGTATTCTCACCGAGGGCACCCAGACGGCGGACTGGCCGTTATCGCGCAAGTTTGGCTGTCAGACGGATATGGCCATGGATCTGCTGGTATTGGCCAAAGAGCTGGGCCTGGTGCCTTACGGCGTGTCTTTCCACGTGGGGTCGCAGCAGCGCGAGATCAGCAGCTGGGATGCCGCTCTCGGCAAGGTGAAGTTTATGTACGACCGCCTGCTGGAGGAAAACGGCATCAAGCTGCAAATGATCAATATGGGCGGCGGTTTTCCCGCCAATTATATTACCCGTACCAATGATCTGGACACCTATGCCTCGGAGATTACCCGCTTTCTGCGTGAAGACTTTGGCGATGATTTTCCGGAAATTATTATCGAACCCGGCCGCTCCCTGATCGCCAACGCCGGTATTCTGGTGAGCGAGGTGGTGATGATTTCCCGCAAATCGCGCACAGCGCTGCACCGCTGGGTGTTTACCGATGTAGGCAAGTTCTCCGGCCTGATCGAGACCCTGGATGAGGCCATCAAGTATCCGGTGGCCACCGAGAAAACCGGTGAGCTGGAAGATGTGGTGCTGGCTGGCCCCACCTGCGACAGCGCGGATATTATGTATGAAAACCACAAGTGTCCATTGCCCCTGACACTGGCCGCTGGTGACCGCTTGTACTGGTTGACCACCGGCGCCTATACCACCAGCTACAGTGCGGTGGAGTTCAATGGTTTCCCGCCACTCAAGGAGTACTGCATCGGCGGCGAATGAATGCTACATTCCCCCCTGAACTTCAGGGGGTACATAGCGTGACACATCAACACAAGATCGACCTGGAACCCGGCTGGTTGGCACAGCTGCAGGGCGAATTCGACAAGCCTTATATGCAGTCGCTGCGGGCGTTTCTGTTGGCGGAAAAGCGGGCGGGGAAGGAGATTTTCCCGCCCTCGCGACTGATGTTCAATGCCTTTAACTCCACACCTTTCGAGCAGGTAAAAGTGGTGATTCTGGGGCAGGACCCCTATCACGGCCCAGGGCAGGCTCACGGGCTCTGTTTTTCCGTGCCCGAAGGCGTGCCGGCACCGCCATCACTGCAGAATATCTTCAAGGAAATCGAACGCGACCTGAATATTCCCCGTCCCCCTCACGGTTGTTTGACGGCCTGGGCGCAGCAGGGCGTCTTGCTGCTGAACGCCACCTTGAGCGTGGAGCGCGGACGCGCCGGCTCTCACCAGAATCAAGGTTGGGAAACTTTTACCGACACTGCTATCGCAGCACTTAATCGCAATCGGGAGGGCTTAGTGTTCCTGCTCTGGGGCAGTTACGCCCAGAAGAAGGGCAAGCTGATCGACAGCCGCAAGCACCTTATTCTCAAATCCCCCCATCCCTCGCCTCTGTCAGCCCACCGGGGATTTATTGGCAACGGCCACTTTTCCGCAGCCAATGAATATTTACAGCAGCACGGGGAGCAGCCGATTGATTGGCGTCTCAATAGGGGAACGGCGAACGAATAACGGCAAATGCTGCTTGAAGTCTCAACTCATTGATTTTCCAGAAGCGTTGGCCCTTCACGGAGTCAGTCCAATACCGTCAGACGTCCGACAACAAGCCGCTATTGCAGCAAACTCATGGCTGCTTCCATATCCGCCGACAGGTCTTCGGCTTCGGCCGATTGCATGTCCGGGTCCATGCCCAGGCGATGGAAGGCGGTCACTTGATGATAGTCCATAGTGGCCAGGTTTGAGTCCGACCCCATGTGGCTTTGCAGCATGGCCACGGTGACGATATCGGCATAGTCGGCTTGCTCCACTTGCCGATCAAACTTCATATGCTGCGAGGGGATATGGGCCAACTCTGCGGGGAAGTCCCAGGACTTCAGAATCAAGTCGCCGATGGGGCCCTGCAATTGGTCGGTCACCGTGTCCAGAGTAAAGCTGTCCTTGAGTAGTGAGGGGTGTTCCTCGGCATAGGTGAGTATGGGCAGTACCCCAATTTTGTGGATCAGCCCCGCCAGGGTGGCCTGATCAGGACGCAGGTTGGTGTAGTGTTTACAGAGCACGTGACAGATACCGGCAATTTCGCTGGAGCGGGTCCAGGTGTCGCGCAGACGGCGGTCCACCAGGTCGCTGGTGGCCTGGAACATCTGCTGCATGGCGAGGCCCGTGGCGATATTGCAGGTGTACTCCATGCCCAGCCGCATCAGTGCGGTTTTCAGATCTTCGATGGGGCGGCTGGCGCGCAGTAGCGGGCTGTTGGCCACGCGAATAATACGGGCGCTCAGGGCGGCGTCACTGCCGATCACCTTGGCCAGTTGGTCGATATCCGCATCGGGGTCTTCGGCCACCTCGCGCACCCGCAGTGCGGCTTCGGGCAGGGTGGGCAGTACCAGTTTGTCGGCCTTGATGGCGGCAATAATGTCCTGGCGTACGGTATCTACTATAGAGCTCATTGGATGTCCTGTGTCTTTCGGGCAGGCGCTGTCGCCTTATTATTTAGGGTGTTCTTCAGGTAGAGTATAGGGCAATGTCAGGCGTTCGACGACCTGTGTCGTTCCCTGCAGGTGCAGGGGTGAATCAAAGCCCACCGGGAGTACGGCCAGTGCCTCGGCCCACTGGCTGTCGGCCTCAGCGAGAGTGACGATCTCGCCCTGTGTTTTGCCTCCCTCGTCGAGCAGTGCAGCGCCCGCTGAGGCTTGAGGGCAGAGCGTCAGTCCCAGCCGGTAGAGTCGTTTTTTGGGCGTGCCTTTGTAGTGCAGTCGTGCCACCACTTCCTGGCCGGTGTAGCAACCCTTCTTGAAGCTGATGGCGCCGGTCAGGTCGAGGTTCAGAGCCTGGGGTGTATACAGGTCGCTGCTGGTGGTGTAGACCTCGGCCCGTCCGCGGCGAATGTCTGCCAGTTGCCATTGCTGACTTTGCGTGGGCTGGCAGTCCTCGGCCAACGCCTGCCACAGGGCTTCGGTCCGGTCGCGGTGGACCCAGC
>CBFGUT010000116.1:0-9724 GCA_965652265.1 uncultured Cellvibrionaceae bacterium | reverse complement strand
TCACCGTTCACCGTTCACCGTTCACCGTTCACCGTTCACCGTTCACCGTTCATCCGATACTCCGCCGACATGGCGTGCGCTTCCAGATCTTCGCTGCGTGCCAGGGTGGAGGCGGTTTTGGCCAGCTCGGCGGCGCCGGCAGGCGAGGCGAAGATAATGGAGCTGCGTTTCTGGAAGTCGTAGACCCCCAGCGGTGAGGAGAAGCGCGCGGTGCCCGAGGTGGGCAGGACGTGGTTGGGACCGGCGCAGTAGTCACCCAGGGCCTCGGGCGTGTGACGCCCCATAAAGATGGCGCCGGCGTGGCGAATCTGCGGCAACAGCGACTCGGGATCGGCCACGGACAACTCCAGGTGTTCAGGGGCGATGCGATTGGACAGCGTCACAGCCTCTTCCATATCCTGGGCCAGAATCAACGCACCGCGCCCGGCGAGGGACTGCCGAATAATATCCCGGCGCGACATCTCCGGCAGCAGACGCGCTATGGCCGCCTCTACTTTGTCGAGAAACGCCGCATCGGGACTGATGAGTAGGGATTGCGCCTGCTCGTCGTGCTCGGCCTGACTGAACAGGTCCATGGCGATCCAGTCGGGATCGGTCTGGCCATCGCAGAGCACCAGAATTTCCGAGGGCCCGGCAATCATATCGATGGCTACCTGGCCAAACACGGCGCGTTTGGCGGTAGCCACATAGATATTGCCGGGGCCGACAATCTTGTCCACCCGGGCAATACTCTCGGTGCCATAGGCGAGCGCGGCCACAGCCTGGGCGCCACCCATGGTAATCACCCGGTCCACGCCGGCAATAGCGGCGGCGGCCAACACCATCTTGTTCAGCTCGCCATCGGGAGCGGGTACCGCCATGGTCAACTCGTCCACCCCGGCCACTTTGGCGGGAATGGCGTTCATCAATACTGACGAGGGATAAGAGGCCTTGCCGCCGGGCACATAGAGACCCACGCGCTCCATGGGCGTGATTTTTTGACCCAGTACAGTGCCGTCGGCCTCGGTGTATTGCCAGGAGTCCTGCAGCTGGTGGCGGTGATAGTCGCGCACCCGTTGTGCGGCGGTTTCCAGTGCCCGGCGCTGCTCGGGGGCGATGGCTTCGAGCGCCGCCGCCAGAGCCTCCGGGGGCACCACCAGCTCCACCAGTGAGCTGACATCGCGGCGATCAAAACGGTTGGTATAGTCCACCACGGCGGCATCGCCACGCGCTTTGACATCCGCGATAATCTCAGCCACCACTTGGGCAACCCGGTGATCGGACACCGTATCCCAGGCCAGCAGGGTATCGAGCCTGCTGCCGAAGTCCGCTTGCCGGGTATCGAGGCGGGTGATTATGGTGTTGTCACTCATGGCGTCGTACTGTCTCTCAATTATCTCTTATACTGATCAACGGGCGGCGACGGCACTGGCAATGCCATCGATAATGCTCTGTATGCCCTGGTGCTTCATTTTCATGGAGGCTTTGTTGACGATAAGTCGCGAACTGATATCGGCAATATGTTCGCGCGGCTCCAGGCCGTTGGCCCTGAGGGTGTTGCCGGTATCGACAATATCCACAATTTCGTCGGCCAGATTCATAATGGGCGCAAGCTCCATGGCGCCATAGAGCTTGATGATATCCGTCTGACGGCCCTGGGCGGCGTAGTATTGCTTGGCGATGTTCACGTACTTGGTGGCCACGCGGATTCGCCCGTGCCTGGCCGGAGCCCCCTTGATGGCGGCGGTCATCAACCGGCAGCGGGCAATGTTCAAATCCAGCGGCTCGTAGAGGCCGTCGGCCCCGTTTTCCATCAGGGTGTCCTTGCCGGAAATACCCATGTCCGCCGCGCCGAACTGCACGTAGGTGGGGACATCGGCACCACGCAGTAGCAGCAGTTGCACATCCTCGCGGTTGGTGGCAAACACCAGCTTGCGGCTTTTGTCGATATCCTCCTCGGGGACGATCCCCGCCTGAGACAGCAACGGTAACGTCTCCTCAAGGATACGGCCCTTGGTCAGGGCAATGGTAATCTTGTCACTCATAGTCAACCTAATTAGCTACCCGGCGGATATTGGCGCCCAGCATCTGCAGCTTTTCCTCAATACACTCGTAACCGCGATCAATGTGGTAAATGCGGTCCACCAGTGTGGAGCCGTCGGCCACCAGGCCGGCAATCACCAAACTCGCCGAGGCGCGCAGATCCGTGGCCATCACCGGTGCCCCCTTGAGCAGTTCCACCCCCTTGATCAGGGCGGTGTTGCCCTCGAGCACGATATTGGCCCCCATGCGGTTGAGTTCATGCACCTGAATCAGGCGGTTTTCAAAGATGGTCTCGGTGACCGAGCTGGCCCCCTCGGCCACCGCATTCATGGCGGTAAACTGCGCCTGCATGTCCGTGGGGAAGGCGGGATAGGGTGCGGTTTTGAGGCTCACCGCGCGCGGCCGGTTGCCTTTCATATCCACGCTGATCCAGTCCGCGCCAGTGCCGATATGAGCCCCGGCCTCCTCCAGCTTGAGCAACACCCCCTCGAGAATATCCTCGCGGGTATCCTTAAGTTTTATACAGCCGCGGGTGGCGGCGGCGGCCACCAGGTAGGTGCCGGTCTCTATCCGGTCGGGCATGATGGCATAGGAGCACCCCTGCAGCCGCTCCACGCCATCGATAATCAGGGTGGCCGTGCCTATCCCCTGAATCTGCGCGCCCATGGCGACCAGGCAATTGGCCAGGTCCACCACTTCGGGTTCGCGCGCCGCATTTTCCAGCACGGTGCGACCCTGGGCCAGCACCGCCGCCATCAGCAGGTTTTCGGTACCGCCCACGGTGACGGTATCCATAAAAATATGGGCACCCTTGAGGCGACCCTCGCAGCGCGCGCGAATATAACCTTCATCCACATCGATACTGGCACCCATGGCTTCCAGACCGCGCAGGTGAATATCCACCGGCCGCGAGCCGATGGCACAACCACCGGGGAAGGACACATTGGCCACGCCGTAGCGCGACAGCATGGGGCCCAGCACCAGTATGGAGGCCCGCATGGTCTTGACCAGTTCATAGGGCGCCGTGAAATCGTTGATACTATTGGCGTCGATTTCCACCGACATCCGCTCGTCCACCGTGACACCCACGCCCATACAACGCAGCAGCGCCAGCATGGTGGTAATATCATTCAGGTGCGGCAGGTTGGACACGTGCACCACACCATCGGCCAGCAGTGTGGCCGCCAGAATCGGCAGTGCCGAGTTCTTGGAGCCGGAAATACGGATCTCGCCTTTCAGCGGACCCGCATTTTGAATCATCAGTTTATCCATGCTCTACCCTGCTACTGCTCAAGCGCATCGGGCGTGAGCGTTTTCATATGAACCGCGTGGATGACGCCGCTGGCGATGGGTTCGGCCAGCACCGCGTAGACCATTTGCTGCTTTTTGACGGGCGACAGACCGGCAAAGGCCTCACTCACCACCGTCAGATGAACATGGCTGCCATCGATAACGACATCGGCCCTAGCACCGGCTATTTGATTTTCCAGTAAGGTTTTAATCTCTTCGGCTTGCATAACTTCCCCGCGCGGACCCCACCCGCGAACAACCCGAAGGCTGTGGCGGGTAGATAGGTTGATTCAGGGCGGGAATCTTACCGGATTGTGGCCGCGGACGCACCCTTAGTCAGTGGCGTCACTGGCCTCCCAGTTATCGATGACCTTGTCGATATCGCCGCCATGGCGGTTGGCGAGCTGGGTGAACTGGCTGCTGAAAGAGTGACCCAAATTAACACCATTGAGTACAAGATTAATCAATTTCCACTCACCGCTTTTGTTTTTCGCCATGGAGTAGGACAAGCGATGAGTCTCACCCTCGTGGCTGACTTCCTGCTCCACCGCCACGCGACGCTGGTCACCCACAGGCTCGGTGGGCTCCACCACGGCAATGTCACTGTGGGCATAGGTGGCAATCCCCTTGGCATAGGTGGTCACCAGCCCGGCCTTGAAGGTGTCGCTGAAACGCTGACGCTGCTCCTTAGTGGCTTTCTTGTAGTAATCGCCCATTACCACCCGGGCGATATAGTCAAAAGCCACCACCGGCTCCAGTGCCGCGAGTACCTTGGCGTCAAACGCTTGTTGATCCGGGGTCTCCCGGTGTTCACGGGCGGCACTGATCAGGGTATCTGTCACCTCAGCGACAATCGCATAGGGCCCTTGTTCAGCGTGTGCGGTCAACCCCAGTGCCAGTAAACACACCGTCACCCAGACTATCAACCGGGCTTTTGCCATTGCTTTCATATTGCCATCCTTAAATATTCACACGTCCGGCGCGAGCGCCGAACAAATTGCCGTTAACTGCCAAACACTATACCATTTGCCCCCGTTTGCACCTACACATGACTGAATCATTCTGGAATTTGTGACCGCCATGCTCAATCTCTGGCTTCCCTCGCTATTTACCCTGGTAGGCTTCGTCGGCCTGGTATGGAGCGCCGACCGCTTTGTGGGGGGTAGTGCCGCCCTGGCGAAAAGCTTTGGCGTTTCCAAAATCGTTATCGGCCTGACCATTGTCGCCTTCGGCACTTCCGCCCCCGAAGTGCTGGTGTCCATCAACGCCGCCCTCAAGGGTGCCGGCGATCTGGCGGTGGGTAACGCCCTGGGTTCCAACCTCGCCAATATCGGCCTGGTGCTGGGTATCAGTGCCCTGCTGGCCTCTCTGCCGATACAGCGTCACCTGCTTAAGTGTGAGCTGCCCATACTGCTATTAGTCACCGTAATTGCCGGATGGTTTCTTATGGACGCCCAGCTAACCCGCCTTGAGGGCAGTCTTCTGTTGCTGGGTCTGCCCTGCATCATGGCCCTGCTGATCTGGAGTCGCCGCCACCACCCCGAGGAAGTGGACGAGGAAATTCCCACCATGAGCCCCGCCGCTGCCTGGCGCTGGTTTCTGATCGGGCTGGTGCTGTTGATCGTCAGCGCCGAACTGCTGGTTCGCGGCGCCAGCGAACTGGCGCTGGCCATGGGCGTCAGCCCGCTGGTGATTGGGCTCACGGTGGTCGCCGTGGGTACCAGTCTGCCCGAGTTGGCGGCCTCCATCGCCAGTATCGTCAAGGGTCACTACGATATCGCCATCGGCAATGTGGTGGGCTCCAATCTCTTCAACCTGCTGGCGGTGATGGCCATTGCCGCCGTGATTTCGCCGCTGCAGATGGAGCCGGCGGTATTCAGCCGCGACTACGCCGCCATGGGGCTGATCACCCTGGCGCTGGGAGGGTTGATCTACCTGAGCTTCGCCATGAGCCGTCACACCACCGGCACCCGGCTGGGACGCATGGCCGGAGCGGTGTTCCTCGCCATTTATGCCGGTTACTTTGTTATCCTGTTTACCTGACTTTCATCACCCGACTTTCAGGATCGATAGCGCGAGCTGGGGTATAATCACGCCATGAGCCAGAGAGCACTGAGCCCGCCTATGGAAAATTTCGACTTTGTCGCCTCGGCCCGGCGCACCATCCAGTGCGAGACCGAGGCGGTCAATGCCCTCTACCAGCGGGTGGACGGCGACTTTAACCGCGCCTGCGAGTTGATTCTCGCCTGCCGCGGACGCGTGATCGTCACCGGTATGGGCAAATCCGGCCATATTGGCAAGAAAATGGCCGCCACCTTCGCCAGCACCGGTACGCCAGCCTTCTTTATGCACCCCGGCGAGGCCAGCCACGGCGACCTGGGCATGCTTACCCGCGACGATGTGCTGGTGGCTATTTCCTACTCCGGCGCTTCCAGTGAAATCCTCACGCTGCTGCCCCTGTTCAAGCGCCTGGGCGTGCCCCTCATCAGTATGACTGGCACCCCGGGCTCCCCCCTGGCGGAAAACTCGGACGCCCACCTGAACATCCAGGTGGCGCGCGAAGCCTGTCCGCTGGCCCTGGCCCCCACCTCCAGTACCACCGTCACCACCGTCCTCGGGGATGCCCTGGCCATTGCCCTGCTGGAGGCGCGCGGTTTTACCGCCGAGGACTTCGCCTTTTCCCACCCGGGTGGCGCTCTGGGCCGCAAACTGCTGCTCAAGGTAAGCGATATCATGCACACTGGCGCCGAAGTGCCCCGTGTGCCCCCGGAGGCCACTCTGACCCAGGCGCTGTTAACCATGACCGCCAAGGGCTTTGGTATGACCGTGGTGGAGGACCCCGAGGGCGGATTGCTGGGCATCTATACCGATGGCGACCTGCGCCGCAGCATTGACCAGGGCGTGGATATCCGCCACACCACCATGGGCAGCCTGATGAATCCCAGGCCTGCCACCACCCGCGCCAGCACTCTGGCTGCTGAGGCCCTGAAAGTGATGGAGGAGCGCAAGATCACCGCCCTGGTGGTGGAGGATGACGATCGCCACGTGGTGGGTGTGGTTCATATGCACGATCTTTTGCGCCAGGGAGTAGTATGACGACCGACATAAACCCCGCCCTGCAGGAAAAGGCCCGCGCCGTAAAGTTGTTGATATTGGACGTGGACGGCGTCCTCACTGATGGCCGTCTGTATTTCGACAGCCGCGGTGGCGAAATCAAGACCTTCAATACCCTCGATGGTCACGGCATCAAACTCTTGCAGAAAGCCGGGGTCAAGGTGGGTATTGTCACCGGTCGCACCAGCGACATGGTGGTCCGCCGCGCCCGCGACCTGGGCATCGAATTGTTAATTCAGGGCCGCGAAGACAAGTGGGTGGCACTTCGTGAGCGCCTGGGCGAGCTGGGGGTGACGCCCACGGAGATTGCCTGCATGGGGGACGACTGGCCGGACCTCGCTATTATGACGCGGGTGGGGCTGGCGCTGACCGTGCCCCACGCCCACCCGGAGGTGCTGAACCGCGCTCACTGGGTCAGCCGTCTGGGCGGTGGCGAAGGCGCGGTGCGCGAGGCCTGCGATATGATTCTCATGGCCCGCGGCGATTATGCGCCGGCCCTGGCCGACTACCTGGAGTAATGCGAGATGCGCCAGCGTCAACCCCGCTCCTGGATCCTGTTGATCAGCGCCATTTGCGCTCTTGTCTACCTGTCGCTGCAGTATTCCCCCCGCGAATGGATGGCCCCGGAACCTGCCGCCGAAGCTCGCCGGTACCCCGACACCTACATGGAGGGCATTCGCAACGCGCAATACAGCAGCGAGGGCAAGCTGCAGTATCGGCTCAGCGCCGGCGAGCTGGTGCACTACGAGTCGACCGCCGAGCCCTACAGCGTGATTGTCAAACCCCATGTGCTAATCGACAGTGCCGCCACCGAGAATCCCTGGGAGATTGTCGCCGAGCGGGGCACCCGTTTTCCACGCCGTCAACAGGTCACCCTGGAGGATGAGGTTCACGCCTGGAGTCTGCACCCGCAGTTCGGCCAGGTGGATATCTTTACCGAGAATATTGTCATTGATACCGAGCGGCAATTCGCCCATACCGATAAACCTGTTACTATGCGGAGCGCACGCGGCCTAACCACCGCCGTGGGCCTGGAGGCCGATATCGAGGCCGGGCGGGTTGAATTACTATCCGAGGTAAAAGGGACCTATGATCCCCAGTAAACACCATCGCTACACCTGCTGCCTGCTGCTGGCTCTGTACTGCAGCGGCGCCCTGGCCCTGCCCGGGGACCGCACTGCCAGCATCGAGCTGGCCTCCGACCAGTATGTCTACGATCAAAAAAACGGTCTGATTATCTATACCGGCAACGCCGAGTTGCGTCAGGGCTCACTGCAAATCAACGCCGACAGGATTACCGTGCACTATCGCGACGACGATAAGACCGTAGAAAAAATCAAGGCGGAAGGCTCACCCGCACACTTGCAACAGCAGCCCAGTGCCGACGCCGATCTGGTGAAGGCCAGTGCCGGGGAAATCACCTACCACCGCTTGGACAACACGGTTGAGATGCGCACCGGCGCACAACTGGAACAGAACGGTGCCGTCATGCAGGGGCACCGTATTCACTACGATCTGACGCGTGAGCTGGTGCAGGCCGATAGCGACGACGCCGGCGAAGAGCGTATCTTTATGACTATCCCCGCCGGTACCCTGTCCGAATAGCATGACCATGTCGGTATTGAAAGCGCAGCATCTCGCCAAGAGCTACAAGCGACGTCAGGTCGTGGTCGATGTCTCCATGGAGGTGAACAGCGGGCAGATTGTGGGTCTACTGGGGCCCAATGGCGCCGGCAAAACCACCTGTTTCTATATGATTGCCGGTCTGGTGCCGGCCGATGAGGGCCGCGTTTTTATCGACGACCGGGACCTAACCCGACTCCCTATCCACGGTCGCGCCCGCGCCGGCATTGGCTATCTACCCCAAGAGGCCTCGGTCTTTCGCAAGCTGTCCGTGAGCGACAATATTCTCGCCATCCTGGAGACTCGCCGCGACCTCAACCGCCAGCAACGGCTGGAGCGACTGGAAGAGCTGTTGCAGGAATTCCATATCACCCACATCAAACACAGCCTGGGCATGGCCCTGTCCGGCGGCGAGCGCCGGCGGGTGGAAATTGCCCGGGCACTGGCCACCGACCCCAAATTTATTCTGCTGGACGAACCCTTTGCCGGCGTGGACCCCATCTCGGTGGGCGATATTCAACAGATCATTCGCCACCTGAAAAATCGCGGTATCGGCGTACTGATTACCGATCACAATGTCCGCGAGACCCTGGGCATCTGCGAGAAAGCCTATATCGTCAGTGAGGGGCATATTATCGCCGAGGGCAATGCGGCGGAAGTCCTCAACAACAGCAAGGTACGCAAGGTTTATCTGGGTGACCACTTCACGTTATAACCCCCTCTTCCCGCATTTTTTCCTTGACAAACGCCAAAATATCACCAACAGGCACAAAGATTGCTTAAATAATTAAGACAGCGTATTGCGAGAGTGCCCGAGCCTGACTAAACTGGCCTTTTGTCACCCAGCTATTACCGGGACAGTTTGGTACACCATGAAGCAATCGCTACAGCTCAAACTCGGTCAGTCGCTCACCATGACCCCCCAGTTGCAACAGGCCATTCGTCTGTTGCAACTGTCAACCCTGGACCTGCAGCAGGAAATCCAGGAAGCCCTGGACTCCAATCCCCTGCTGGAGGTGGAGGAAGGCGGCGAGGAGACGGCGGAAAACGGCACCGACAGTGAACCGATGGAAAGCGGCACGGCGAGTGAAACCACCGACAACAGCAACAGTACTGCCGAGGCCGATGGTGACTGGAGCGAACAGATTCCCCAGGACCTGCCGGTGGATACCAGCTGGGACGACATCTACACCAATACCTCCTCCAGCCTGCCCAGCAGTAACTACGAAGGCGACGACAGCGACTTCGAGAGCCGGCGCACCACCAGCGAATCCCTCTACGACCACCTTATGTGGCAGCTTAATCTGACCCATTTCTCCGACCGCGACCGGGTGATTGCCATGGCCATTATCGATGCGGTGGAACCCAGCGGCCTGCTCAGCAGCAGTATCGAGGATATCTACGAGGGCATTCGCGAGGGCCTGGAGGAGTTGGAGCTGGACGAAGTCCAGGCGGTACAACACCGCTTGCAGCAGTTTGATCCGCCCGGCGTGTGCAGCGCCAACCTCAACGAATGTCTGCTGGTACAACTGGCGCAACTGGACCCCCAGACCCCCTGGCTGGCGGAAGCACGTACCGTTATCCAGCACTACCTGCCGCTGCTGGCCAGTCGCGACTACCGACAGTTGATGCGCAAGACCCGACTCAAGGAGACCGAACTGGCTGAGGTGGTCAA
>CBFGUT010000115.1:0-9767 GCA_965652265.1 uncultured Cellvibrionaceae bacterium | reverse complement strand
CAATACACTCGCCGTTTTTCTGCCCATGCCGGTCAGCAAAGCGCTGGCGGGTCGGCTCAACACCAGCAAGGGGCCAGAGACCAGCATGATCAGTTCATGCTGGACCATGTGCACGGAAAACAGCCACTCTCCCAACACATCCAGCGGTGAGCCCAGTGCGATCAACAGAGTGAACCAGCCCAGCCAAAAACCGAACTGCCGGCGTCGGAAAAGCGTGCGGTTTGCCAGCCTGCGTCGCGCCAGAATGCGGCTGCCGCGCCAATACCAAAATGCCACCAGCGCCAACAGCAAGAGCGCCAGGGGGTCAAAATGCCACAACTCGGGCAACGCTTCTCTGTCGCTGTCGCCGATTAAATGCGCATAGGTTGACAGCGGCACAGCCGCGATGAGCAGCACCATCGTCTGCATACACCTGCGAGAGCATGACATTAACCCGTGCATAGCGTCACCAGAAACAGAGGAAAACCCTGAACAAAAATAGTGGCGGCAAAGAGTGCCGATAACAGCATGGCGAGTCTCAGCGCAAACAGCCCCTGCTCCGCCGCTTGCGGGTGGCGGGCTTGGCGGCGAATACAGCGCCGACAAACCACGGCGCACCCCAGCGCCAACAAGAAGAGCGCGCCGGTCAACACGTAGAGCCCTGTTTTTAGAGCGGCGTGTTCAAACAGTAACCGGCGGCAATGCCACTCCACCAATCCATAGCTGATAAACAGGTGTAGTGCCCAGGCCGCCGCCGCCAATATAAAACACCACCAGGCGGCCTTGCGGGCCGGGTAGGCACGCGCGGGTGCTACCAGCTGTTCACTCCGAGGCGTTTGACTGGACGGCTCGGCATACTCATGTCTGTTCATGTCAAGATCCGTGGTGCCCAATAGAGTACAAAATAAAAAGGCAGCCAGGCGATAGCGACAAAATTCCAATAGAGCGTGTCCACCACGACTCCCAGTTGCCGCTCACGGGTGAAGTAACCCCAGAGCCCCAGACCGCCAATAACCGCCGTACCAATGGCCGCCGAAACCACATGTAAAAAATGAAACCCGGTAATGGTCCATAACAATGAGCCGTAGACATGGTCGTTCCAGGCCACCTCAAAGCGGTAAAACTGATGCCAACGCAGCCAGAGCACCGCACAGGCCAGGCCTACCGATGCAAAGGTATAAATCACAAAACGTATGACATAATTCTTGTCGATAGCGCGTCCCGCCAGATACATGGTGCCGCAGCTCACCAGAAGAAGCAGTGTGTTGATGGTGGGAATCGCCAGTTGAGGAGGGTCAAGATCCCGCGGCGGCCAGGCGTCATTGACCATTTGCAAATAAAAGTAGCTGACGGAAAAGGCCGAAACCACACTTAACTCAATCAAAATCAGCCCGATCACCCCCCACCAGAAGGGGGCACCGTGTTGGCGCGGCAAACGTGTCAATGCCGAAGCGTCCAGTGTAAACACTGGCTGGTTGGCAACGGCAGAGCCTGAAATGTCAGTCATACATTTCCCCTCCCGTTTCGCTGCGCCAGGGTCGCCGGGGCCAGAGCCAGGCTACGATGGCAAAAAAACTCATAAAAAAGCCCCAGACAAACAAAATCGGTTTGAAAATAAAACCGAGAAAGCCGAAGCCTACACAGATGGCCAATATCAAAGGCCATATACTCGGTTCAGGCAGAATCGCAATCGCGTGGGGTCGGGCATCGAACACGCTGGTTATCAGTACCTCGCGCCTGTCTGCCCGAACACCCGCCACCGCATTCGCCAGCGGAGCGTGGGAACCACTTCCCGGCTTCCACAGAGGGCTCAGGCTATCAACAACAGGAATGTGGCGATGGTTGTAATTAGCCGGCGGAGACTGGGCAGCCCACTCCAGTGTCCCCGCGCCCCAGGGGTTGTCGCCCGCCTTCTCGCCTTTGCGGGCGCTGACCAGTGCATTGTAGAAGGTCAACAGGAAGCCGGCGGCCATCACAAAGGCGCTGACGGTGATCATAAAATTCAAATTGCCCCAACCCATGGATTCCAGATAGGTATAGATTCGTCTGGGCATACCGATGAGTCCGAGCCAGTGCATGGGAAAGAAAGTCAGGTTGAGGCCGAGAAAAATCAACCAGAAACTCCACCGCCCCAAAGTTTCCGACAGCATACGTCCCACCATCTTGGGGTACCAGTAGTAAAACGCCGCAAAAAATGGAAACACCGCACCGCCAATCAACACATAGTGAAGGTGCGCCACCACAAAGTAGGAATCGTGTACCTGCGCATCGAAGGGTACCGAGGCCACCATCACCCCTGTTAACCCCCCGATAACAAAGATGGCAAAAAAACCCAGGATAAATAGCATGGGTGTGCAGTAGCGAATGCGTGCACCCCAGAGGGTGGCCAGCCAGCAAAATATCTGGATGCCGCTGGGAATGGCAATCATGGCACTGGCAGCGGTAAAAAAGCTTAGCCCCAGATGCGGCAAACCCGTGGTGAACATATGGTGAACCCAGAGGCCAAAAGAGACAAAGCCAATGGCCACGATGGCCAGCACCATGGCGGTATAGCCAAAGATTTCCCTTCGCGTGAACGTGGAGATAATCGCGGAGATAATACCCAGCGCGGGCACGAGTATGATATAAACTTCCGGATGGCCAAAAAACCAGAATAGATGCTGCCACAGCAGTGGGTCACCGCCACCGGCGGCATCGAAAAACTGCATATCAAAGGTTCGATCCAGCGCCAGCAGGACACTGCCCACCATCACCGTGGGCATGGCGAAGACGATCATAAACGACATCACCAGTATCGCCCAGACGAACAATGGCATGCGATTCAGAGTCATGCCGGGAGCACGCTGTTTAAAAATGGTGACGATAAGTTCTACCGCCGCTGTCAATGCCGAGATTTCAATAAAGGTGATCATGGTGGTCCAGAAGCTCATGCCCAGCCCCGGCGAAAAATCATCCGCCAGGGGCACGTAGCTGAACCAGCCCGCCGCCGGTGCCATACCCAAAAACAGCGAAGCATAGAGCGAAATACCGGCAATCAGGTACACGTAATAGCCGAAGGCATTCAACCGCGGAAAGCACATATCGCGCGTGCCGATCATCAGGGGCACCAGATAAATACCCAGGCCTTCCATGGCGGGCACGGCAAAAAAGAACATCATGGTGGTGCCGTGCATGGTAAAGAACTGGTTATAAAGCTCCGCCGAGATCAAGGTATTTTCCGGCTGCATCAGCTGAAGACGCATCACCAGAGCCAGCACGCCGGCGAGTATAAAAAATACCAGCGAGGTGACGATAAAACGGTAACCCACCTGGCGGTGGTTAACATGCGTAAACCAGGAGAGGAAACCGGGCGGTGACAACCAGGTGTCCGACAGTACTTTTTCGGCACTGGCATCGTGATCGTAGATGGGTTGATCTTTTGACTGACTCAAACCTTACTCCCTTTGCGATTATTCCAGGCTTTCCAGATAGGCCAGGAGGCTGTTGAAGTCCGCCGAATCCACTTCGAGCGCTGGCATCAGAGCGCCCGGTTTGATGCTCTGCGGGTCGGCCACCCAACCGGCCAGATGTCCCCGGTTATTGTCCAAGGTTGCCGCCGCCAGAGTGAGGCGTGACGCCAGATGCGTCAGATCTGGGGCCACATCCCCCTGCGCGGCGGTGCCGCGAATGCGGTGACATTGCTCACAACCGGCGCCCATAAAAACCGCTTGCCCGCGGCGTTGCTGAGCATTTTTCGGTTTCACCGCAGCCCGCTGTTGATGGCGCAGCCACTGCTCAAACTCAGCGCGCGGCTGGGCCACGACCATAAAGGCCATCAGTGAATGTTGGGTGCCACAAAATTCGGCGCATTGCCCGCGAAACACACCGGGGCGATCGGCGGTAAACCAGCTGTGATTAACCCGCCCCGGCACCGTATCGGTTTTACCCTGCAATTGCGGCACCCAAAAGCTGTGTATCACATCGGCTGATTCCAGTAGCAGATGGACAGGCCGCCCCACCGGTATGTGCATTTCATTGGCGGTGGTGGCGATTACCTGATCGTTCTGATCCAGGTACTCGACTTCCCACCACCACATCCATCCGGTGACGCGTATTTTGAGGGCCTCGTCCGGCGGTGTCGCCGAGATCGCATTGCCCAGCATCAGGCTGCCACCCACCAGAGCGATAATCACCGCCGTGGGAATCAGCACACCCGCCACCAATACCAGATTGCGGCTGGCGCGGCTCGTCAGCGAGCCCTGGCGACCCGAACGCGAGCGCCACAGACTCAATGCCAGCACCACCATCACCGCGATAAAAATGGCACAGGCACCATAAAACATTACCCACCATAAAGTGGCGATATCGCCGGCCTGGCGACTGGCCGGTAACAGGGTGGACTGACTGGAGTGGGCGTGACAGCTGAAGAGGCCCGGCAGCACAATCGCCTGCCACACGGAAAATCGACTTGTAGGCCATGAATAGCGGTGTTTTGCAGACATTGATAACCCATGTTGTTGTCGGTGGGGTTGTTGTCGACGGATGTATTGGTGAAACCGAACTTATCCCCACGTCTCAAATCCGGTGGTTCGGCGGGCGCCCGGCGCACATCACAAAGTGAAAGGCAACCGCTGAATAATTACCGGGCGCGAGCGCTTTCCGACAAGTAGCAGTGTTTCATTGTCAGCAACCCGGAGAAGCAATTTTCATTCCGCGCTCTTGAGCGGGCGCCGCGCCACTTTTAGTCTCTGCCCCCCGCGGACTACCAGAGCCTGAGTCTCCTTGCCAGCATACCCGGCTACAAAACCCCGTCAGCTTTTGTAAATCTGACAAAGAACCGTTGGGCGGGAACAAAGCCGGTATTGCCGTGAATACGGCAGGGAGCCGTTTATGGCGTTAACTTTCGCCGTAAAAACCCCGTATAATAGAATTGCATTGCGGGTTAATACCCAGCACTATAGCCAAAGCGCAGCCGGGTCCGGCTGCCCTGTGAGGAGATTGTTGTGTTTTCACTCAGTACCGTCGTTATTGCCTGCTTGATCACCCTCGCTGCTGGAGGCATTGTCGGCTATTTGCTGGCGGCCCGCGGAACGCGGCCACAGCGCAGCAGCGAGCTGGAAAAACGCCTGAGCGATACCGAGGACAAATTGCACGCCTATCAGCGCGATGTCACCGAGCATTTCGCCCAGACAGCCGAGTTGGTCAACAATCTCACCGAAAACTATCGGGCGATTCACGAGCACCTGGCCAATAGCGCGCTCAAGCTCACCACCCCGGAGATCAGCCGGCAATTGTTGGGCAATATGAAAACATCGCTGCCGGGTGAGGACAACAGCGAAACCCAGTTGCACGCGGACTACGTGGAGGCCCCACGCGATTGGGCACCCAAGCGCCACGGCAGCAAGGGCACATTGAGTGAGGATTACGGCCTGGGCGACAGCGATGTCGACACCCCAGCCGAGGAACCGGGCCGACGTTCGGAAAAAACTTCCTGAGTGGGACAGACACGCACACCATGACCATCCATTCACTGCTGCGCTTCCTCGCCTGGCCGGTACTGGCGGGGTTACTGGTGGCGGTGCTGGTGTTTTTTTTCTTCCCCGACCTGCGTCCCCACACCGCCAGTCCAACGGCACCGCCTACCACGGCCCAACCTCCCCAGTCCTATGCCGACGCCGTCAGCCGCGCTGCTGAATCCGTGGTCAACGTTTATTCGCGCCGGCTGACGGAGACCCGCCGCCACCCACTGGCCGACCACCCCCTGTACCGGCATCTGTTTCGCAACCCGGCGCAGCAGGAACGTATGCAGTCGGCGCTGGGCTCGGGGGTGATCGTCAGTGAAGAAGGCTACCTGCTCACCAACAATCATGTGATCGACGGCGCCGACGAGATTCTGGTACTGCTGCACGACGGCCGCCGCGCCCGGGCCACTTTTATCGGCAACGACCCGGAGAGCGATTTGGCGGTGCTCAAAGTGGAGCTGGAAAACCTCACACCCATTGAGATTGGCAATCCGGGCCGCGCACGGGTGGGCGATGTGGTGCTCGCCATCGGCAATCCCTTTGGTGTGGGGCAAACAGTGACCCAGGGCATTGTCAGCGCTCTTAGCCGCTACGGCCTGGGACTCAGCGCCTACGAGAACTATATCCAGACCGACGCCGCTATCAACCCCGGCAACTCCGGCGGAGCGCTGATCGACGCCAGCGGTAAGCTGCTGGGCATTAACGCAGCGGTCATTGACGACACCGTGGGCATCGGCTTTGCCGTGCCCGCTGACGATGCCATGAAAACCCTGGAAAGTATTGTCCGCTACGGTCGCGTGGTACGCGGCTGGCTGGGACTGGATGTGGAGCGCATTACCCCGGCCATTGCCCAGAGCCTGGGGTTACAAAATGTCACGGGTGTACTGGTGACCCGCGTGTTGCCGGGCAATCCGGCGCAGGTGGCCGGTATGCGCCCCGGCGATGTGATCACCCATATCAATGGCCAACCCATCGGTAACGAGCGCCAGGGGCTCAATCAGGTGGCCGACATTCCCCCCGGCACGCGCATTAATATCCGCATCCTGCGCCCCCAGAGCGACAGCCGCCTGCCCCAGGAGCTGGAACTGCAAGCCACCGTGGGCGAACGACCGCCACCGTCCAGCGTCAACCGCACTTAAGAGCGACCACCTTTTACCGTTCGCCGTCTTTCGTTCTTCGTTCACCGTTCAGCTAGCCCACAAACACCCGCGCATTGCGGAACAGTCGCATCCAGGCACCATCTTCCTGCCAGTCATCCGGGTGCCAGGAGTTGGTGACCGTGCGGAAGACACGCTCCGGGTGGGGCATCATGATGGTGGCGCGGCCGTCGCGACTAATGACACTGGTGATGCCCAGTGGCGAGCCATTGGGGTTGGCCGGGTAGGACTCGGTGACCGCCAGGTGATTGTCGATATAGCGCATGGCCACGGTGCCACTGCTGTGGCAGGCGTCGCGGGCGGCGTCGCTGGCAAACTCGGCTCGCCCCTCACCGTGAGAGACAACCACGGGCAGATGGGAGCCGGCCATGCCGGTAAACAGCACCGAGGGTGATTCATCAATGCGCACCAGCGAAAAGCGCGCTTCGAACTGTTCCGACAAATTGCGGACAAAGCGCGGCCAGTGGTCGGCGCCGGGAATCAAATCGCGCAGGTTGGACATCATCTGACAACCGTTACACACCCCCAGGCTGAAGGTATCGGGGCGGTGAAAAAAGCCCTCAAAAGCATCGCGCACCTGCGGGTTGAACAGCACCGTCTTGGCCCAGCCTTCCCCCGCACCCAGCACGTCGCCATAGGAAAAACCCCCACAGGCCACCAGACCCTTGAAGTCGTCAAGGTTCACACGCCCGGCCAGCAAATCACTCATATGCACATCGATGGCACTGAAACCGGCGCGGTCAAAGGCGGCAGCCATCTCCACCTGGCTGTTGACGCCCTGCTCACGCAGTACCGCCAGACGCGGACGTACCCCGGTGTTGATCAGTGGCGCGGCCACGTCCTCGTGAAGATCAAAGGTCAGTTTCGCCGACAGACCCGGGTCCTGCTTTAACAGGCCCTCAAATTCCTGGCGGGCGCAGTCGGGGTTATCGCGCAGCGCCTGCAACTGATAGCTGGTCTCACTCCAGAGGCTCTGCAACACCGCCCGCGACTGATCGAAAATCACCTCACCGCGCTGGCTGATGCGCAGGCAGTCCTCATCGGAGGGCTGACCGATTGGGTGCACCAGCGCCTGCAGGCCGGCGTCAGCGTAGAGCGCGAGCAGTCTCTCCCGTTGCTCGCGGCGCACCTGCACCACGGCACCCAGTTCTTCATTGAACAGCGCCGCCAGCGGGCAGTCGCCGAGGGCATCGATATGAATGTCCAGGCCGATGTGGCCGGCAAAGGCCATCTCGGCGAGGGTAGTAAACAACCCGCCATCGCTGCGATCGTGATAGGCGAGTAGAAGTCCCTCGGCCAGCGCCCGCTGGGTGGCCTCGAAAAAGCCCCGCAGATGTGCCGGCTCATCCAGGTCCGCCGGGGTCTCACCCAGGCAGTTGTAGGTCTGCGCCAGAATCGATCCGCCCAGGCGGTTGCGGCCCGCCCCCAGATCAATCAACAACAATTCGCTGGCACCCTGGTCGATGCGCAATTGAGGGGTCACCGCCTGGCGCACATCGGTCACCGGCGTAAAGGCCGAGATCACCAGTGACAGGGGCGCGGTCACGGCTTTATCGCCCGCCTCGTCGCGCCAGGTGGTACGCATAGACATGGAGTCCTTGCCCACCGGAATGGTGATGCCCAGCGCCGGGCAGAGTTCCATGCCCACGGCCTCCACGGTGCGGTAGAGTTTTTCGTCCTCACCGCGATGCCCGGCGGCACACATCCAGTTGGCGGAGAGCTTGATATCACTGAGCCCGGCAATAGGCACAGCGGCAATATTGGTAATCGCCTCGCCCACCGCCATGCGCCCGGACGCCGGAGCATCCAGCAGTGCCAGCGGGGTGCGTTCACCCATGCTCATGGCTTCACCCTTCACGGAGTCATAGCCGACTGTGGTCATGGCGTAGTCGGCCACCGGCACCTGCCAGGGGCCCACCATCTGGTCGCGCACCACCTGCCCGGTCACCGAGCGGTCGCCGATGGTAATCAGAAAACTCTTGCTGGCCACCGCCGGGTGTTTGAGTACGCGCTCGGCGGCGTCATTGATATGTACATCGTCGGTGGCGAAGTCACTGGTGGCGGGGGCGTAGGCTTCGGCCTCGCGGTGCATCTTCGGCGGCTTGCCAAACAGCAGCGACATGGGCAAGTCCACGGGGTTGGCGTCGAAGTGGGTATCGTTCACCAGCAGGTGCTGCTCACTGGTAGCCTCGCCCACCACGGCATAGGGCGCGCGCTCGCGCTGGCAGATCGCCTCAAAACGCGGCAGGTCCGCCGGCTGGATAGCCAGTACGTAGCGCTCTTGCGACTCGTTGCACCAGATGGCCAGCGGGCTCATACCCGGCTCGTCGTTGGGCACCTTGCGCAGGTCAAAGCGGCCGCCACAGCCGCCGTCCTTTACCAGTTCCGGGAAGGCGTTGGAGAGACCGCCGGCGCCCACGTCGTGAATAAAGGCGATGGGGTTGTGCTCACCCAGCTGCCAGCAGCGATCGATCACCTCCTGGCAGCGCCTTTCCATCTCCGGGTTCTGGCGCTGCACCGAGGCGAAATCGAGGTCCTCCGAGGAGGTACCCGAATCCATGGAGGAGGCCGCGCCGCCCCCCAGGCCAATCAGCATGGCCGGGCCACCCAGCACCACCAGCTTGGCGCCGGGGGCGAAGGGGGGCTTTTCCACATGCTCGCTGCGGATATTGCCGTAACCACCAGCCAGCATAATGGGCTTGTGATAGCCGCGGCGCTCGCCGTCATAGTTTTCCTCGAAGGTGCGAAAGTACCCGCAAATATTGGGGCGGCCAAATTCATTATTGAAGGCGGCACCGCCAATGGGCCCCTCGAGCATAATATCCAGCGGGCTGGCAATGCGATCCGGCTTGCCGTAGGGCTGCTCCCAGGGCTGCACGAAATCGGGAATCTGCAGGTTGGACACGGTAAACCCCGTCAATCCCACCTTGGGCTTGGAGCCGCGGCCCACGGCGCCCTCGTCGCGAATTTCACCGCCGGCGCCGGTACCGGCACCGGAAAAGGGCGATATGGCCGTGGGGTGATTGTGAGTCTCCACCTTCATTAACAGGTTGACGGCCTCGGTACTGTAGCGATACTCGCCGGTGTCGGCATCGGGAAAGAAACGCCCGGCCTCGGGGCCGGCCACCAC
>CBFGUT010000114.1:0-9768 GCA_965652265.1 uncultured Cellvibrionaceae bacterium | reverse complement strand
CCAGGTAGGCAATACCCGGCTTGACCATAAGAATGTCCGCGCCCTCCGCTTCATCACGCAGAGATTCGGCCAGGGCTTCGCGACCATTGGCAGGGTCCATTTGATAGCTGGCGCGCGTGCCCTTGAAGTTGCTGTCCACTGCATCCCGGAAGGGGCCGTAGTAAGCCGAGGCGAACTTGGTGGAGTAGGACATGACCGGCAGATGAGAATAGCCGGCGGTATCCAGCGCCTGGCGAATGGCACTGACCATATGATCCTGCATACCCGAGGGGGCGATCATATCGACACCGGCACGGGCGCAAGCCACCACCTGCTTTTGCAAATTTACCAAGGTAGCATCATTGTCTACATCGTCCGCATTGACGACGCCACAGTGGCCGTGGGTGGTGTACTCGCAAAAACAGTTGTCGCTGATCACCACCATCTCCGGCGCGGCCTGCTTTGCTGTGCGGATCATGCGTGTCAACAAACCCTCATCGTGCCAGCTGTCGCTGCCGCAGTCATCTTTATGGTGGGAGACACCAAACAGTAACACCGCGCGAATGCCCGCTTTCCAGGCGCGGGTAACGGCCTCTGCCAGGGCGGACTCCGGGTAGCGCACCACGCCGGGCATGGCGTCGATGGGCACCAGATCGTCAATCTCTTCTTCCACAAAAATCGGCAGAATCAAGTCCGTCGGGTGCAGCTGATGCTCGCGCACCAGGCTGCGCAAGCTGGCAGTGCGGCGCAGACGGCGAAAACGCAGAGCAGGTTCCATACTCATTCCCTTAGAGACGCAATACGTCTTCATGACTCCATTGGCAGGTGACATAAATGTCATCCGACCCCGGAGTGTGAAAATTGCGGCGCGACTCCCAGGTAAAGGTGTGGGTGCCGCAGAGTTCGGTTTCCAGGTGCACCGTGGCGGAAACCCAGTACATGTTTTTCAGCAGGGATTCAAACTGCTCCAACCACTGGTTCCACTCATACTCCACCGCCCGGTAACTGGCGCCGAAGTGCATAACCTCGGTTTGATACTGCCCTGCGTGAACAACCGGATCGGGAATGGAAAACATTTCCTGGCACAGGAATGGCCACTCATCGGCATGAGGCAGTGCCAGCATGGCATGACGGTTGGCGCGGATACGCTCACTTTGTTGAGCCCCCACCAGACTGTCTTTAATGCAACCGTAAACTATTGATTCGGCTTCCATCGTTATTACCCATGCTGATCAAACAGGGCCAAAAGTTCGGCCTCATCGATAATCTCAATGCCGAGGGATTCGGCTTTGGTCAATTTGGAGCCGGCACTGGGGCCGGCCACCAGGTAATCGGTATTTTTGGAAACGCTGCCGGCCACCTTGGCACCCAAGGTGCGCAGCTTGTCACTCGCCTCATCCCGTGTCATGGCTTCCAGGGTGCCGGTCAGTACATAGGTGAGCCCTTCCAGTGGCCGGTTTTCCCGCGCTTGTCCGGAGGCTTCCTGCCAGTGTACACCGGCTTCGCGCAGCGCCGCTACCGCACGCTGATTTTCGCTGTTGGCAAAAAAATCCACCACGAATTGCGCCACCACCGGCCCCACATCGGTCACCTGTTGCAGGGCGTCCTGATCGGCCGCGGCCAATTCATCGAAACGGCCAAAGTGTGTGGCCAGGTTGCGCGCGGTGGCCTCCCCCACTTCGCGAATGCCAAGGGCATAGATAAAACGGGCCAGTGTCGTTTCCTTGCTTTTCTCCAGCGCCGCCAACAGATTTTCCGCCGACTTTTGCCCCATGCGCTCCAGCCCCGCCAGCGTATCCACATCCAGGGTGTAGAGATCGGCGGGTGTATGCACCAGATCGCGATCCACCAGCTGATCCACCAGCTTGTCGCCCAGTCCGTCGATATCCATCGCCTTGCGCGAAGCGAAATGAATCAGGGCTTCCTTGCGCTGAGCCGGACAAATCAGTCCACCTTCACAGCGTACCACGGCCTCACCGGGGATTTGCACGGCGGGCGAATGACAGACCGGGCAGTGGTCCGGAAATTCTATGGCAGTGGCGTTTTGCGGCCGGCGTTCGCTCACCACACCCACAATCTGAGGAATAACATCGCCGGCGCGGCGAACGATGACCGTATCACCCTTGCGAACGTCCAGGCGGGCGATTTCATCGCGGTTATGCAGGGTGGCATTGGAGACAGTTACACCGCCCACAAAAATGGGCTCCAGACGCGCCACCGGCGTAATGGCTCCGGTGCGGCCCACCTGAAAATCCACATCCAGCAATTGCGTGATTTCTTCCTGGGCGGGATATTTATAGGCGATGGCCCAGCGCGGTGCCCGCGAGACAAATCCAAGTTTTTCCTGCAGGTCCAAACGGTCGACCTTAAAGACCACGCCGTCGATATCGTAACTGAGTTGATCGCGTTTTTGCAGCAATTGCTGCTGGTAGTCGATACAGGCAGCAATGCCCTCCACCACCTGCATTTCACTGTTGATCAGGAAACCCCAATCGGCCAACTGGTAGAGAATGTCACTGTGTCGCTCGGGCAGGCTTCCCTCCTCTACCACGCCGACGCTGTAGGCACAGAGTTTCAGAGGGCGGTTGGCCGTGATACGGGCATCCAGCTGGCGCAGGCTGCCCGCCGCGGCATTTCGTGGATTGACAAAAGTTTTTTCACCGCGCTCCTGGGCGCGGGTGTTGAGGGTGGCAAAACCGGCCTTGGGCATAAAGATCTCGCCCCGCACTTCCAGGCGCGCCGGTATATTGTTTCCGTAAAGTTTTAGCGGAACCGATTTGATAGTGCGCACATTCTGGGTAATGTCCTCACCCACATTACCATCACCGCGAGTGGCGGCCCGTTGCAGGTGACCGTCCTCGTACAGCAGACTGATGGCGACACCGTCCAGCTTGGGCTCACAGGCATAGCCCAATTGTTCATCGGTTTTCAGACGATCGCGAATGCGTTGATCAAAGGCGCGTAGCTCATCGTCATCGAAGGCATTGTCCAACGACAACATAGGCATGGCGTGAGGCGCGCTGGCGAAGGCGGCCAAAGGGCTGGCGCCCACCCGCTGGGTGGGGGAATCAGGAGTGATTAACGCGGGGTATTGTTTTTCATAGTCTGCCAGTTCACGCAGCAGGCGGTCATACTCAGCATCGGGAATGCTGGGTTCATCCAGCGTGTAATAACGGTAGTTGTGCCGGTGAATTTGTTCACGCAGCGCCTCTACTGCATCGCGCACTCGCGTGGGAATGGGTTCAGACAAGCTCACTCACCTTTTTTCACGTGTTTCGCAAAACCTGATCAGACCCCGGCGCGCGACAGGCGCCGGCGCTCGTAATCGGTAATCCGCTGGCGACAATGCTCCATAGTCTGGCGTGTCATGACGCTGCGATTTTCATCCTTGAGTTCACCGCCCAGCGCATCACACAGGTCCTGAGCAATATCGCGCATCAGGTCAAATGCGCGCAGGCTATCGCTTTTCAACGGCAGTGTCAGGAACAGGCTGACCCCGGGCGTCTGGAAATTCTCCATGGTGTCCAGGTCAAAAGTTCCGGGCTTCACCATATTGGCGAGACTGAACAATACCGGTCCGTGGCCACTGGCCTCCTGATGACGGTGAAAAATCTCCATGCCGCCAAAGCGCATGCCGTTTTGCAACAGTGCATCAAGCAGCTCTGCTCCCTGAAAATAACTTCCCGGCGCTGCCATGACATTGATAATAATGACCTCGTCCGGCGGGGCTGGTGTAGTACCTGCCTCTGGCTCAGGGTCGTGGGTTGACAGGTCAGGTTCTTCAGCGTCCTCGTGCAGGTCTTCATCGAGTGCGGAAAAGCTGGGTTCGCGGCGCAATTCACGGTCCAGGGGGGCGCTCACTGTGGGATCATCGTCGATAACCGGTTCGGTACGCTCTTCCACCGATTCCATCAACATGGGCACGGATTCATCCAGGTTGAGTGTCACCTGTTGGGGAATACGCGATGGCGATGTTTCTCCCCGGGCCTTGTCATTTCGAGCCGGAGCATCGCGTTTGGGAACTACTCGTGCGCCACCATTGGGAAGCTCGCTGGTGTAGCCGCTATCCGCCAGTGAACTGCCCTCTTCCCGGCGCGGTTTGCGCGCCATACGAATGGTATCCCGGCGGGCATTGCGCATACGTCGCCAGCCGTCGAGCAGGATGCCAACAATCAAGAATACAACAATGAAAGTTAACCATTCGTGCATAGTCAGATTCCGATAAGCCGGTTTATACCGCCGCCAGTTCAGCGGCTTCGTCCACATCCACAGTCACCAGGCGCGAGACGCCCGGCTCGTGCATGGTGACTCCCATCAATTGGTGGGCCATCTCCATGGCGATTTTGTTGTGGGTAATATAAATAAATTGTACCTGTTCGGACATATCCTGCACCATGCGTGCATAGCGGCCCACGTTGGCGTCATCCAGGGGCGCGTCCACTTCGTCAAGCATACAGAAAGGCGCCGGATTGAGACGGAAAATAGAGAACACCAGCGCAATAGCGGTCAGTGCCTTTTCACCACCGGATAAAAGATGGATGGTGCTGTTGCGCTTGCCCGGTGGTCGCGCCATGATGGCAATACCCGTGTCCAGCAGATCCTCGCCGGTCAGTTCCAGGTAGGCGTGGCCGCCGCCAAACACCTTGGGAAACAGCTCCTGCAAACCGCTGTTAACCTGGTCGAAGGTTTCCTTGAAGCGGGTGCGCGTCTCCCGGTCGATTTTTTTGATGGCGTTTTCCAGGGTTTCCAGAGCCTCGTGCAGGTCTTCGTTCTGGGCATCCAGGTAGCGTTTGCGTTCCGATTCCTGTTGGTATTCGTCGATGGCGGCGAGGTTAATCAGCCCCAGGCGATTGATACGCGCGGCAATTTGCTCCAGTTCCTGTTCCAGAGGTTCCAGTGTCTCTCCTTCCTGCAGGTTGTCCAGCAGGGTTTGCAAATCAAAATTGTCCGCCGCCAGTTGCTCGGCCAACGTAGTGCGCTGCACGGAAAATGTCTGGGCGGCCAGGCGCTCCTGTTCCAGCTGTGATCGCAGTGCCTGCACCTGTTGTTCGGCGCGGCCGCGTTCCTGCTCGGCGGCGCGCAGGGCGTGCTCTACCGTCTCCAGTGCACGGCGGGCCTCGGTGAGGTCTTCCTCCACTGCCAACCGCTTGGCCAGGGCCGCCTCCAGCTCCAGTTTGTTTTCCTCGGCGGGATCGCGGTTGTCCGCCAGCGAGTCGGCCAGTTGTTCCCGCCTTTCGCTAAGGCGTTCGCTCTGTTCACGCAACCGGCTGATACCCAGTCGTACCCCTTCGAGTTGGTTGCGCAGTGCCGATTCGCGCAGCTGCAACTCGTGGGCCTTGTCCTTGTCGTGACGGGCCTGCTGACGGGCACTGTCAAGTTTGCCGCGTATCTCGTCACGGCGACGCAGCAACTGTTCGCGCGCATCGGTATCCTCTTCCATGGCGGCAATCGCCTCGGACAAAATGGTGCGCGCTTCGGCCAGCTGTTCGGCCTCCTGTTCCATTTGTTCACGCACTTCACGGATTTCCTGCTCCAGTCGCGAACGCTGCATGCTCTGCTGCTCGATACGCGCCTGGCGCGCACTCAACTCGGATTTGAGCTCGCTGTGCTGGCGTTGTTGTTCATCCAACTCGCGGCGCAGGTTTTCGCGCGTCTGCTCACTGGTTTTAATACCCTCGCGTACCAGCTGTTGCTCCTCGGCCAGTTGTGTCACCTGCTCCTCGGCGGTGGCAATAGCCTCGATAAGTTCTTCGAGCTCCTGTCGGCGGGCAATGACCCCGGCACTGGCGTCGCTGTCGCGCAAGACCTTGAACCAGTGGCTGGCAATCCACAGCCCGTCGCGGGTGACAATGGATTCACCGGCGCCCAGTGAGTCGCGCGCGCTGAGGGCGGCGTTGAGGTCCTCGGCCACAAAAATCCCGGTAAGCAAGCCGGAGACATCCCACTCGGCCTCCACTTTGCTGGCCAGGGTGGGCAGCGTGCCCTGGGGCTCGACGTGGCGACGAGCCCGGGTATCCAGCAGGATCAATTCGCCCTGTTCAAGATCGCCCAGCACACCGCTGACGGCGTCCGTCCCCTCCACGCACACGGCCTGAAGGGTGTTGCCCAATACGGTTTCCAGCGCCTTGTCCCAGCCGTCGCTGACGCTGACCGTCTCCGCCAGGCGGGGGTTGCCGCCCAGGCCGCGCGCTTCCAACCAGTCGCTGACAGCGGAGCTTTTCTCTCCTAGCGCCGCCTGTTGCAGGGCTTCGAGGGAGGCGCGGCGACCGCGCATACTCTGCAGGCGGCTGCGGGCCTCGTCCAACTGCTCGGCCAGCGCCTGACCGCGGGCGCGCCGATCATCGAGATGAGCCGCTTCACTGTCCAGGGCCTGGCGTTTCTCCTCGGCCAGCATTTCCCGCTCGGCCAGTGATTCCTGAATCTGGGCAATGGCGTCGTCTTCTTCCAGCTCGCCCAATTCGCTTTTCTGTTGCTTGAGCTTGTCGGCACGGCTCAACAGGCGCTGCTGAACCTGCTCCAGGTGCTGGATACGCGACTGTTGTACCTCGGCGCGCTGACGGGGTTCGGCGGCGCGCTGGTTGAAGTCGTCCCACTCGGCCTGCCAGCGCTGCATTTGCTCCTCGGCCTCGTGCAATTGCTCGCCGGATATGCTCTCTGCGGCTACCAATTGCTCCAGTTCCGGTTCCAGCTCCAGTAACTCGGCCTGCCAGAGTTCCGCCTTGTCCTGGTCGACTTTCAGCCGCTCATCGGCCTCGCGGCTTTCGCGCTCGGTGCGCTCCAGGTCGCTCTGCAGCTGGCGATTGCGCTCCTCGGAGTGTTTGATGCCCTGCTCAATGCGGGCGATGTCGGCGCCAATGGCGTAGAAGCGCCCCTGCACTTCGTTGAATTTGTCACCCAGCTCGGTATATTCGCTGCGGTGCTTCTCGATGAGGGTGTCCTTGTTCACCTGCTCGGTGATATGGGACTCCATTTTCAGTTCCAGCTCGCGGATGGCGTCGTCCCGACCCCGGGCGCGCTCGTCCAGTTCGCGGTACTTCAGCGCCTGGGTGCGCGCCTTGAGTTCGCGCTCCTGCTTTTTCAATTCGGTGTATTTTTCCGCCGCCTGGGCCTGGCGCTCCAGGCGCGCCAGCTGTCGCTCCAGCTCATCGCGAATGTCCTGCAGGCGCTCCAGATTCTCCTGGGTGCGGCGCATGCGGTTCTCGGTATCGCGACGGCGCTCCTTGTACTTGGAGATACCGGCGGCCTCCTCCACATAAACGCGCAACTCCTCGGGTTTGGCCTCGATCAGACGAGAGATCATGCCCTGTTCGATAATGGCGTAGCTGCGGGGGCCTAGACCCGTGCCCAGGAAGATATCGGTAATGTCACGGCGGCGACATTTGGCACCGTTCAGGTAGTAGATGTTCTGGCCGTCGCGGCTGACCTTGCGTTTGATGGATATTTCAGTAAAAGCCGCGTACTCGCCGGCCAGTGAACCGTCACTGTTGTCGAAGATCAGCTCAATAGACGCCTGACCCACGGGCTTGCGGCCCCCGGAACCGTTGAAAATGACGTCAGTCATGGATTCACCGCGCAGGTTCTTGGCGGATGATTCACCCATGACCCAGCGCACGGCGTCGATAATATTGGATTTGCCACAGCCGTTAGGACCCACCACGGCACAGAGGTTACTGGGGAAGTTGACTGTGGTGGGGTCGACAAAAGACTTAAAGCCCGCCAGCTTGATACACTTTAACCGCATAGGTCCCTGTTACTCGTTATGGTTGAGCCATGCCATCCGGTTCGGGCCAGTGTGGCGCGTGTCTAAACCGGCATAAAGGCCGGAATTTTACACCTAAAGCCGCCCCTGTAACACCATTGACACGGGCAATCGGCACAAGTTTTTTACCGCCAGCCGGTCGCTTGTTAAAACTGTGATCAAGGGGGCAAAATCAGGGCAAACGCTGGTCAATCTGCACCTCTACCGCTTCGGGAAGCGCCGACGCATCCAGACTGCCACTGCTTCCCTGCATATCTCCGCTGGCCGGGCTGGCGTTGCCGCTGAGTGAAATCCTGGCCACCACTTCCAATTGCTCAAAAAGGTCCAGATTTTCTATAGTTGTCATGGCCATGGTTTCATTCATGACAATTGACATTGGAAACTGATCGGCGGAACGTCTTGTCACCAGTAGGGGCATGGGGCTGCCGCCGGCTTCGCGCACCATCACAAACAAAGTCGCACTCTCGGGTAACGTCAGATCCTCGGCGAGGGTGATGGTTACCGGCAACTGCCAGGATATGCCTTCCGCGGGTTCGGCAGGCGCTTCGCCCAGTTGCCGACGGGCGCGTTCAATACCGGCACTCAGGGCCTGGTAGGTTTGCGAGTCGGGTGGCAGTGTCGGCAATACCCGACTCCAGTAATCGATAGCCGCCCGATAGTCGCCGGTTTGATAGGCGTCGATACCCGCCAACCCCAGGGCGGTGGGCTCCTCGGGGTCGGTAAAGAGCGCATCGCGCACCAGGTCGCGAATTTCTCCGGTAATACGGTTATTACCCTGCAGAAACAGTGCCTGTGCCAGCTGTGCAGTATTGCCGGCGTCCTCCGGGTGCAGGCGACGCACCTGTCGCAGGGCCTCGGTGGCCGCATCCACTTCGCCCAGAGCCAGTTGATAGCGCGCCAGCAGATACCAGTATTGAGCATTGTCGGGACGCTCGGCGGCCCGTTCGCGCAATATACTGATCATCTCACGGGTGCGCGCCGGGCCGGGGTTGTTGCGCTGTTGATAGTCAGCCATGTCGGCGGCCAGCAGCTGACGGTGGCGTTCGGCGACCTGGACATCGGAGGCATTGCCACGCCAGGCATAGAGGCCAATGCCCAGAGCGATAACCAGCAGCGCTGCCAGGGCCAGCAGTACCCTGCCCCGGTTGTTGGCTTCGGCTGTCACCAGCAGTGTTTCATCGTCCAGCAGGTTGCGCTGGGCCTCGGTATGCAGTTGCTGGTACTGTTCGGCACTGATGCGCTGCTCGGCCAGATCGCGCTCCAGCTCATCCACGTGCTCATGATAGAGTCGGATATTGGCCTGGCGGCGCTGGGCTGCCACAGCGGTCAAGCTGTTGCGCTGTCGACGAAAGCCCATCAGGGGCCAGGCGACGGCCAGTAATGTCAGCAGAATCAGGGGTATAGCGCCCAGCCAGAGCAATGTCATTGACGACCCTCCTGCCGCAGGAGTTGGGCCAGGCGCTCGCGCTCGGCATCACTGAGATGGGTATCGGGCACGTCTCTGACCGCTCGCCGACGTCGCCGCACAATGACCAGCAAGACCACTACGCCGATAACGAAAAAGAGCACAGGCGCCACATAAAGCACAATGGTGGCGGGGGTCAGACGGGGCCGATAGAGAATATAGTCACCGTAGCGCGCGACCATATAGTCGATAATCTCGCGATCACTCTTGCCCGCCTGGATCTGTTCATAAATCTCCCGGCGCAAATCCTCGGCAACCATGGAGTCCGACCCAGCCAGGCTCTGGTTTTGACACCAGGGACAACGCAGCTCTTCGGTAAACTGCTGAAAACGTTGTCTGTCCGCGGGGTTACTAAAGGGGTAGACCGCCGTATCTTCGGCCGCCAACGGCAGGGCCAGGCACAGCAGTAGTAATAACAATACTGATCTCATGTTCCGCCTCTGGTATTTCGAGCGCAGAGTATAACGCCGGTGGCTGTGGGACGCGAGCCTGGCCGACCCTGAAAAAAAGTTGTTGACCTGCGCCAAGTTATCATTAGAATACGCGTCTCCTGAACGGAGGGTGG
>CBFGUT010000113.1:0-9799 GCA_965652265.1 uncultured Cellvibrionaceae bacterium | reverse complement strand
GCGGGGGAGACGGGCTCGGGCAAGACCACCCAGCTGCCCAAGATTTGCCTGCAACTGGGCCTGGGTGTGCGCGGTATGATTGGTCATACCCAGCCGCGACGTATTGCCGCGCAGACAGTGGCGGCGCGCGTGGCCGAGGAGATGCAGAGCCCACTGGGGGAGACAGTGGGCTACCAGGTGCGCTTTACCGACAAGGCCGACGATAAAACCCTCATTAAGGTGATGACCGATGGCATCCTCCTGGCCGAAATTCAGCAGGACCCCTTTCTCAATCGCTACGATACCCTGATCATCGACGAGGCCCACGAGCGCAGCCTCAATATCGATTTTCTGCTCGGCTATCTCAAACAGTTGTTGCCCAAACGCCCCGATCTCAAACTGATTATCACCTCTGCCACCATCGACGTGGAACGTTTCTCCGCGCATTTTGATAATGCGCCCATTATCGAGGTGTCGGGGCGAACCTATCCGGTGGAAGTCTGGTATCGCCCACCCCTGGAAACGGGGGAGGGCGATGGCGACAGCTACCAACCGGTGCTCGATGCCATTGCGGAAATTCAACACTATGAGCGCGGCCAGCCGGGGGGCAGGGGAGGCGATATTCTGGTCTTCCTCAGCGGCGAGCGCGAAATTCGCGAGACTGCCAAACGCCTGCGTGAGGCCGACTTCAAGCACCTGGAGGTATTGCCGTTTTATGCCCGCCTGAGCCTGGCGGAGCAGAACCGTGTGTTTTCCGCCCACAAGGGGCGGCGGGTGGTGCTGGCCACCAATGTGGCGGAAACCTCCATCACTGTGCCGGGCATCCGCTATGTTATCGACACCGGAGTGGCGCGTATCAGCCGCTACAGTGTGCGCACCAAGGTACAGCGGTTGCCAGTGGAGCCCATCTCACGGGCCAGTGCCAACCAGCGCAAAGGCCGCTGTGGCCGGGTGAGCAACGGCATTTGTATTCGTCTCTACAGTGAGGAGGATTTCCTCAATCGGCCAGCTTTCACCGATGCGGAAATCCTGCGCACTAATCTGGCGGCGGTGATACTGCAAATGTTGCAGCTGAACATGGGCGATATTCGCCGCTTTCCCTTTGTAGATGCCCCCGACTCGCGATTGATTAACGATGGTTTCCAGGTGTTGCACATGCTGCACGCCGTGGACGGAAAAAACCGGCTTACCGGTGAGGGGCGGCGGCTGGCACAGTTGTCGGTGGACCCCCAACTGGCGCGCATGCTGCTGGCGGCCGATCAACTTGGCGCTCTGGATGAAGTCTTGATTATCGTCAGCGCTCTGTCTGTGCAGGACCCGCGTGAGCGTCCCGCGGAAAAACAACAGGCGGCGGATCAAATGCACCGGCGCTTTTTCCACGAACAGTCGGATTTTCTCGCCTATGTCAATCTCTGGCACTACTTTGAAGAACAGCGCCAGGCGCTGAGCCAGAACCAACTGCGCAAGCAGTGTAAAAAGGAGTTTTTATCCTACTTGCGTCTGCGCGAGTGGCGCGACGTCCATCACCAGCTCAAGCTAATGTGCAGGAAACTGCATCTGCGCTTCAATCGCGAAGCCGCCCCTTATACCGCAGTGCACCGGGCATTGATTACCGGTTTGCTGGGCAATGTCGGCTTTCACCAGGAGGGGCGCGAATACCTGGGAGCGCGCAACCGTAAGTTTGCCATCTTCCCCGCTTCGTCCCAGCACAAGAAACGTCCCAAATGGCTGGTGGCGGCACAGTTTCTGGAGACCAGCCAGCTATTTGCCCACGATGTGGCCAAAATTGAACCAGAGTGGGTACTGGAGGCGGCGGGGCACCTGCTCAAGCGACATTACTTCGAGCCGCACTACGATGCCCGCAGTGGTCAGGTGAAGGCCTTTGAGAAGGTCAGTCTCTACGGTTTGACACTGGTGGAAAAACAGCGCGTCAGTTATAGCCATATCGATCCCGGCGTGTGTCGCGAGGTGTTTATCCGCAGTGCTCTGGTGGAGGGGCGCTACGCCCGTCGCGGCCATAAACCGCCGGCCTTTTTCCGGCACAACCAACAATTGATTGGCGAACTGGAAGCGCTGGAGGCCAAGTCGCGCCGACGCGATATTCTCGTGGACGACGAGGTGATTTATCAGTTCTATGACGAGCGTCTGCCCGCCGAGATTATCAACCGGGCGGGCTTCGAGCACTGGCGCAAAACGGTGGAGGAGGGGGACCCCCGCTATCTCTATATACCCCGCGAGCGCCTGATGCAGCACAGCGCCGCAGGGATTACCGA
This sequence comes from uncultured Cellvibrionaceae bacterium, assembly GCA_965652265.1. GTDB lineage: Bacteria > Pseudomonadota > Gammaproteobacteria > Pseudomonadales > Cellvibrionaceae > Gilvimarinus. Next base: position 7,547 of record CBFGUT010000113.1, on the reverse strand, counting down.
AGCCCAGTTCCCCAACGCCCTGACCTGTAAAGGGATCACCTGGCCGCTCAGCTATCACTTCGAGCCCGGCCACCCCGCCGACGGGGTGAGCATCCATGTGCCTGTCAGTTTGTTGCACCAGGTACCGGAGCAGCGTCTGGAGTGGCTGGTGCCGGGCATGCTGCGTGACAAGTGCATCGACCTGATCAAGGGGTTGCCCAAGGCACTGCGTCGACATTTTGTGCCCGTGCCCGATGTGGTGGACAAGGCCCTGGCGGCCCTGGCGGCGGACAATATTCCGCTCACCCAGGCGCTCTCGCATCAACTCAAACGCCAGACGTTGGTAGAACTGCAGGAGAGCGACTGGCAGGCGGTGTCGCTGGCTGACTTCCACCGTATGAATATCAAAGTGATGGATGAAAACGGCAAGACACTGGCGCAGGGTCGCGATCTGGCGGAGCTGCGCGCGCGCTATCGCGAGCGGGTGCAGAGTAATATCCGCGATGCCGCCGACGATATCACCCGGGAGGGGATTACCCAGTGGGATTTCGATTTTCCGGAGACGGTTTCGCTCAAGCGGCAGGGGTTGGCAATACGCGCCTATCCGGCGCTGGTGGACAGGGGCGACTCCGTGTCTTTGCAGGTGCTCGACAGTGCCGCCGAGGCGCACGCCCGGTCACTGGCCGGGGTGTCGCGGCTGCTGTTGTTACAGTGCCGGGATACCGTGAAATACCTGCACAAACAACTGCTCAGGGGCCGGGACCTGGGTCTCTCAGTGGTGGCGATCGGCCGGCGCGAAGAGGTGAGCGATGACCTGCTAATGGCCGCTGCGAGGCAATTGGGCTTGCCCGAAGACAGGCTGCCACGCACGGCGGCGGAGTTTGAGACCTGCCTGGCGGCGGTCCGGCCAGCACTGGCGGAACGCGCAACGGCGCTGGAGAAAACCTTGGTGGGGGTGCTCACGCAGGTGGTGGGGATTAAAAAGCAGCTCAAACAGAGCAGGAATGCTCTCAGCCTGGCGATGGCTGCGGGCGATATCAACCGGCAACTGGCGGCCCTGTTTACCCCGGGGATGGTGTTTCACACGCCGCCAGAGTGGTTTGCCGAGTATCCTCGTTATCTTCAGGCGATAGAACAGCGCCTGGAGAAGGCGGCACTTAACCCCCAGAAGGACCGAGTACTCACGGCCCAGCTCGAACCCCATGAGGCGCGACTGGCGGACTATCTGTCCCGTGAGGGTGAGCAGGGCCTGGCGGAGAATCCCGGCTTGCAGCACTATCGCTGGGCACTTGAGGAGTTTCGCGTGTCTTTGTTTGCCCAGACGCTGAAAACCCGTTTTCCCGTGTCCGACAAGCGTCTTAACAAGCTGTGGAGCGAGGCGACTGATCCAGGGTGAAAAAAATGGCGTAATTTCCCTCGGGGAAAGCATAACAAATGACGCTTTTGGACGTCTTAACCCTACCTTTGACTGACCTTTGCCTTACTTCGGTGCTCGGGCACTGGATTTTCCCGGCAGAGTCGTTAAGGTAGAGATGGTTGTTCGACCCTTAAAATCAATAAATGGAGTGACACTATGAATAAGAAATCCCTATCTCCGCTGGCCGCCGCTGTCGGTGCGGCTTTTATGGCATCCGCTGCCATGACCCCCGTGGCCAGTGCCGCTGAAAACCCCTTTGCCGCTCAACCGCTGGACAGTGGTTACCAACTGGCCGAGAACCACGCCGAGGGCAAATGTGGCGAAGGCAAGTGCGGTGACGACAAAAAAGCCCACAAGGAAGGCAAGTGTGGTGAAGGCAAATGCGGAGAAGACAAGAAAGCCGACAGGGAAGGCAAGTGCGGTGAAGGCAAGTGTGGTGGCGACAAGAAAGCCGACAAGGAAGGTAAGTGTGGTGAAGGCAAGTGCGGCGGTGAGAAGAAAGCCGACGGCGAAGGTAAATGCGGCGAAGGCAAGTGCGGTAGCGAATAATGCCTGCACCGGAGTATGCGGTCAGCGGCGCGGGTCTCGGCCTGCGTCGCTCACTGATGGCCGATTTATCTGGCCTGCCCGCCGGGGCGCTGGATTTTATGGAGGTGGCCCCGGAAAACTGGATCGGAGTGGGCGGTCGATTGGGGCGGCAGTTTCGCGCCTTTACCGAGCGCTACCCCTTTGTCTGTCACGGGCTGTCATTGTCCATCGGTTCCCCCGCCCCGCTTAATCGCTCCCTGCTGGAAGCAGTGGGTGGGTTTCTCGATGAGCACCGTATCCGCCTGTACAGTGAGCATCTGAGCTACTGCAGCGACGACGGCCAGCTCTATGATTTACTGCCCATCCCCTTTACCGAAGAGGCGGTGCACTATGTGGCCGCGCGGGTACGCACCGCACAGGATATTCTCGGCCGGCGCATCGCCCTGGAAAACGCCTCTTACTATTGTGCTCCCGAGCAGCAGATGACCGAGGCGGCCTTTATTCGCGCGGTGATCGACGAGGCCGACTGCGACCTGTTGCTGGATGTGAACAATATTGTGGTCAACAGTATCAACCACCGCTATGACCCCCTGGAGTTTATGCACAGTTTGCCGCTGGAACGGGTGGCCTATGTGCACGTGGCGGGCCACTATCACGAGGCCGAGGATTTGCGTGTGGACACCCATGGCGCGCCGGTAATCGACCCGGTTTGGGACCTGCTGCAGGCACTATACCGCCGCCGTGGGGCTATCCCCACTCTGCTGGAGCGCGATTTCAACTTTCCGCCCCTGCCGGAATTGCTGCAGGAGGTGGAACAAATACGTCGCTACCAGCGACAGGCCCCGGAAAGTCTGGCAGTGCCGGAGGTGGTTCGTGAGTCCTGCTGAACCCGGGTTTCAGCGGGCGCAGCGGGCGTTTGCTGCACACTTGCGCGACCCGGAGACCCAGCCGCCACCGGCGGCGATTGAGGACCGGCGCATGGGGATCTATCGCGACCTCATTTACAACAATATTGAGGGGTTTATTCGCGGCGCCTTCCCCGTGCTGCACCGTATTATCCCCGCCGAGCGCTGGCATGCACTGGTGCGCGAGTTTGTCAGTGGCTATCGCTGCCAGACTCCCTATTTTCTGGAAATCAGTGAGGAATTCCTGCAGTTTCTTCAGTCCCGTGAACCCCGGGCGGAAGACCCGCCGTTTATGCTGGAGCTGGCCCACTATGAGTGGGTGGAGCTGGCGCTGGATGTGGCCCCGACAGACTTGCCCCCGGAGGTGACCCCGCAGTCTTCGCTGTTGGAGACGCACTGGCAGGTGTCACCCCTGGTCTGGCCCCTGTCCTATGTTTTTCCCGTACACCGCCTGGGTCCCGACTACCAGCCCGCTGAGCCCCCGGCGGACCCCACTTTTCTGCTGGTGTACCGCAATCGCGCCGACGAAGTCAGATTTATGGCCAGTAATGCCGTTACCGTGCACCTGCTGCAGGGCCTGCAGGCACAACCTGCCACCGGGAGCGAAGCCTTGGCCCAACTGGCACGGGACATCAACCATCCCGACCCCGCGGCTCTGGTAAAAATGGGTGAGGAGCTGTTGCACACCTTGTGGATACAGGACATTCTGTTACCCTTGCTTCCACAGCAGCCATAACCCCGAGAGCTGCCACCGAGGTCACAAGGAAAATCTGACATGAAAATCCGTTTACTTGCCGCTAGCCTGCTGTGTCTGGGGTTGAGTGGCCTGTGCCATGCCGAGGAGCAGGACCCCTGGGAGAGCTTCAATCGCGCCATGTTCGCCTTTAACGATGCCGCCGATACCTATGTGCTGAAACCGGTCACCCAGGGTTATCGGGCAGTGACGCCGGAGCCCATGCGGCGCGGGGTGGGCAATGTGTTCAGCAATATGCTGGAGGTGCGCAATGTGGTCAATGGCCTGCTGCAGGGCAAGCCGGGACAGGCGGGCAAAGACACCAGCCGCTTTCTGATCAATACTACCCTGGGTGTCGCCGGGCTGTTTGATGTAGCCAGCCATATGGGTCTGGAAAAAAACGATGGCGAGGATTTTGGCCAGACGCTGGCCGTATGGGGCGTCAACGATGGTCCCTATCTGGTACTGCCCTTGCTGGGGCCGCGTACCCTGCGCGATGCGGCGGCACTGCCGGCGGACTGGGTCAGCGACCCCGTCACTTATATCGATCACACCCGCACTGCCTATGAAGTGCGAGCGCTGGGCATTATCGATACCCGCAGCTCGCTGATGGCTCTGGAGCAGGATATCGGCGCCGACAAGTACACCCTGTTGCGCGATGCCTATCTGCAGCGTCGCGAGTACCTGATCAAGGACGGCGAGGTGGAAGACACCTTTGGCAGTGATATGGAGGATTTTGACGATTTCTAGCGGTGAGCGGCTTTATGCTGCCAGCTCAACCGCCTGTTGGAGGTGCTCTCAATCCAGCACCTCCAATAACTCCAACCCCAGAACCTGACTTTGGCCCTCAGTGGTGACTCTCACTACGCGGGCGCGGGCATGTAGCTCCGGGCTGTGACCGTGATTGGAGGCCAGTCTCACCTCCACCTCGGCGCCTTTAGCCAGAGGCTCTTCCAGCTCCACCTGCATACCGCCGCCGCTCAGCTCCCGGCACATGCCCGTGAGCGTTTGACCCTGGTGTTGCAGTTCCACACTCAGGGGGGCTTCTATTTTCATGCGCATAAAGTCGCGCTTTTCCTGATAGGACTTATCAAACAGGCTCATGGTGTGCTCCTTGGACAGGCCTTACGGCTATTAATGTCAAGATTAGCAGTCAAATTGCTGTGGCTCCAGCTTTACGGCTTGCGTCGAGGTTGATAAGGGAGTAGTGTTAGGCGCCTTTCCATTTGGGGCTGCACACTGCATAGAGAGGCGATCCGCGGATTGTGCGATGACTGAAAAAAGCCGGAAACTGCTGATTATCGACGATGATACGCCGGTGCGGCAGAGTATAGCCACCTACCTAGAGGACAGCGGTTTTGATGTGCTGGAAGCCAGCGATGGCGACCAGGGCCTGACGCTGTTTGCCGAGCAACAACCCGAGTTGATTATTACCGACCTGAGGATGCCGGGCCTGGATGGTCTGGGGGTGTTGCGCAAGCTTCACGAAATCTCCGTCGATATCCCGGTGATCGTGATTTCCGGTGCCGGGGTCATGAGCGATGTGGTCTCGGCCCTGCGTCTGGGAGCCAGTGACTACCTCATCAAGCCTATTGTGGATATGGAGGTGTTGGTGCACTCAGTGCACAAGGCGCTGGAGCGCTGTGATCTGATGGAGGAAAACCGCAAATATCGCCTGCGCCTGGAACAGGCCAACAAGGAATTGCGCGAGAACCTCCGCGTGCTCGAGCGCGATCAGCTGGCGGGCCGGCAAGTTCAGCGACGGCTGCTGCCCAAACCTTTCGTTACGCCGGAAGGTTACAATATTGCCCACCACATCGCCCCTTCACTCTATCTCAGCGGCGATTTTGTCGACTATGCCCATATTCGCGGGCGCTACCTGGCATTTTACCTGGCAGATGTCTCCGGCCACGGCGCCTCCTCAGCCTTTGTCACCATCTGGCTAAAACATCTGGTAAGCCGCATGGTGCGCGAGGAGGGGCTGTTCAGTGACGAGGCGTCCTTTGCCGACGGCGCCAATTTGATGCTTCAGGATATCAACCGGGAATTGAACGAGACCAGCCTCAACCACCACCTGACTTTTTTTGTGGGGGTGATCGATACCCATACCGATGAGATGCGCTACGTGGTGGCCGGGCATTTGCCCATGCCGGTATTAGTGGTCGAGGGAAAAGCTCAGTTTCTTGAGGGGCGTGGCAAGCCGGTAGGTATTTTTCGCGATATCCAGTGGCAGGTGCACAGTCTGCATTTGCCCAAACAATTTTCACTGGTGTGTTTCTCCGACGGTGTGCTGGAAATCTTGCCCTCCCGGGAGCTGGAACAAAAAGAAAGCTGGTTACTGGAAATGCTGGCGCAAAAGGCGCAAAATCTGGATTCAGTTTGCGCGGGTCTTGCACTTGAAGACATTGGCGAGACACCGGACGACATTGCCATTCTGACCATCAGCCGGGGTTTTTAAATATGCGACCTGGTCAAATACTGGTTGCCGATCATCAAGGTGTCTACGTAATCAAAATGATCGGCGATGTACGGTTGACGCTGTGCATTTCCTTCGATCAGTTTATCGATAATATGTTCAGCGCACCGGACTTCCAGGCGGTATTGTTTGATCTTTCCGAGGCCGAGGCCATTGACAGTACGACTCTCGGGCTGATGGCCAAGATATCTCTGCTGGGGTACGAGCGCGTGGGCAGTCGTCCACTGGTTTACTCCACCAACGACAGCATCAACCGTGTACTCGACACCATGGGCTTTGCCGATATTTTTACTATTTGCAATGCGCTGGAAACACCGGTGCAACCCCGACAAGCCTTGCCGGAGGTGGATGGCGAATCGGAAGAGCTTGTTAAATCCAAAGTTATTGAGGCACACAAGGTGCTGATGGGTTTGAACGAAGACAACAAGCAGACCTTCACCAATCTGGTGACCATGCTGGAAGGTGACCAGTAGTTACTGCTGGGATTGAAAGGCCTGCTGTTCCTGCCGGGCGAGGTTCCGCGCCACTAGAAAATCCGTGTGTGACACGTAAATCAAATCCGCCACCTTGCGGATAATGTGCTCTTCGTACTTGTCCAGATGATCGTCGGCCAGTGCCACTTGCCACATGGCTTTGATCAGATTGAATTTTTCCTGAGTATCGGCGTGTTCATTTACCTGTTGGGTAAACTGGTAAAGGGACACGGCTTCATCCTGCTGGCGAATAGCGTGATGATGGAGAGCTTCGACTTCTGCCTCACTGAGGGAAAAGCTGCGGGCAATCACCTCGCTGAAGGTGGACAGTTCCGCCTCATCGAAAACATGATCGGCGGCGGCCACTTCCAGCATCAGCGCGGCGGCAGCCCGCTGAAACTGCTGCTGTGGAGAACTTGCTTGATCACCGCCCTCACTGGCGCGGGGATCAAGCAGGTCTTTGATAAAGTCAAGCACTCGGAAACTCTTTGAGCAGTTTTTCCAGGCTGATCTGATCCTTGGCGAAGTTGCGGATACCCTCGGCCAGTTTCTCCGTAGCCATGGCATCGTCGTTGAGGCCATAGCGGAAGCTGCTTTCGGTATCGATCAAGCGGTCAATCTTTTCACCGGATTGATCGGGTGAAAGACGGCGTTCGAGTGTCCCGGAATCATTTTTCAACTCTTCCAGCAACTGTGGGCTAATGGTCAGACGATCACAGCCTGCCAGCGCTTCAATTTCACCCTTGTTGCGGAAGCTGGCGCCCATAACCACAGTGTTATAACCGTGTTGCTTGTAGTAGTTGTAGATTTGGCGCACCGAGATAACACCCGGGTCTTCTTCGGCGGTGTACTCTTTCTTGTCGGTATTGGCTTTGTACCAGTCAAGAATACGGCCCACATAGGGGGAAATCAGTAAGACACCGGCGTCGGCACAGGCGGCGGCTTGATTGAAACCAAACAGCAGCGTCAGGTTACAGTTAATGCCTTCCTTTTCCAGTACTTCGGCGGCGCGGATACCCTCCCAGGTGGAGGCGAG